>JBHPEA010000014.1:0-30212 GCA_042577505.1 Nanobdellota archaeon
CTCATGATCTTTTACACAAAGTTTTTGACCATTTAAGGATAAGAACCCCCAACAAAAAGAAAATTAGGCCATATGCATTTGTCAGAGATTGTTATATTATGACTCCTGAATTAAGATCTGTTTATCATAAGCAAAATCCCTTTAGGGGAAAACATTTAGGAGACAGATTAACTCGGGATCGTTTTAATGGTTTGAATGACTTGGCATTAACTTTGTTAAGACCTGCTTCTGTTTATTGTGAACAAGATAGAGATTTAGTGGCTGCAAACCAAGATCCTATGAATAAGGAAAGGAGAGTAGTTGGTTTACAAGGTTTTCCAGTTAGGAATAGAAGAAATCGTGGAACGCTTGGGGATATGGCAAGATGTTACTATGCTGGTAAGATTTGTGAAATGATGAATCAGAATTATGATTTCTCAACTTATAAACCAATTGGTGGAATGAAGATGCAGATGATTCTATCGTTATAAATATCATTTCTTATTTGCAATGTATTGTCTTAATGCTCCAGCACCTGCCATAATTGATGGTTGTTCTTTTAAAATAATGTAGAAATTTGACGGTCCAACACGTTCAATGGTTGCATACTCATGTAATCCACGTTCGAAAGATTCTCCTGCAAGTAAAACTGTACTTCTGGGTTCGTTTCCATGAGTAGCAGTAGTCTTTGTCGATGTAGTTCCATAGTATCCGAATACAAAGCTAACTGCTTCAGTTACTGTGTGAATGGAAGTGGGTGCTTCAGTGTCTAAATTAATGACTTTGTGAGTTACTTGCTCATGTATATTACTTTTTAATTTTAGGTTAGCATATTTTCCAATTGCATTGGCGAGTCTATCAAATTTTTTCTTTGCAATAGAATATTCTTTTTTGCCACGATGAACTGCACTTCCTAGATAAGAAGAGAAGTATAGACAGATTCTAAATGCTCTTAAATATTCATCATTTTGAACACTATGTTGAAGATCTCGAAAAGAACTTTCATGAATTGGTCTCTTTGCTAGGATTGCAGAATATTCTGGCCGCTTAAATAACTCATAAATATCTTTTGCATGTGATGGGATATTATCTTTATCAATAATCTGTCTAAGAGCCACATTACGAATCTTTGACGCAATAGTCCTGTTATTCCCTAATAATGATTCTCTTGGTAGTGTATCGATACTTTCAACAATCTCTTCTAGTTCTGTAATTGTAGGATCGTCTTCTAATTTTTGGACTTTTTGTTTAAAATCTGTTCCAAGACCGCCAAAATAAAGACTAGATTCTAGGTCTCCCATTGAGTGGAGTGTTGCTCTTAGAAAAATCATGTCGGTTTCTATTTCTTTTTTTGTTCGGTGCATTTTGGGGTGGAAAAGAATTAAGGCGCGTTTATATATCTTAACCAAACGGTGGTAATAATAGTAATATTAATATAGTATATTAAAACTATATATTGTATGGGATTGATAGGGAAGCTGTTCAAATGGGGATTGATTCTGTTAGGCATCTTAATTGTATTAAATATTCTTGGAGGGTTATTTGGAGATAAACCAGTTTGCGGAGATAATGTATGCGATCCTCAAGAGAAGAACAGAAATACCTGTCCTACAGACTGTATTGAAGATATTAATGGTGGACCAGATGACCCCGACGATCCTGATGATCCAGATGACCCCGACGATCCTGATGATGGCACTGTTGTAATCCCCCCAATTCCTGGAAAAGATAGTGAAGAAATAATTATTGGGATAGAATATATGGTGGAAGGAATTGGTGAAGGGTATGAAGGTATTGGGATTCCAGCTGCTAAACCTTTACCTGAATCTTATGCTTGGTGTAAAATGCAAAGCGATCTTGATAAACCAATTAATTGGAATTTTATTGATAAGTATGTTAAGGAATTACAGGGTGTTGGATTTACGCATATCGTTCTAGGATTAAGGAGTGCAGAACCAAAGTGTTTGAGTTTTGACGGTGTTAATTCTGCAATTGGCAATCATGGAATTAAGCCTGGTCGTGAGGATGATTATCAAAATTGGATTAGAACAATGGTTGAGAGGTATGATATGGATGGCGTCAATGATATGCCCGGATTAAAATATCCCATAATGCATTATGAAATTGGTGTTGAATTTTCTTCCTATCAACCGGAATCTACTAAAGAATATTTAGATAAATTGGAGTTAGCTTATGAAGCAGCACATGAAGCGAGTGATGATGTAATAATCGGTCATTCTGCTTTCTTGGTTATAGGTCCTATGAGAACAGATCCCAAACCTGGAGAATATGAAGAGGCGTTTAAGGATATGGTTGGGACTTCTGAAAAAACTTATGAAGATATTAAGATGATTTTAGATAGACCTGATTTATATGATGTTATTAATTTCCATAATCTTGGATGGCCTTATGAAATTGAAACAACTGTTAGATGGCTGAATTATGAAATGGATAAAAGAGGTTATGAGAAACCTATGATAATAAGTGATACTGTTCCAACTTCGTTTGCAGGATTCGGACCAGCAACGAAATGTAAGGGCCCAGGCAAATTAGCAGAGTTGAGCCCTCCGGCTGCTGAAGAGGATAGATGTAGGTTAGCGGATTATTTCAAAGATATGATCGATAAAGATCAGAAGACACTTGATTGGTGGTATCATTATCATGCTATGGATACTGTGATAAGGGTTGTAATTGCTGCAGAGCAAGGAATTGAATTAATTGATACTGCATTTTCAGGAGATTTACCAATTGCGACCGGAGCAATTTTCCAAGCTGCGGCAGGAAATTCTGCATGGGGCGGGATGGTTGATATTGAATATATAATGTTTAAACCTAAGGTAACTGGAAAAAGACCAGCATGGTATGCATTGCAACAATTGCAAGAAAATATTCGTGGTTACTTAACCGTTGAAAGAATTCCAACAAATGAAGATTTGAGATTGTATCGTTTTGCGAAATCAGGTATTGAATTTTATGTTGCTTGGTATGGTTACAAGGACTTGTATTTACCTGAGGATGAAATGCCTTCAAAGACATTTAAAATTGATTTAGGAAGGGATATTGTTGAAATTCATGAGATGAAAACTACTTCTAGTGTATCAAAGAGAACTGTTAATACAAATAATGGAGTTCTTGAGATTGAATTAACACCTGATCCTGTTTATATATATTAAAATTTTTTTGGAGTTACATCTAAATTGAATCTTATTTCAAAATCTTGAATATAGTTTACACTATTTCTAAGAAATTCAAAAAGAAAAAAAATATGATAGGCCATGTACAAGAGAGTAGAACTGTTGGGGATCGCATGCTGAATACCTCGTTGCCTTGGTACTTACACACCGATTCCATTAAACTCATGTTTTTTGAGTATTCCATAGATGTCTCTTTTCAAGAATTGCTTCGTGCTTAGATGCTTTCAGCGCTTATCAATTATCGCGTAGCTGCCCTGCGTGCCCTGTCGGACAACAGGTAGACCAGTGGCGACGAAACCTCGTTCCTCTCGTACTAGAGGTTCCTTTCCTTCAGACATCGAGCATCTCCAGTAGATATTAAACAAACTGCCTCACAGCGTTCTGAACCCAGCTCACGAACCCTTTTAATAAGTGAACACCTTCACCCTTGGCCGCCTACAGGATACGAGTATCCTGAGTAATTAGCTCGTTAACACTCGTAATTCTTCTGCACGGCCAGGATAGGATGAGCCGACATCGATGTAGCAAGCCGCGCCGTCGATATGAGCTCTCGGGCGCGACAACTCTGTTATCCCCGGAGTAACTTTTTGGTCATCTCTAGCCCCCATTAAGGAGGACATAGAGGTTCGCTAGACCTCGATTTCTCGTCTGGATCACATCTTATTAATGATCCAGTCAGGCTGACTTTTGCTCTTGCACTCTACAACCGATTTCTGACCGGTCTGAGTCAACCTTTGGGCCCTGTTGATACCTTTTCAACAGGGTGCCACCCCAGCCAAACTGTCCGCCTGCCGCTGTCTTTGCAAGCAAATGAGCAACGTAAGTTCTGCAGATTGGTGTTTCATTGTTGTCTAGATCCAACCTGACGACTGAACCATCAGACGACTACCAACTACACTACACAGCAGAACCCACGTCGCAACGACAAGTTACAGTAAAGTTTCACGGGGTCTTCACTTCCCACTGGAGATCTATGGCTTTTGCACCATAAGAGGGTGTTCGGAGGTTTCCAATTGGGGACAGCGGGGATCTCGTTACGCCACTCATGCGGGTCGTCAATCAAACGACAAGGCATTTCGCTCGCAACTGTTACTTCCCTACGTGTCTTTTGAGGTACTAACCATTTTTCAATGGCGGATTATCATTTCTGATAATCTCCGTTAATCACTTAACGGGTCGGACTATATCTTACAGCGTAAAAACCCTGGGGTTTGTGGGTTTCGCTTGCGCTCAAGCCCACTACGCTTGTTCTGGCATTTAGTCTCTGAGGATTCTTCTACATGAGAAGTCTTTCCTGCTGATTGTCTCTCCGGTTTCATTTTTAGATAATTTTCTTCTCGCGAAAAAAACTTACTAGAAACTTTCTTCGAGATGTCCCAGCATATGGCCAGATTTTTATCCTGACTTTTTTGGACGTTCTGTTCAACTTCAGGTCTTAAAGCAACGAATGCTTTTACCTTAAGAGAGTTATAGTTACTCCCGCCGTTTACAAGCTCTTAGCTCCCTTGGAAGAGAGTTTGAAGTACTTGCACTGGGCAGGCGTCACTTCCCATACACAGCCTTACGGCCTTGCGGAAAGTTATGTTTTTGTTAAACAGTCGGACCCCCTTAGTCAGTGCCCCCTGCTATCAACCTTGCGACGATAGCAGGGACCCCTTATACCGAAGGTACGGGGCCAATATTGCCGAATTCCCTCAACTGGATTACACCTTCACACCTTAGGCTACTCACCTTGGGGCACCAGTGCTGGTTCTGGGTATAGATACTTAGGATTTTTTCTTATTTCCTTTTCATGGACTCCTGGAATCTACCAAATTCCCCATAAGAGAACTATTCACAGATTTAATCAAGGTCTCATCATTACGATTCTCACTTGATCTGTTCTGTTTAACATAAACGACGGTTCATGTTGATATATCCGGAAGTGTCAGAAATAAGACTTGCGTCGCCGCACATACCAGAGTAGTAAAGGAATATTAACCTTTTTCCCTTTCCCGTTTGTCAATTTATGAAAACGGTTAGGACTAACTTACCCTTGACTGATCGACATTGTCAAGGAACCCTTGCCCTTTCGGTGGCAGAGATTCTCACTCTGCTCAGATCCTACTTTCACCAAGATTCTCATTTCTCACCGATCCACTCCTTTTTGCAAAGAAGCTTCTGCTCAATGAGAACGCCTACCTACCACACATCTTGCGATGGCCTACAGTATCGGTAACTAACTTAGCCCCGTCCATTTTCGGAGCCCGTCATCTTGACAAGTAAGCTGTTACGCACTTTTTAAAGGGTGGCTGCTTCTGAGCCAACCTCCTCGCTGTCTATGACAACGGACATCCTTCACCCTTTCACACTTAGTTAGTATTTTGGGACCTTAACTGTAGTCTGGGTTGTTCCCCTTGCGGAACGCAGGCTTACCCCGCGCCCCCGTTTCCTGACTTCTTCATAATGAGAACATTCGGAGTTGGACGAGAAACCGACCGGTTTCCCAGCCTAAATTTCTAATCCGTATCTCTACCATTCTCATCTACTCCATCAAGACTTGACTACGGCCAATTTTGATAGGAACCAGCTATTGCCCGACTCGATTGGCTTTTTACCCCTAGCCCCAGGTTAGAAGAGCACTTGCACGTAGCACCTCTGCAGGCCTCCATGAGGTCTTACCCCCACTTCACCTTACCCAGGGTTAGTTCGTCGGGCTTCGGGTCAAACCCAAGTGACTACGGGCACTTTCATACCCAGTCCCTCATAAATTGCGGACATTCGCTTTCGCTTAGAATCATCTTTAGGATTATTCTCGCCACTTGAGTAAACTCCTTGGCACGTTATTCGAAACGTACGATACAACTCCGTAGAGCAGTATCTTGCTATAACTATTAGGTTTCAGAGTCTTTTCACATCCTGTTAAGGATACTTTTCAACTTTCCATCACTGTACTTGTTTGCTTTCGGACTCAAGACATATTTAGGGTTGGAAGTTAATGTCTCCCAAATTCCCGCTCAGTATTCAGTGAGCGGTACTCAGGAACATGTCAGATTCATTCTACTCGCCCCTTACGTGGCTATCACACTCTGGAGCATTCCATTTCAGGAAACTTCAGGTTAAGTAGTTATGAACCAGATGACAGTCCTAAAACACCACATCTCCACTATGTTTCCATAGAAGATTCAGTTTGCCCTTCGCTGTTTTCAGTCGCTCTTACTAACAGCATCTCAATTGATTTCTTTTCCTTCGGGTACTAAGACGTTTCAATTCCCCGAGTTCCCTATCCTTTCGGATCTAAAGAGAAGTCTCATTCAGGTACCTTTGGTTCAATGGTTACGTGCACCTCGCCAAAGATTACTGCAGCTTGTCACACCCTTCGTCAGTGCTTGAGCCGAGTCATCCACCTAATAGTGTAGGATCTCTTGTACATGGCCTCATCATCGTCAACCGACACAGACAACATCATGCGATGCTGTATGCCTATAATACCAAATGAATTGGTAAGCGTGAATGGAGGATTTCCTCCTGTGATTTAGTGAGTATAAAATGGACCCGTCGGGAAGTTCACAATGAGATCACGTATAAATTTGCAGTCCCATAGTTTTGAACCCGAAGCCTCCTCCTTGCAAGGGAGGCGATCTACCAGATTGATCTACAGGCCCAAGTAAAAAAATGTTAGGTTTAGTTTATCAAAATTAAAAAAAAATAAAGGAGGTGATCCAACCGCAGGTTCCCCTACGGTTACCTTGTGACGACTTAACCCTCCTCGCTGAGATTAGATTCGAATTAATTAAAAATTAATCCTCATCTAATCCCTACTCGGGTGGTTTGACGGGCGGTGTGTGCAAGGAGCAGGGACGTATTCACTGGATTATGATGAGATCCAATTACTAGGGATTCCAGCGTCATGAGGATGAGTTGCAATCCTCAATCTGAACTAAGATAAGGTTTCGAGGCTTGACTTCCCCTTACGGGGTCGTATCCCATTGTCCTTACCATTGTTGCGCGCGTGTAGCCCAGAAGATTCGGAGCATACAGACCTACCGTAGCCTGCACCTTCCTCCCTGTTTCCAGGGCAGTCCTCACAAAGTGCTCGATCGTACCGAAGTACTCGCTAGCAATTGTGAGTGCAGGTCTCGCTCGTTGCCTGACTTAACAGGACACTTCACAGCACGAGCTGACGGCGGCCATGCACTACCTCTCGGCTCGTCAAGAAAGCCCTTTAGACTGTCTTTCATCCTGCCGTCGCTTCTGGTGAGATTTTCTGCGTTGAATTAGATTAAACCGCACGCCGCACCCCTTGTAGTGCTCCCCCGCCAATTCCTTTAAGTTTCAGCCTTGCGACCATACTTCCCAGGCGGTGAGCTTAACGACTTCTCTACGACACTGCCCATTCATGAAGAATAGGCAACACCTAGCTCACAGAGTTTACAGTTGGGACTACTCGGGTAGTTAGCGAGTAAATTTCCATTTTATGTCTGGCTTCAATTCGTAAACGTAGATTTTGTAGAACAAATTCACGAGTCTAACTCCAGAAATTTTTTCAGAAAATTTCTCGTATCTAATCCGGATTGCTCCCCCAACTTTCGTCCCTCACCGTCAGATCTGTACTAGCCGGACGCCTTCGCCACAGGTAGTCTTCCAAGGATTATAGCATTTTACCGCTTCCCCTAGAATACTTCCGGCTCCTTCCAGTCTCAAGTCTACCAGTGTCTTCTGCACGCTGTAAGATTGAGTCCTACAATTTCACAGAAGATTTAGTAAACCGGCTACGGACGCTTTAGGCCCAATAAAATCGATTACCACTTGTGGCGCTGGGGTTACCGCGGCGGCTGGCACCAGTCTTTCCCACCACTTATTCTCTAAGATTTTTAGTCTTAAAAAAAGCCTAGCAAAAGCTAAGCACTTAGGGTTCCCTTATCACACTTGCGTGCATTGTAAAGGTTTCGCGCCTGCTGCACCCCGTGGGGCTAGGGCCAGTATCTCAGTGCCCTTCTCGGAGCTACCTCTCTCAAGGCTCCTACGGATCTTCGACTTGGTGGGCCTTTACCCCACCAACAATCTAATCCGCCGCCATCCCATCCTTAAGCGCCGAAGCTTTGGAGTATAGAACATTCCAGTATCTTTACTCTATAAGGTATTATCCTCAGTTTCCCGAGGTTATTCCTCACTTAAGGGCAGATTATTGACGTGTTACTGAGCAGTTTGCCAATCTTGCGATTAGACTTGCATGGCTTAGTCGAACCCTAATAGCAGCAATCTCCCGCAGGATCAACGGGAATTATTTGAGCAAAGCTGTATTAAATTCGAAATTGACTAAACCTAACTCATACCAGACTATACAGTCAAGTAATCATATATATCAATGCAAATCTATATGTTACTTTAGAATTTGATATCTAAATATATAGACTGGGAGGCGATAAGACTGTTTAGTAAGATAGGGTTATTTATAAATGTTTCGGGTCTATAAAAAATTGAAAATCTAAAGAATTATTTTGAATTTTCAGGAGGAACGTAACACGGAGAATCTGGATCCCCAAAACCTAATCGAACAGCATAGGTTTGAGCGAAAAGATCTCCAATAGAACATTTTTCTTGTTCAGTCATAATTGCTTCTTGAGCTGCTCTTTGAGCTTCAAGTGCTTCCATTCTAGCTCTGTGCCTTTGACCTATTCCATCAAATACAGAATAGAATGTAGCAGCTCCAACAGCTAATGTAGTAAGTATTAATGCTGTTTCTTTGAGCCCCCTATATTTATCATGCACAATTTCCCTTAATCCTGGTCTGTCGTTTGTTTGTTCCATTTTTGTCTTATATATCGTAATAACACCCCTTTATAAATCTTTCGGTTTATTGTCACTAGTAAGTGGTTAATTTAATTACTTTTTGGGTACAACGTGATGAAGATGAGGGACTTGAGGTCTTTTTTGATAATGAAAGAGGGATGAAGGAACTCTATCAAACAAATGCATATCAAAATAAAACAATTCTCCGTTGATCATACCATAATTATTCATGCAGCCAGTATCAAAGCTTCTGTGGTCGTGTGGGAGTACTTCGTTAAGAATTTCAATTCTTCCCGGGAGCAAATCTCTTGGAAAACGATTTAGTCTTCTTTGAACATTTGTGGTGCTATCCATTGCAGGTGATGCATAAATTAAACGGTATCCGTCTTCACATTCTGTTAAAACAAATTTTGAATCAGGATGGAAAAATCTTTTGTCCTTTAGAATTTCATATATTCCCACATGGTCATATGCTGTTGGTAAGTCAGGAAATGCAAATGGATTTCTTTCTAGCCCATCCGAATTTTTTACATAAAAAGCAGAACCGTCAGCAAATCGAGCTTCGTGAACGCCTGTGTAATGCGGTCTCATAAGATCCCAGTGATCATTTATTTCAGTAACTGATTGACCGACCATAACTTCGAGTTGTTCAGAAAGTGTATCATGAGGAATATGAACTGGTATCCTTTTTTTCATTAGAACTAACCTTACTCTCTACTTAAACTTCGTTTTCTACGCTCTTTCTTCATTCGCTTACGCTGCCATTTCCAGCGCATTTGCCTTTTTTTCTTCCAGCGTCGAGAATTTCTTTTCATTAAACCTTGATGTTGTAGGTTTATTTATAAATGTTACTTATAATTCGAGAATTAATAAAAAAAGAAAAAAATATGGTTTCTTAACAGAAACTCATAAAGTTGGTTGTTTGCACACAGTTAGCTTGTTTGTTTGGAATTCCAACAAGGTTAATTGTTGCACCAGCAATATCAACAGTTTCACTTGCTGTGTGATATGTAATGGTTACATCTTCAAAGAACCTTTGTCTGTCTCTTCCAATCTGAAGGATAACTCTTGCGTTTGCAGTCATTACCACATCAGTTCCACTAACGATTGCTAATGTGTATGGACCATGTACATCAGAAAGTCCACGGTATCTGTTTGCTCCTCTATGATTCCAACTTACAGATGCTGTTACTCTGTTGTTTCTTGCGTATGGAGTATCATTTTTTGTTGCTCTAACATAAACATATCCTGATCCAGAGTCGATAGCTCTGCTTGATACGTCTGCCCTATTAGGTACATTAGGTGGTAGAATTTCAGGGTAAATATCTGACTCAGTAGAAATTTTTGCCCAAAAATTTAACCTTCCAGTCGCATCTTCAATAACTGAATTACCGACGGTTCCTAGGTTGGTAATCTGTGCAACTCCAATATCTCCTCTCGCACCAAATCTCTCTATAGAACTAGCAGCCAATGCGGTTGTAGACATTGCTACGATCATTAGTACTGCTATAATTAATTTCTTCATTTGATCACCTCTTTTTTTTAAATATTCGTCTTAACTAGGTTAAGGGATATATAAGCGTTATCGGGATAGAAAATATCTATTAAAATATAGATAAATTCAATGTAAATATTAGAAAATAGCTTTTACGCACCAATACTTGCAAAGAACTCAGGCATGAATGTTAGTATTAATCCAAGAGCTAAAAGAACAATTCCACCAATTAGTTTGCAGAACTTTGCATATTTTTGGCCCATGAATGCGTTTGTTAATAGTGCTGCAGACCCGAAAATAACTAAGTCATCAAGCATGAAAAAGAATACGTAAAGGAGCATGTAGAGGTAATATTGCACAGTACTTATGTTGCTTACTGCCAGAGTTTGAGTGAATACAACTGGAATTGCTGAAGAACAAACGAATTCTATTGAGTTTACGACAAATGCTAGTCCAATAATTCCAAAGATTGTTCCAATGGTTAAAGGAGAATGCACAACTTGTGAAATCCGACTCATTGTTTTTTTCTTTGAATCTATATCTCCAACCTCGCATTGTAAATCTCCTTTTGTTGAAAAATAAGTTTTAAGATCATTGATACCAATCCCAATTGCAAACAATCCGATTAATAATGTTAATGGTCTTATTACACCCATAAGTAAGAATACATTAAGCCAGGCTGTCATAAATAAGAAATATAAAATCCCAGATGCTGCAACAAAAGATCCTACAAGAATCCAGATTTTCCTTCTGTCATTCATTTGGACTATTAGGGATATTAAGTATACAAGAACCCACATCGCACAAGGATTAAATCCGTCGATAAATCCTAATACAATAGCCAATGTTGGTAAGGAATATTCAGATGGATTTATTTCCCCAATTAATGGTACGTTTATAACACTTAGATCAATTTTACCATTTTCTTTTTCTTCTGGCACATCTTCTGGTTTTAAATTTGCGATAATTGCATCTTCGATTTGCTTTCCAGGTGTTTCTTCAGATTGAAATCCAATGAAGTATTGACCTTTAATGAATGTAGCTGGAACACCAAGTTGAACTTCGTCGATGCCATACTCTTTTGCTGTTTTTAGTAAGAGAGCAGCTTTATCTTTATCGCTCGTGTCATGATAATTGAACTTAATTCCAGGATATTTCTCATTTAGTTTATTATTGAATTCCTTCTGTTTTGCACAGTGAGGACAAGTAGGGTGATAGAAAAATTCAATTTCTAAAGTTGGATCCTGTTGGGAAACTGGTTCTATTGTTTGCTCAGTTGGTTGGTAGAAGAAGATAAATATACCAATGATTATTAGACCGAGGATTAAGTATCTCTTGAACTTATCTCCATAAATCTTTTTTAACCATCCAATGACATTCATTTTACTAAGGAATTAGTGTTTTATTTATAAAGTATATGGGTGAAAAAAAGAAAAATTAAATTTTGAACTTTTTTAGTTCATCCTCTAAATTTTTCTTTTTTATTTTAATGTCGGCCAACATTTGTTTGAACTCAAAGTCTTCAAGTTTGAGTTGTTGCCTTTTCTTTAAAAGAGTTCTATAAACTTCTTTTAGGTTTATAATTTGTTTATTGATTTTATATATCTTGTCGAGCTGTTTGTCAGTTATCTTTTCCAGTTCTTTTTTGTCTTTTAAGATTGTGTTAATATCTTGGTTAATCAGATGGTAGGATTCCTCAAGGATCTTCGTTTTCTTTTCCAAAACTGTATTTATTTTTTTCAGTCCTTTTTTTTCTATATCTTTCTTATTGGCCTTAAAGAATTCTTTTACTTCTTTTAACAGTCTAGCTTCTTTTTGCAGAAGTGTTTTTCGAGATCCAGTAATGTCTTGTATCTGGGTTTCGATTCTTTTTAGGTGCTCGTTAAGTTGATACTCTTGGTCAAAATGCATCTTTTCTTTTACCTTCTTCTTTTTCAGATTTTCAATATTGTTTCTTAATTGGGATGCATGTTTGTTAAGATGGTTTTCTAGTTCGATTAGTCTGGACAGTTTTAGCTTTACCATGTTACCTCTTTTGTTCATCAGTTCGAGATAACCTTTTAATCGATCTCTTTCCATATACTCTAAATCTCTGTCTATCTTCTTCTTTTCATCAGAATAGGATACTTCTATTGCTTTTGAAGAAAGAATGATTGGTTTTAACACATTTTTTTTATTTTTCATTTTGACACCTCATTTGTAAATTTGTTTCATTTCATCATCAACAACATATTTTGTTTTGACTATTGGTCTTGATTTCTTAATTTTTACAATCTTTTTTATTATTGGCTTTGGTTTATTTGGTGGAATCACTTTCTTAGGTTTTTGAACTACTTTTACTGGTTTTTTTGGTACCACTTTTACTGGCACAGCTTTCTTAGGGATTACCTTTTTAGATTCCTTATAAACGATAACCTCGTGTTTATACCTTTTTCTTAGTAGATATAATAGGATGAATAAATTTATGAGTAGTAGGACAATTATGCCCAACAATACTGCAATCACTCCTGTGATTTCCCTTATATCCCTCTTTAATATTAATGTATTTAATCCGTATGTTATTAGTGGAAAGAAAATAATTAGCAGTGCAATTATCTTAATCTTCCAGATTAGATCTTTTTTTTGTTCCATCTACCTCACCTTTCTTTTTCTTTTTTTTATAATTTTAGTTTTTTTCGTGAATAAACATTCCCAGAATATTATTAATAGGAAATATAAGAAAAGAAATATGTAAATCCAATAATTTGTGGGAATATTAAGGAAGCTGCCCTTGAAAAAGTGTGAAAGAGGGCAGAGTTGTAGTACCAACAACAATGCTATCAACATTATTGTTAAAATTACTTTAATCCAAAAGTGCTCTCTCTTCAGTTTTCTATTTTCTTTCTTTTCAACTAAATGGAGTGTTTCAATTAGTAAGAGGAACACAATTATTAGTAATAGGTGGGCTCCTACAAAGATGTATATCCATGAGCAGTCTTTTGGAGCTACAGGGCTAGGTTTGATTATTTCTTCTGGTTTTTCTTCTTCTGGTAAGGTGGGTTCAGGTTCTGGAACTTGAATCTCACATTCTCTATCTGTGGCTGGTTTTGATTCTTCAGTTCCACATCTATTTACATCGAAGCAAACTCTTGATTCCAGTCCATCAATACATTCGTCCCATCCAACACACATCCAGTTTTCTGTGCAATTTTCGATAGGTGCCTCATATTCTAATGGATCATACCTACTTACACAACCTGGATCTTCAGGATAGTCAACTAATCCATCTCCATCATTATCTTTTTTATCTCTACACTCTTCGATTTTCTTACGTCCTCCTCCACCGCTACCTCCACTTGGTACAGTGGATTGTTTCACAGAGAACGCTGAGAAGGATGTCACCGTAGTACTGAAGTAATTTCCACTCTTGTTTTGAGTTGACGAACTGGATATATCTACATAAGTGGCGTTGCATATTCTCTGGCTGAAGTTATAATTTGAACATGTGTGAAGTTGTAAATAATCTTCATTTGAATAACCAACATCATCGTAGTAAATGTACAATGTTGCACTACTGAAGTTACATTCTGATGTTAATCCGTATGTAATCAAGTATTCAGAGTGTTCATTGTGTTCGTCTATTCCAACTACCTTTCCACTACATTGTGATACATTAATACCATTCAAATCTAATCTGATATCATCATCATGAGCGTAGAATCTAAAGTTTAGTAATAGATCTGGTAGATATTGTGAATAATTACCAGTTTGTGAACTGTTGAATGCAACAGTGTCATTCTGGTAGTAAGCGGTCCAAGTTGAGTTCACTCCTGATGAATTTGCATCTATGACACTTACGTTGAAGATCACTCTTGTTAAGATATCTATTTGGACTTGAGTAGAGTTTCCTAAGTTTCCAGTTGAGTCGTTTGCGTAAATTGTAATGTTGTAAACTCCTATATCCTCAGGTATCGTGTATGATGCATTGTATTTGTTTCCTGATGTGTAAGATAATGGAACTGTTACTAAAGTTCCGTTATCTAATGTTATGTTTGCAAAGACACTTACGATGCTGTGTAAGTCAGTTACATTTGCGCCTATTTCGATTTCATCTTGTTGTTTGAAGTATGATGAGTTTGTTGGTATTACGTCAAAGACTGAAGGCGGAGTGGTGTCGCTTACAGTGAAGTTGCTAATTAGGGTATCATTATTACCTGCTGTGTCGTTACCGAATAAAGTAATAGTGTAGTTACCTAGTGTTGTAAGGTTGGATGGTGTTAGTAATATATCTAATAAGTCGTTTGTTGATATTGTTAAAACTGTATTGTTTGGATAGGTAATATTGATTAGTTTTGAGTTGATGTAAAGATCTGTTATATTCCAGTCAATCAAAACATTTTCAACTCCGTATTCTAATGTTGAGTCATTCAAATTCAAGCTGATTGCAGGATCTGAAAGATCAACAATTATTGTTCTTGTTTCAGTGTAGTTGAAATTACCAGTTGTGTCGTTGATTGTAATGTTGTAAGTGTGAGTTCCTTCTGGGAATGTAATTGAAATGTTTGTGTAAGGTCCTGTGTAGTTTATTGTTTGATTTACAACACCATCTATTACTATTGTTAAAGTGTCAGGGAATGATTCTGTATGTGTGACATTAATTATTTGTGTTTGTATGTTTGTGTTGGTATTGTTGGATGGTGTGGGAGATACGAATTCGATTAATGGATTTACATTATCGATTACAGTGAATGATGTGTATGTGATGTTACTGTTACCTGAAGTATCGTTTGCATATATTGTAATATTGTATTGTCCAATAGCTGTTAAATTGGAAGGATCTAATATGATATCGATTGAAGCATTGGTTGAACTGTATAATAGGGTTCCATTTGGATAGGTAATATTGATTATTGTGTAATCAATATTGTAATCCGAAACATTCCAATCTATGAATACACCCTCTATTCCGTATATGACAGATGTATCATTTACATAAACGGATACAGTTGGATCTGTTGTATCTTGGACTGTTAAGTAATGTGTTTCACTTGAGGAAGTGTAGTTTTCATTTCCACTGTAGTTAGCTTTTATTGCATACACTCCAGTTGTGGTGTATTGTTTGCTGAAGTTGAATGGCGTTGTGTCGTTCTTCAACAATGTCGTGTCTTCATATAAGTAGCTGAATCCATCAATTGGACTCAATTCTACGTTGTAGTTTGGAGAAGATCCTGCTTCTACTGTAATGTTACTATCATTTCCATTTAGTGTTAGGTTGATTGTTGTTGCGTTCTTATTGATAGTATAAAGTGATGAATTCGTAGCTGAACTGTAGTTTACAGTCTCTGTAACATTACATACATATGTATAGTTACCAGCTGCTAAGTTAACAATCGTGTCAATCTCGTATGTTACATTTGCACCATCTCTGTATAATGATGCGTCTGCTTCAGGACTATCGCAACTGCAACTTACGTTTAGGTTTACTGGGTAAACTTGGCCCGATACTGGATCGAATGATAGGCTACAGTTTGGAACAAATTTTGTGTTTATAATTAAATCATTACTTTCAGCAGCTGCAGTATAATTCTGACTTCCTGAAGTGTTACATGTGTAATTGTAAGTTCCTACCCCTAATGTTTGTACATCTGATACAGTTCCACCAACTGAACTGTTAACATAGGTTCCATTCCTATACAAGCTAATGTTGACTTCAGCATTGTTAGCTGAACAGCTAATGTTGGTTTGAGTCGTATTAATCACAGACCAGGCAGGATCTGGGCTCAAGGTCAACACAGTTGTTGCTTTACTTACAACAAAGATCCATTGATCTGTTAAATTATCATTACTAGCTGTGTCATTAGCATAACTTCTCCATACATAAGTACCTGCAGCTAGATCTGAAACATCATAATAATACTCATTTCCATTACTTCCACTTGGAGTGTCATTGTTCAAAGCAGCAGTGAAGTTCTGTTCGAAGTATATTGTATCAAGTACATAATTATCAATCCAGGTAATGTTGAATTGGTAATTTGCTCCAGGACTATATGTAACTCCAGTAGCTGGTGAAGTCTTATTATCAGTCCAGTAAGGTGAGGAAAGGTCAACATTCAATGTTCTTGTTTCAGTATAGTTCACATTACCAGCAGTATCGTTACAATATGCAGTATAGGTATATGTTCCTTCAGCAAGAGTAAAGGTCCACCAGTAAGCATTGTCAGCATTGAATGGAGTTGAGTTAATTGTTCCGTTAAAGTCAATCCATACATTGCTAATTCCATTGCTGTCATTACAAGTCATGTTGAAGGTTTGAGTATCAACATTAGTGTAACTGTTGTTCTCTGGAGTTGGAGGCACCCATCCTGTTTCGTTGGTTTCATTTATAACCGGAGGTATAGTATCAACAACAAACCAAGATGATTTTGTGTTGTTATTACCTACGAAGTCTTGTGCATAAACTGTAATGGTATAGTTACCATCTGCTAAGGAGGATATGTTCACAAAGTCATTCCAGGTAAAGGTTGATTGACTTAGGACAGTAGCATTATTCTGACCACCAACAATTGTATAGTTCGAGTAGTTCAACAAGTGGTTAGCTAGGAATATCTCTAAGTTGAAGCTTTCATTATAATATGAACCATTCTGCATTGGTGTTATGAATTGTATGCTTGGCTTGGAATTGTCCAATCTCCAGTAAGTAGATGCATTAATCACATTTCCTGATGAATCATTAGCATATACAACCAATGTTAAGTTGGTACTATTCAGACTACTATTCAAGTATGGCCAACTATCGTTAGTATACAATGTTCCATTGTAGATATCTCCTCCAATGTTGTTCATTGAACCAGAGTCAATTACTGCTGCTGAAACAGTTCCGTTTCTAATCTCATACCAGATTGAGTCTAGGTTAAAGTCAGTAACATTTGCTCTTAATGCAATTGTCCATCCAAGTAGATCATTATCAAGAGGGGTAATGATGCTAATTACTGGATCAGTTGTATCAACTACAGTTAAGTTATGTGTTTCAGTAGCTGAAGTGTAGTTTTCATTACCTGAATAGTTTGCTTTTATGACATAAGTTCCAGGTACTGTATATTGCTTGTTGTAGCTGAATGGTGTTGTATCATTATTCAACAATGTAGTATCTTCATATAAGTAGGAGAATCCAGAAATTGGAGTTAAGGTTACATTGAACAATACATTACTTCCTGCTTCAACTGTAATGTTACTATCATTTCCATTTAATGTTAGGTTGATTTCAGTTGTTGCTTGTGTTACATTGATCCAACCATCTGCTGTTGCACTTGAATAATTCTGAGATGAACTTACATTACATACATAGTAGTAATCAGCAGCTGCTAATGTAACATAACTAGCATTTTCAGATGTAACATTCTGTCCATCTCTGTATAAGTTTGGAGTTTCTTCTGGGTTTGTACATGAGCAGTTAGCCATTACTTGTGTTCCATACACAACTGGTGAACTTGTTACATCAAGCGTACAAGTAGATGTATTCTGTTGTACCGTTACAAAGAATGTTTTGAATGATGAAGTATAGTTCTCATTTCCTGCATTGTAAACAGTGTAATTATATGTACTTACTCCAAGTACAACTGGTGTATTATTCTCTGAACTTACATCTGCTCCTTCTCTATACAATGTTGAAGTCAATATATTAGTCCAGAAGATTGCAGTTACAGTTTCTGGATAAGTTAATGTTAAGTTGCTTTCATTTCCATTTAGTGTTAAGTTAACAACAGTAGCCGCTTGATTGATTGTGTAAGCGGATGAGTTAGTTGCTGATGTCCAATTAACTGTTTCAGATACATTACATACATAATTATAAGTTCCAGCTGCAAGATCTACAATTGTTGCATTTTCAGATGTTACATTCTGTCCATCTCTATACAAGTTAGGTGTTGCATCTGGATTTGTACAGCTACAAGTAACGTTCAAGTTTACTGGGTATGTTTGTCCAGATACTGGATCGAATGTCAAGCTACATGCTGATGCGTTCTTTAAGCTGACAACTAAATTATTACTTTCAGCTGCTGCAGTATAATTCTGACTTCCAGTTGTGTTACAAGTGTAATTATAAGTTCCTACAGCTAATGTTTGAACATCTGATACTGTTCCACTAACTGATGAATTCACATAGGTTCCATTTCTATATAATGAGATGTTCACTTCAGCATTATTTGCTGTGCAGCTTATGTTGGTCTGAGTATTGTTTATTACACCCCATCCTGGAGAGGGGGTTAATGTTAGGATTGTGGTTGCTTGTGAAACAACAAATGTCCATTGATCTGACAAGTTATCATTTCCAGCAGTATCATTTGCATATGATCTCCATACATAAGTACCAGCTCCTAAGTTGCTTACATCATAATAGTATTCATTTCCATTACTTCCACTTGGAGTATTATTATTCAGAGCAGCAGTAAAGTTCTGCTCGAAGTAGATTGTATCAAGTACATAATTATCAATCCATGTTATGTTGAATTGATAGTTAGCTCCTGGACTGTATGTAACTCCACTAGCAGGACTTGTTTTGTTGTCGGTCCAGTATGGAGCTGACAAGTCAATGTTTACAGTTCTTGTTTCAGTATAGTTCACATTACCAGCAGTATCGTTACAGTATGCAGTATATACATAAGTTCCTTCAGCAAGAGTAAATGTCCACCAGTAAGCATTTGCTGCATTTGTTGGAGTTGAGTTAATTGTACCGTTAAAGTCAATCCATACATTACTAATTCCATTACTATCGTTACAGGTCATGTTGAATGTTTGAGTATCAACATTAGTGTAACTGTCATTAGCAGGAGTTGGAGGTACCCATCCTGTTTCGTTGGTTTCATCTACTACCGGAGGTATAGTATCAACAACAAACCAAGATGATTTTGTATTATTATTACCTACAAAGTCCTGTGCAAATACAGTAATGGTATAATTTCCATCTGCAAGAGCAGATATGTTTACGAAGTCATTCCAGGTAAATGTAGATTGACTTAGGACAGTTGAGTTACTCTGACCACCGACAATGGTATAGTTAGAGTAATTCAACAAGTGGTTAGCAAGGAATATCTCTAAGTTAAAGCTGGAATTGTAATATGAACCATTCTGCATTGGTGTAATGAATTGTATGGAAGGTTTCGAGTTATCTAATGTCCAGTATGTTGATGCATTAATCACATTTCCAGATGAATCATTTGCATAAACTACAAAGGTTAAGTTAGTACTATTCAAGCTTGAATTCAAGTATGGCCAACTATCATTTGTATACAATGTTCCATTGTAGATGTCTCCACCAATGTTGTTCATACTTCCTGAGTCAATTACTGCTGCAGATACAGTTCCGTTTCTAACCTCATACCAGATTGAGTCTAAGTTAAAGTCAGTTACATTGGCTCTTAATGCAATTGTCCATCCTAATAGATCATTATCAAGAGGAGTAATGATACTGATAACTGGATCTGTTGTATCAACTACAGTCAAGTTATGAGTTTCAGTAGCTGAAGTATAGTTTTCATTACCTGAGTAATTTGCTTTTATGACATAAGTTCCAGGTACTGTATATTGTTTGTTGTAGCTGAATGGAGTTGTTGCATTGTAAAGCAAAGTTGTATCTTCATATAAGTAGGAGAATCCAGAAATTGGAGTTAAGGTTACATTGAACAATACATTACTTCCTGCTTCAACTGTAATGTTTGAATCATTTCCTGCAAGTGTTAAGTTGATTTCAGTAGTAGCTTTATTAATTGTGAAAATCCAGGTATCTGTTTCATTCCATTGATTTGATGTATCATTTGCATAAGATTTCCAATACCATGTTCCAGCAGGAAGGATTCCCGAGTAATTGTAGGTTATATTTGTGATGTTATTCATACTGTAGTTATCAGGACTTAGGCTGATATTTGATTCAAACCAAACAGTTGAAACATTGAAATCATCCTCCCAAGTTATATTGAAATATGATTGTATGCTTGGTGAGTAGGTTGCCACAACATTGGATTGGTTATTGCTCCAGTATGGTGGGTTGTCAGGTACAGTGTAATTAAGTAAAATAGTCCTGTTTGCATCTCCCCAATCTGAATTACCTGAAGTATCATAAGCAAGACAATTCCAGGTGTAATTTCCAACTCCTAGAGTTAAATTCCATGTTGTTGAGTTTGATGTTCCAGATAAATTTGTAGTTGTATTTAATATAAATGACTCATTAGATGCATTTGTGATGTATAGGGAGATGTTGCTGATATTTACATTATCTGTTACAGAGCAATTAAATGTTATGTTGGTAAGAGAAAAGCTGTCATTTTGGAATCCTGGAGCAGGACTATTTAATGTAACATTTGGTGATTGGTATTCAGACCAAGTAATGTTCAATTTAGGTCTCAAAGTTGTTAGAGTTGCTTCATCTGAACTGTAGAAAGTCTTCTCGTCATTAGCGTTACCGGCATTTTCAGTAGTTGGTTTTACGTATAATCCTAAGTTAGTGTATGTTCCATTGTACCATTCCGTTACTAATGTTGTGATGTTCCATGAATACCAGCCTAGTGTTCCCCCTACAAGGATTGTATCGTATACAGTAGCATCAAATGTGGGTCTGGTGTTCCATGTTACCCCAGTTTCACTCCAAGATTGTGTTATTCTTACTACATCTGTGTTTAAGGCGGCCCCAGCATCAGTAAGCAAATATAGTTCCATTATCGCGCTTTCTATGACAACTCCTGCAGGAACATCAGAAAGGTTCCAGGTTATCATCGCCCGTTTTGTCTTTCCAGTTCTTGGATCAACATTTAGATTTGCATTGGTGCCATAGTTGGTTGTTGGGGTTTTTTCATCGATGAACGTATCATTTCCTGCAACATCATCTGGCTGTTCAAAGAATACTGGATCTGTTGTGTTGATGTGGATTGTATAAATCTCATTCGGCGTTATATTTGCAATAAATATGTGGTCAACATAACATATACTCTCTGAGTAATTGTATTGTAGACATTTCCAGACAGAAGTGCTTCTATTAGATGCATTCTTGTTTATTGTTGCATTGATAAAATTAAGCTCAGTTGGGTCAAGCAATAGGTTGTATATCCAGCCTGTTCGGTTATTAATTCCACCCACTTTCAAGTCGTTGCTTATGTTTAGCGAGTTGTGACTTGAAATAGTGATATTCTTGATTGAGTGGTTTTCTGGAATAAGTAAAACATCAATTACTGATCCATTTTCGGCTATTTTTGTCTGGTTGTTTCTAATAAGGAAATCGTCTACGTTAATTAAGTTAATAGACATGTTACCCTCTACGAATGCTACCGAAAAGTTATTGTAAAGTGTTAAAATGTATTCTTGACCAGGTTGATAGTTACCTACTTTCTGCCATTGATCATCAGTACAAGTTCTCGAAGTGAAGTTCCAACTGCTGCAAATAAAGGCGTCTCCTGTTGTTGCATTCACTGTAATATTGATTGATTTATAACCCATTAATTTAGGATTAATTGCATAAGTACTTACAAAGTCATACTCAGTGGTGTCGAAGTTATCTAAATCAATGATGTCTGTAATATTTTCAGTAATTGAAATGTTGTGTATAAAGATCTCTCTGATTGTTAAGTTAGTAGGGGTGATTTTTATATTGTAAATTCCTGATGAAATATTTGCGACTTGACCTGATGTGGTGTTAGTATCAGTTTCTCCAGATCCTAAGTCAACTAATTCAATTGTAGCGCTGATTGACGATCCGTTAGCAGTCTGAATGGTTTCGTTTATTATTAATGTCTCATTTGTGTAGTTAACTGGGTACTCAACGATTATTGAGTAGATAGATGAATTTCCTGGATTTCCTAGTGAGTCTGTACAAGTGATATACCAAGGATATGTGCCTTCTGATAAGTCATAAACATCAAACATTAATGTAGTACCCTTTGTAATGCTTGAACTTGTGTTAACTATTGTATCATTTAAGTAAAGGGAACAGTTACTGATATTCAATGGTCCAGTTACATTGTATCTAAACATGACGTCTCCGTTATTATCATATGTATTGTTGGCGGGACTTATGATGCTTACATAAGGTTGTGATAGATCAACAGTAAAGACTCTTGTTTCACTTGTATTTACATTTCCTGAATCGTCTGCGCAGGATACATTCCAATAATAAGTTCCATTTGCAAAATTGGATATAATTTGGAAGGTTGGTGTGGCATTTGGAGATGGTTTGTTTGATACGTTTACAACACCATTTACTGTAATGTTACAATCTAGAACTGGATCTTGTCCATTTGAAGCTGTCCAATTGAAGATTACAGATGTTGATGAAGTTGTGAAGTTATCTTCAGGAGCATTAAGTGTAATTGTTGGTTCCGTTGTATCAACTGTAAATGTTCTATTTTCTGGTGCAAATGCATTATTATCTACATCATCATAAGCTTCACAGTTCCAGACATAAGTTCCGTCAGGTATGTTTGTTACATTGAAACTTACTTCTGCTGTTGTTCCTGAGACTGCTATTGTTTGGTTTGCTACAAAGCTTCCACCAATGTTATGGTACAATGTTATGTTTGTTAGTTCAACGTTGGTTGCATTACAGGTGAAGGTTAAGTTTACATTAGATGTGTTGTAATAATCTATTGGACTTACTAATGTTACATTTGGATCTGCAGTATCTACTCTGAAGCTTCTTGTCTCGCTTGTGTTTGTATTATTGTGCTCGTCCCAACAAGTTATGTTCCAATAGTAGGTTCCATCTGCGAATCCTAATATTGAGTAGTTTGTCGGTGTACTTGAAGCTGAATCGATATTTGATACATTTACAACGTTGTTTATCGTTATATTACAAGTTAATGAAGGATCTAGGTTGTCGGTAGTTGTCCAGTTTAAGTTTATTATAGGGAAACTTGAATTGAAGTTATCTTCAGGAGCGTTAAGTGTAATTGTTGGTTCGGTTGTATCGACTGTAAATGTTCTATTTGCTGGTGCAAATGCATTATTATTTACAACATCATAGGCTTCACAATTCCATACATAACTTCCATCAGGGATATTTGATACATTGAAGCTTACTTCTGCACTAGCTCCAGATACAATTGTTGTCTGATTTGCTATAAATGTACCATTAATGTTATGGTATAATGTAATATTTGTTAATTCTACGTTTGTTGCATTACAAGTAAAGGTTAAGTTTACATTAGATGTGTTGTAATAATCTATTGGAATTACTAATGTTACATTTGGATCTGCAGTATCGACTCTGAAGCTTCTTGTCTCGCTTGTATTTACATTTCCTGCATTGTCTGCACAGGATATGTTCCAATAATAAGTTCCATCAGCGAAGCTTGATATTGTGTAGTTAGTTGGAGTTCCGTTTTGTGATGATATGTCTGATACATTAACAATATCATTAATTGTTATATTACAACTTAAGTCATTACTTAATCCATCATATGCTGTCCAGTTGAAGACTATAGAAGAGGATGAACTGTTGTAATTATCTTCTGGAGCATTAATAGTAATTGAAGGGTCTTGCGTATCAACAGTGAATGTTCTTGTATCACTTATATTTGCATTTCCTGAATCGTCAGCACAGGATATGTTCCAATAATGGACACCATCTGCGAAATTTGATATGATCTGGAATGTTGGAGTAGCATTAGGTGAAGGTTTGTTTGAGACATTCACTACACCATCTACAGTAATGTTACAATCAAGGACTGGATCCTCACCGTTTGATGCTGTCCAATTGAAAACTACTGATGTAGATGATGTGTTGAAGTAATCTTCAGGAGCATTTATAGTTAAAGATGGGAATGATGTATCCACAAAGAAACTTCTTGTTTCACTAATATTCACATTTCCTAAGTCATCAGCGCAAGTTACGTTCCAATAGTGAGTACCGTCTGTGAGGTTTCCTACTGTGTAGTTTGCTGGAGTTCCGTTTTGTGTAGAGACTCCTGTAACGTTTACAATTCCATCTAGAGTAATATTACAAGCCAAATCAGTTCTTAGATTATCAGTTGCTGTCCAATTGAAGTTTATGGATGAGGAGCTTGAGTTATAATTGTCGACAGGGAAGTTTAACGTAATTGAAGGTTCTGTTGTATCTACCGTGAAGATTCTTATCTCTGAAGAGTTTGCATTTCCGCCGTCGTCTGTACAGGTTACATTCCAATAATGCAATCCGTCACTTATATTAGAGACTGAATAGTTTGTTGAAATATTTGAATAGATAGTTGCATTAACAGTACCATTGATTATTAGATTACAGGAGATATTGTTATCTATTGTATCTGTTACACTCCAATTAAAGTTAATTGTGTTCGTTGAGGTATTGAAATTGTCTGCTGGATACTCTATTGTTAGAGATGGCGGGGTGTTATCAACATAGAATAATCCAGTAATTCCCGAAGTCGAATAGCCTTCAATAGTATCATTTTCATAAACCGTTACTCTGATTATGTATTGTCCATCCTCATATCCAGTTGTATTCCACTCATAATAGGTTGATGTATTATCACCGTATTCTGTTACAATTGTTGAATTTATACTTGAGTTTGGATTTAGTAAAGTAATGTTAAACCTTAAAGGATCCCCTTCACCATCTGAAATCGTATTCCAAGTAATATTTTTAATGTTATTTGCATATGAATTAGTGGCTGGATTGATAAGCTGGGGATTGGATGGAGGCGTATTTATTCTTATTATGTGGAATGTAGTTGTTTCTGTATCATTAACATGTCCAACACTGTCATTAACAAATATGCTAACATTGTATTGGCCAATCTGTGAACTATAGTTAAATATTCCAACGCAGAAATTATCGCCATCCGTATAAAATGAATCAACTGTTGCGTTTATCGTACCATAGTTGCTTTCTGGATAGATATGTACAAATTGGGTTCTTTCGGATTCTGGCATTTGTAAGGAAGATATACCTTGAACCCAATTATTTCCGGTGTTGTTCCAATAATACAGATCAAATACAGGTGTTCCTTCTGTAACATTTGATCTCTTAATTCTTAATTTACCATAAGTATCTGTTGTTGGAATTTCGTTAATAATTACTAGGCCAGAGCTGTTGATGGCGGCAAACACATATTCATATGAACCATCTACCTTTCTATGTATAGCAGAAACAACTCTGATACCTGCACTTAGCAAACTTCGCTCATTATTGGATCTCAATATCAAATAAGTATCATTTCCAAAGTGAGTTATGTTAAATGTAATATTCATATCAAAGTCGCCATCTGATATTTTTAAGCTGCTTAATCCACAAGATGTTGAGGCGCCTTCCTGGTCAGATCCCCCTATTTGTAAGAATGCCTTTCCTTCAACTGTCCCATTAATATCTGCATAACAAGTCTGTCCTGGGGTAACCGAATCGTTTCTGAATTCCCAAGAGGTATTGATTGAATTGTTATTGAAATCATCACTTTGTAGGGCTTTATCGAATCCGAAGACCTGGTACAGAGTACCATTAGGTGTTGTTACATTGGCGTAGATAGAAGAAAGCATTCCAATATCTGTGTTGTTAAGTACAAGAGGCACTTCATTATTCTGAGGTAATGTGTGGTTAAGTGGATAAATTACAATAACGTTGGGTGGATTGTTATCTATTGTAAAGTTACCGGCTAATGTATCTGAATTGTATAATCCTTCGGCAGTCTCGTTTTCATACACTACAATTCTTATTTGATATAATCCATCTGCGTGTTGGGTAGTGTTCCATTCATAATACGTTGTGTTTATGTCTCCATAATTTGAGACTAATGTTACATTGTTAGATCCATCTGGGTTCAAGAGTGTGATGTTGAATCTAACGTTGTGATTTTCATCGTCAATTACTGTTCCCCATGTGATGTTAAATATATCATTAATAATATCTCCTACATCTGGTTCTGCTATAACTGGTCTGGAAGGAGGATCATTTACTTCTTCGATTTCGAAGATTGATTTTTCTGTATCATTTACATATCCTAAAGTATCATTTGCCCAGATAGAGACATTGTAAGTTCCAGTATCGCATGTTTGATTAAACATTGCGAAAGTATGGTTATCTCCAGATATTTGGAAATCATCTAATGTTATGTTAATTATACCAAAGTTGGAGCTAATCGAGGCAGCATAAAATTGTATGAATTGTGTTCTCAAACTTCCTGGAATCTGTATGTCACCGAAGCTACTTTCAACCCATGAACTATTAGAGTTGTTCCAATAATATAAATTGAATGTAGGCACACCCGTTGTTGTCATATTAAATCTTCTAATTCTAAGCATTCCTGATGTATCTGTTGTAGGAATATTTTCTTGATAGGTAGTTGTACCGTTATTATAACCGAAAATGTAGTAGTTGGTTCCTGAAATCTTTTGTACATCAACAAAGACCCTCAAACCTGAGGGTTGGATTGTTTCATCACTATTTGATCTAAAGCTGAAAAGGCCATCGTCTTCTATGGTGCTTATATTGAAACTCACATTAACGTCAAAGTTACCATTTGGTTTCTTTAAGCTATTATATCCACAACGAGCACTACTTGGACCAGTTCCACCATCGAGCACAATGTGGACTTTTCCAGGAGTAGAATTATCGATATCAGTGAAACATGTTTGTCCATCTGAAGTAACGTTCTTATGTTCCCAATTTGTTCCCTCTGTGTCCGTTTCAAAATCATCACTGCCTAATCCATATCCAAAGTCTGTTACAATAACAGACGTTGACTGATTAGGGAATGTTACATTTGCGTAGAATGTATCTACTTCTGTAAGGTCAGTTATATCTACTGTTATATCAACCGGTACACACTCCTCATGGTAGTGTCCAGGATGTGAGAATCCCCATGGATGCAATAGATATACTAATGGGGGTGTTTGGTCTATTAGGTTGAAGTATGTTGTTTCGGTTGCATTTGTGTTTCCAAAAGTGTCATTTGCTATTATTGTAATGTTGTATTGTCCTTTGAGATAGGGGATAGTGTATGATGTGTTGTACTTATCTCCAGTTGTGTTACTTAATGTGATTTGTTCAATTGTTCCATTTGGATAGGTTATATTTGCTAGAACTGTGTCTATATTTGAATAATCAGTCACATCTGCAGCTATTTCAATTGTATATGTGTTGTTGTAGGTAGTGTTTTGTGCTGGAACTAATGTAGTTACACTTGGTGGTTTTGTGTCTCTTACTTCTAATATTGTTGAATGGTTTCCAATTAATCCTGCAGAGTCATTAGCCCATGCATATAATGTGTAGTTACCTGTAACGACTAACTGTGTGGATGTTAAGTAAAATTCAAATAGTGAGGTTTCTGTTAATAATGTTCCATTTGGATAACTAACATTGATTTTATAGTCATCCAAGGTGAAGTCTGATGCAACCCACTGTACTGTAACGTTTTCTGTCTGGAGTTCTGCTGGATTTGGAGCTATTAAGGTAATCTGTACGAATGGAGCCGCGTTATCTTCTGCTGTTACGGTTTCATTTTCACTTAGAGGGAAGTGGCTTGGTTTTGTACAGGTAATGTTGTATGTGTGGTTACCAATGCTATCGACATGCATAAGATAATCTGATTCATAGAGACCAGAGGATGCGTTGTAACTCATTGTTGAACTTGGCCAAATATGTCCAAAGTCAACAACATCAAATACATCAGCTTTCTGCCAAGATTGTCCATAGTCTGTTGAGTAATAAGTTCCATTATTTCTCTTATAAGGTGTGTTAGTGTAATTGGACTTCAGGATGTGGAATGAATTATTCGCATCAGTACTATTTGGACTTGTAACGAAGATTGAACAATTTGGTGACGATGTGTTGTTGAAGTCTATTATTGAGAATGTCCAGTTAGGTTCTAATGGAGATTCTGATGGGCTCACGTTTCCAATTAGATAAGCATTATCGATTGTGTAATTACCATCGCATCTTACATGTACATATAAGTTATCAGCTGGTTGCCCTTTCTTATGGAACTTGATTATTGGATGGTAAGTAGTAGATCCTTGTAGTATATTTATGAAATCATATCTTCTTGAGTTATTTCCATAGACTGCTTCGGTTGCATTTGGTTCTGTTCCTGCGTCTTCATCGAAATAAATCATTCTTCCATCGTCGAATATTCCGAAGTCGCCTGAGAATGAGCAAGAGGCATCTACAATTGGAGAATTGTTTATGTTGTAAGAGTAATTTGCATACAACACAAATTCTTCAAGTATCTCTACTGGATCTTTACTATCAAAGACTGTAATGTTTGTATAGAATGGAATTGTGAAGATTCTTGTTTCTGAAGTGTTTGTTCGACCTCCATCATCTGCACATGTTACATTCCAATAGTGCATTCCACCTAGGAAATTATGGACTGTATAATTTGTTGGGGTTCCATTTGGAGATGAAATTCCTGATACGTTTACTACACCATCTATGGTGAGGTTACAATCCAAGAGGTTATCAATCCCATTAGTTGCTGTCCAATTGAAATTTATTGAATGTGTTGAGGTATTATAATTGTCAATTGGTGAGTTTAGGGTTACATTAGGATCTGTTTGATCAACGTGGAAAATGTAGGTATCGGCAGCACTTACATCTGTTGCCATTGTACAATTTACAGCCCAATACTGATTAGCATCTTCTTGAATTCCTGTTACAATAAATGTTGTATTTGTATCATTTGCAGTTGTTCCGTTGCTTTGGTTGTATATTCCATTAATATATAATGAACAATTACTCGTAGTATAAAGGAAATCTATGAATTTGAATGTAAAGTTGATGTCTCCATCAGAGTCTGTGTATCCATAATAAGGTGAAATAAGTGTTACAATGGGGCTTTGAAGGATCAAGACTAGTTCGGATGAGTTTGCATAAGTTGGAGCGCTATCATTTGCTACTGCAATGATTTTGTAAGTTGCCTCTTCATCAATTAAAGCTAATGCTGGTTCGAGTGAAATTGTAGTTGGAGTGTTGTTAGTTAATGTTCCAGTGTTTCCGATTGAGTATAAACTTCCATTTTCGTTATATATGTATAAGGTGTAGTAGATTGTTGTGAAGTTTTTATCAATCGCGAGCAGGGTAATGAGCGGAGTAGGATCCTCAATATGTGAACCGTTAGCAGGGTATGTTATACTGATGTCAAGGGATTGGGATGTGTTTACACTGAAGTAGACAGAATTGTTTCCTATGTTTCCGAATGAGTCGTTTGCGAAAACTGTGACATTGTTGATTCCTTCTATTGCAGTGATATTAACAGCTGTGTTGCAAGTATAGAATGTATTAGCTGCACTGTTTAATGAGTACCAGCAAGAATCTAGTTCTGACACATCTGTAACAGAGGAATTTAGATTTAATTCATATATATTATATGTTTTGTTCTTTGGAGTGATTATTGTGACAGTTGGAGCTATTGTATCGACAGTGAAATTTCTTGTTTCTGAGTAATTTATATTGTTATAATCGTCCGAACAGGAGACATTCCAGGAATGTAAACCTTCGCTGAATCCTGATACTGAATAATTGGTTGGAGTTCCATTTAGTGCTCCGATATCAGTTACATTCAATACACCATCAATAGATAAATTACAGGATTGATTTTGGTCGTGGTTGTCAGTTACAGTCCAGTTGAAGTTTATTGTTGGGTATGATGAGTTGTAGTAGTTAACTGGAGCGTTTAATGTTAATTCAGGATAGATTAAGTCAACTAGAGTGAATGTTCTTCTTGTTACCTCTGAATTATCAGAAGCATCGTATACTATCACTGTCCAAGTTCCAATAATACAGATCAAATACAGGTGTTCCTTCTGTAACATTTGATCTCTTA
>JBHPEA010000015.1:0-29497 GCA_042577505.1 Nanobdellota archaeon
ACTCTAATGCTATCTAAGATACTGGTTTTTCCATGATCTACATGTGCTAACATAACACATATAGGGCTTCTCAATGCCATAGGCCAAATCAATTAGAGTTGGTTTTTAAAGATTTGGTCAAAGCTTATAAACCAAAATAGATTCCTTGTCCCCATGAAGAGACTACTATTAGCAGTAATGATTTGCTTACTTGTTTTTACGGGTTGTGAGAACACTGTTGAACCTGAAAAGATACAAGAAGCTAAACCGGCTTTTACAGGGACATTTGTAGATAGTGAGTTATGTGAAGATTATGAAGATTGTAATGAAGTTGAGAGAAGGGACTGTTTCTAAATAAGTATATATATTAGTTTGACTTCCCAATTTTATGAATGGCATATATCACTTGATGATTAACTTTCTTTTTGGATTAACATTGTATTTCTCTGGAGTTATTGATTCAATTGGGCTCTTCTTGTTTTTTATTTTGATGGCAGTTATTATTGATATTGACCATATCTTATTTTTTATTACGAGACACAGGACATTAAGTATTAAGAAAATGTATAGTCTTCATAAGTCATATAATAATTCTAAGCATGCAAACTTATATGTTTTTCATTCTCCTGAAGTAAATTTGGTGTTATTATTTCTTGGATTGTTTAATGAGATTGTCTTTTTAGTTTTTGTCAGTAATTTACTTCATATTATAGCAGATACGATTTCGCATTTGATATTTCATGGTAATTTTAAGTTTATGAAAGAATGGAGCATTTTTGCTAAGTTATTTCTTCCTTAAGTTCTTGAAGCTTTCAACGAGGTCAATGACGTATTTTCCTTCATCTAATCTGAAGACTAAGGGATCTTTTTTGAAGAGATTTACAAGATCCAATTGGTATTTACCCGGTTGGAGGATTTTTATTGATTCTAAGTCTAAGACAACGGGAGTTTCAGAATCAATATCTGATCCCATCATCTCAAAAACATCTTTCTCTATTTGATCTTTTTGATCATCAGAAAGATTAACAACTGTTTCCTTAGATTCTTCTAATTTTTCTTTCTTTATAAAAAAGAATAATTTAGCACCGCAGCTGCACCCATTTAGAATTACATCTGATCCATCGTCATAAAGTGTACTGCACCTTACACATTGATGTGGCATTATTTCCTCTTTCGTTTCTTTGTCTCTGTAAGCAATTCTATCTTGTTTGGATCCTTCTTGATTTCTTTGACAACAGTTGAAGGCCCGATTATAGTAAATCCGCTTCTGTCGCCCAATAAAACATTGTAAAAGTCAAATTTTATTTTTTGGAGAAACTCCAAATCTTTTCCTCCAGGATTAACAACAGCTAATTCGATACCTTTGAACTTATCATCGATATTTTCCATTGTTATCTCGATCAAATCTTTTTCTTCTTCTGGCTTTAACCTACCTTGCATCACTACAACCTTGTCTTGTTTTACAATATCTAAGAGTTTATGAACTCTTCTAGCAGAACCCAAATTCTCAATTTCCTGATATGGAACAAATTGTATGGAAAGCATTTTCTTACCTCATCCTGCCAAAGCAAACAGTCCCTCATAAAAATTATCAACATTCTTCCCATACTTCGCACTAATACCTATCACTTCATACTGTGGGAATGCCGCTTGGACTTTCTTTAAACTTGCCCTTTTCAAATCTACCTTATTAGCCACTATTAGCACTGGGATGTCCCGTGCCTGAAGATTCCCTATGATCGTAATGTTAACCTGACTGTAAGGATCCTTTGATCCATCGAGTACCACTACAACAGTATCCATGTCGTCAAGCCATTTGATTGAGTCTATAACTCCTTTTGTTGCTTCTTTTGCTCTTTGTTTTGCTTCTTTTTCTTCCATACCTGACTTCATGAAATCTTCGTAGTCAATTTTTGTTGCAATTCCAGGAGTGTCAACCAAATTGAAAGTTAATTCTTTACCATCTGATTTAATATTAATTTCTTCTTTAATTTGAATTTCTCGAGTTTCGTGGGCTACGTTACTTACTGATCCCATTTCTTCCCCTAACCAATCTTTACAAATCCTATTTGCTAGAGTTGTTTTACCAGCATTAGGTGGCCCGTAAAGACCAAGTTTAACATGTTTTTTTCTTTTAAATATGTTCTTAAACACTTTAGTGATAAATTGCTTCATTAACTTAATCATATTCCCTCACACACCGAAAACACAATTGTAAGTTTATATACTTTTCGCTTCATTTAGCAATGACTATCACCAAAGATTTATATAAAATCAATGTTGGATTATGTTTATGGAAAATATTGTTAAGAAGGATATAATAAATACATTACAAAAAGTTAAAAAAATACTTGATTCTGAAAATCCAGATATAGCTGAGATAAAAGAACTATCTAATCATACAATTCACAATGCTTCAATATACCAAGATGAGGACTCTGTATCTGTTGCAATATTGATATATGCGATTTCAAAAATTATTGAAAGAAATGAGAATAGACAATTTGAGAAAAACATGGCATCCCATATTAAGAATATATGCGATGATTTAAGTAAGGATAACATTGGAGGATACAAACACCGTGTTTCACAAGTATTTAAAGAAATCACAAAAACTGAATCTAAAATTAAACGATTTATTGAAGAGGTTATTAGGCAGGCCCAGATCAAGAAAGGATCGAAAATATTTGAACATGGTATATCTATTGCGCGTGCTTCTGAAATGTTAGGATTGTCACAATGGGAGTTGATGTTTTATGTTGGTAAGACCTCAATCAGTGATAAAACCTCTGATGAGGAAAGGACTCAGAAAAGATTAGCTATTGCTAGGGGTTTGTTTAAATGAGTTCAATTGTATTTGATACAGGACCGATTATTACGCTAACAACAAATAATTTACTTTGGTTACTTGAAGAGATGAAGAAACATTACGATGGCGATTTTGTGATTACTTCTTCAGTTCATCGTGAATTGATAGACCGTCCTTTAACAACAAAAAAATTCAAATTTGAAGCATTGCAAGTATTGAGATGTGTGAAAGATAATGTTTTAACTGTACTTGACGATAAAAAATTTAGAAATGAAGTGATGTCGCTCCTGGATATTGCAAATAATTCATTTTTTGCACGTGGAAAACCAATGAGGATAGTTCATTATGCTGAAATCAGTTCTCTTGTAGCAGCGATGAAGTTGAAAGCTGATGCATTTGTTGTTGATGAGAGAACTACTAGATTGCTAATAGAAAACCCTCCAAATTTAAAAAAGGTGGTTGAGAGACATTTACATATGGATGTAAAACTAAATTCCAAAAAGTTTTCAGAGTTTAAAAAGAAAGTTAAAGATATTAAGCCAATTAGATCTATAGAAATGATTACTGTTGCTTTTGAAATGGGATTATTAGATAAATATTTGCCACCTATGGAAGATAGTAAGAAAGTGTTGCTTCAATCGTTACTTTGGGGATCTAAACTTAATGGATGTGCTGTTTCTACTGCAGAAATTGATAGAATAGTCGCTTTAGAGAAGTTATAAAAATGTTTAAATAGGGTGTAAAGTTACCTAAATTCATGGTAAAGGGGCAGGTTATAAGTGGTCAATACGGTAAGATTCTTGTTCGGCAAAAAGCAGGTGTTGATTTAGAATTGGGCGAGTTACTAATTGCTGAAAGTTCTAATCAGAAGATATTACTTCAAGTTTATGATTTATTGTATGGCAGTCAAATTTCTCAACAACATCTTGAATTGATATCTGGGTTTGATTTAGAGGAAAGTTCGAATTTTGAGTTTATGGATCCTAAGTTAAGGAATTATAACTTGGCTATTTTGAAAAGCTTGGTTTCAATTTCTTCAGATAACGTTCAAGTTTCTAAAATTTTGCCTGCGTTTTTTTCAACAGTTCGTGAAGTAAAGAAAGATGATGTTAAGTTTTTAACAAAGCCACAGAATCCTCTTTTTATTGGTAATTTGCGGTCTGGTTCAAAAAATTTAGATGTGGATGTTTTTTTACCTGGAGATAAGGTATTTTCTCATCATATATTAATTCCAGCAACAACTGGTCGTGGTAAAAGCAATTTGACATCGTGTATGCTTTGGAATTCTCTAGATCAAGATTATTGTGGTATTCTAGTTTTGGATCCTCATGATGAGTATTATGGTAGAGATAAAGTTGGATTAAAGGACCATCCATCTCGTGATAAATTGGTGTATTATACTACAGAGAATGTTCCCGCCGGTCAGAGATCTTTGAAGATTAATTTAAATTTGATAAGGCCTTATCATTTCAATGGTGTAATAGATTGGTCACAACCTCAGATGGAAGCACTTAATGCTTTTTATAAGAAATATGGGAAAGGGTGGATTGAAGCGATAGTATTGGAGAAACCTCTTGAACATTTTCATGAAGCGACATTGGGTGTTGTAAAAAGAAGATTACTTAATTTATTGAATGTTGAATTTGATGGTCAACAGCTTTATTGTAAGGGTGTTTTTCAACTTAATGCTGGGTTGACTACAATTTCTGATATTTGTGCAGATCTTGAGAGTTCAAAAACTGTAATAATTGATACTTCAAGTTTTGATGGTGCTGTTGAAATTCTTATTGGAAGTTTAATTGCTTCTGAGATTTTACATTCTTATAAGAGGTATACTTCTAGGAATCAATTAAAGAATAAGCCAGTTATATCGATAATTATAGAGGAGGCTCCTCGTGTTCTTGGGAAAGAAGTATTGGAGAAAGGGCCAAATATATTTTCAACGATTGCTAGGGAAGGTAGGAAGTTTAAGGTTGGATTGACCGCGATAACACAGCTTCCTTCACTAATTCCTCGGCAGATACTAGCTAATATGAATACTAAGATCATATTGGGAACTGAGATGGCGCCAGAGAGACAGGCAATTATTGAATCTGCTTCACAAGATTTATCTGAGGATTCTCGGAATATTGCATCTCTTGATATTGGTGAAGCAATTTTATCATCTAATTTTTCTTCTTTTGCAATTCCTATTAAAATTCCATTATTTGAGAGTATTGTTAGTAGTACTGAGAATAAGAAAGATATTTATTCTAATACATTTCAAGAAGTTGTAGAATGAACATTGAGGATCTTCAAGCTAAGTTGAATCAAATTTGGAGTAATACAGAAACTTTGAAAGCTTGTTTTGTCGGGCATGGTATAGGCAATGCTGAAAAAGTTGGTTTCAGAGCGTATAAGGGATTATTGGAGAAGAGAAAGAATGATGCTCGTGAACAACTGATAAAATTTCTAGATTTTATTAACCAGGGAAAAGCCAATACAATGGAAAGGAACAAATGGGGTGATAAAATAAATGAGATTTCAGAGAAAAATATTGAAATTGCTCGTGAACTAATAAATTCTTTTCAGGAGGGAGTACTCATAAAAAATCCACATTATATACATATAATTAATGAGTTAGGTAGGATCTTAGTTAGATCAAGACGTCTAGATAAAATGACCAAAGAGTTAAATGGATTAATAGAAGAAATAAGAAAAGGTCCAGAGGTTGAAAGGGAAGGTGCTGATAAAATTTTCACAATAGAGGAGAGTTTCATCGATAACATGTGTGAGAAAATGGAAGAATTTGGTACTACTGGAAATGAACAAATTATGCATATAAGGGCGTCTATTCATAAAATTAACGAAGAATTAAAAAAATATGGTGAAGAAATAGCAGCCTAAAGTTTAAAAGGAGATTTGTATTACCCATTCTTATGAAATTTGCACATATGGCTGATTGTCACATTGGTTCTTGGAGAGATCCTAAATTAAAAGAAATTTCTACAGAAGCTTTTATTCGTGCTATTGATATGTCAGTTCAAGAAAAAGTAGATTTTATTTTAATATCTGGGGATTTATTTAATACACCCTTGCCTTCTATGGATACGTTGAAGAAAACTGTGGTGAAATTGAAGGAGTTAAAGGATCTTGGAATTCCTTTGTATCTTATTGCTGGATCACATGATTATTCCCCTTCTGGAAAGACTATGTTGGATGTATTAGAAGGGGCTGGTTTGGTGCGGAATGTGTTGAAAGGAACTTCTGAAGATGGGAAGTTGAAGTTGAATTTTACTGTTGATGAGAAAACAGGAGCAAAGATAACTGGATTGCTTGGGAAAAGATTAGGTTTGGAAAAAACTTATTATGAGAATTTAATGAGGGACCATCTTGAACAAGAAGAAGGTTATAAAATATTTTTATTTCATTCAGGGATTGATGAGATTAAATCAAAGAATATGGAGAAAGTAATTACTAATCCATTATCACTTCTTCCAAAGAATTTTAATTATTATGCTGGAGGACATATACATGAGGTCTCTCAGAATGAAATGGAAGGTTACGGTAAAGTTGTTTTTCCTGGTCCATTGTTTCCAAATAATTTCAAAGAGTTGGAGGATTTGGGAGGTGGTGGATTTTTTATTGTTGAGAACAATGAACCAAAGTTTCAATCTATTCAGGTATATAATACACACAGTATAAAATTAGATTGTAATCATAAAAATCCACAACAAGTTTATGATGAAGTTATTGATAATTTGAAAGATCAGGAGTTCAATAACACCATTGTTACAATTAGATTATTTGGAACATTGTCTTCTGGAAAAGGATCTGATATTGACTTTAAACGAATTTATGATTATTTGTATAATAAATCAGCTTATTTTGTGATGAAGAATACTTCTGCGTTAACTTCAGAGGAATTTGAACAGATTTCGTTGTCTACTGATTCAATAGATGATGTTGAAGATTCTATTATCAAAGAACATCTTGGTCAGATAAAAATTGATGATTTGAAACCTAATCAGGAGGCTGAGTTGGTGAAAAACTTAATGGAATCTTTAAAAGATACAAGGGAAGAAGGTGAAAGAGTTACTGATTTTGAAGATCGTATTAGTAAAGATATTTCTAAGATTTTGAAGATTGATTAAGAAATTAGTTTTTTTAGGATCTTATTTACTTCGGCTGGTGTTGCTTTTCCTTTAGTTTTTCTCATGACGCTGCCAACTACGAAGTTCAAGGCTTTTTCATTTCCGCTTTTGAAGTCTTCTATTGCTTTCTTGTTCTCTTCGATTGCTTCTTTACAGAATTTTTCTATTTCTTTGGTATCTGAAACTGCGATTAATCCTTCTTTTTTGACGTGTTGTTCTACATCAAATGATCCTTCAATTAACTTTTCCATTAGTTTCTGTCCAACAGTGTCTGTGATTTTCTTTGTTTCAATTAGTTTTAGTAATATGATAAGGTTCTTTTCATCTAATTCTATGTCTTTTAGTGCTTTCTTTCCATAATTTAGAACTCTAACAAGTTCTCTTCTTAGCCATTTTGCTGCTAGTATTGGATCAACTTCTTCTGCCACCCTTTCAAATAATTCTGCAAGTTCTTTCTCTGCTGATATGATTTCTGCATCTTCTTTTTTCAGCTTATGTTTCTCCATAAATTTGGAGATTTTATCATGTGCAAGTTCTGGTAAACTTTGCTTTGCTTCATTGATCATATCTTTTGTGATTGTGATTGCCGTTAAATCGGGATCAATGATATAACCGTAATCTTCTTCTGTTTCTTTTGTTCTTAAGGAGAATGTAACACCAGTACTACTGTCCCAAGCCCGTGTTTCTTGAACAACTTTTTCTTGTCTCTGTCTGTCAATTTCGAAGTTTAATGCTCTTTCAATTTCCTTGAATCCAGTAATATTTTTTACTTCTGTTCTAATGTAACCTGATTCTTTGACAGAAATATTTGCGTCTGCTTTAATTATTCCATTGTTTTCATCAAATATCCCAATGTAACTCAATACCTTGATTAGTTGTTTCATGAATTCTCTTGCTTCAGATGGACTTGTCATATCTGGTTCAGTTACAATTTCTAACAAGGGATTTCCAGATCTATTATAATCGACTAAAACATAAGTAGAATCTCTCATTCCTGCAGGATGTACTAAGGATGCTGGATCTTCTTCCATATGAGCTCTAGTGATATTGATGACTTTTCCGTCTTTGAGTTTTAACTTTCCTTTACTTCCAAGAGGAATTTCGTATTGGGTAATTTGATAATTTTTTGCCATGTCTGGATAGAAATATGATTTTCTAGAGAAGATTAATTCATCTGAAATTTTACATCCTAATGCTAAACATAACCTTAACGCATATTCAATTGCTTTTTTGTTTGTGACTGGTTTAGAACCTGGCATGCCTAAACAAACTTCGCAAGTTCTTGAATTTGGCTCATCACTCCCAGAAGTAGGGCATCCACAGAATAATTTTGTTTTTGTGTCTATTTCAACGTGGATTTCAAGACCAATTACAATATCTGATGTGAATTTCATTCTAAAGCACTTCCAAGTTTGATTAGATTTTCTTCTTTAAGATGGTCGCTTGTTAACATTAGACCAACTGGTAAGTCTTTTTCAAATCCCACTGGCATATTCATATGAGGTAAACCAGCTAAATTGGGACCTGCAGTCATAACATCGATCATGTAGTTTTGTAATAAAGTTAGTTTGTCAATTTCCTCAAATTTTGGTGGGAGAATTGGAACTGTTGGGCTAACAATTGCATCGAATTTCTTAAAAGTTTTTTTGTATTCGTTGATGATTTTTGTTCTTACTTTCAATGCTTTGATGTAATATGCATCCCTATAGCCTGCCATCCTTGCAAATGTCCCAATAATAATTCTTCTTTTCGCTTCCTTTCCAAAATGTTTCGATCTTACTGCTGAGAAATATTTATTGAAACTTCCCTCTAGTTTTTCTTCTGCACCATATCTCATTCCGCAGTATTTTGATAAATTAGTTGATGCTTCAGAGGTTGCAATTAAGTAATAAGAAGGGATTCCATATTTCATTGAGAGCGGTAATGAGATTTCTTCAGTCTTTGCTCCTTTTTCTTCAAGTTTATTAATTCCTTCTTTGACACTTTTTTCTACGTTTTTATCCACTCCATTTCCGAATGCTTCTTTAATTATTCCAATTTTCATTCCTTTTACATCTTCACCAACTGATTTTGAATAATTGGGAACTTTTTCATTCAATGATGTGCTTTCATTTGAATCAAAACCTGAGATGATTTCCATCATTAATGCAATATCTTCAACGTTCTTTGCCATTGGACCGATTTTGTCTAAACTATTTCCATAATCTAATAGACCATATCTGGAAACCCTTCCATAAGTAGGGCATAATCCCACTACACCACAAAATGATGCTGGATTTACAATGGAACCACCTGTGCTCTCCCCTAAACCAATATGTGAAACGCTGATTTGCTGAGTTAAACCCGCACATCCTCCACTTGATCCACCCGTAGCTCTTTTTTTATCAAATGGGTTAAGGGGGATGTCGAAATCAAGTCCTACATTTGTTGAGAAACTTCCAAAACCAAATTCGTCTTGGACTGTTTTACCAACTATGATTGCTCCTTCATTTTTGATTTTGTTTACTACAGTGGCGTCAAAGGTGGGTGTGTACCCACTTAGAACTCTTGAAGAAGATCTTGTTTCAAGATTTTTTACACAAATACAATCTTTAACGGAGACTGGTAGTCCTGCTAATTTGCCCTTAGGTTTATTTTTTAATTGGCCCAAGATATGCTGCTCATCAAGTTTTGAAAAATAATGATACTCTTTATCAATTTTTTTTAATTCAGAGATTAATTTAGAGTAAAAGTCTTCTAAATCTACATTCCCTTTCTTTACTTCTTCTATTAGTTGTTTTGTTGTGCTCATACTGCTTTTGGACCTTTGAAGTAACCGTCCTTTTTGTGTTTCGTATTTGATAGTGCTTCATCTTGGGAAAGACATTCTTCCTCTTTATCATCTCTCAAGACGCTCTTAATTTCAACGGGTTGAAAACTTGGTTTTGCTCCTTTAGTATCTACTTTATCCATCTCAGAGAATGATTTTAGAACTTCTTTTAGCTGAGGTAAGAATTCTTTAATTTCGCTGGGAGTTAAATCTAATCTTGATACTTCTGCAATGTGTTTTATTAGCTTTTCATCGACCTTCATGGACCTAAGAACAACAATGGTCTTTATATATTTTTATAATACTCTAGAAATTTCTCAATGGCTCTTCTTCTAAACTTCTTTACTTTCTCAACGTCTTCCATTTCGCCGTAGGTTTTATCTGAACCTTTTGGAATGAATATCGGATCGTGGCCAAAACCATTTGTTCCTCTTTCTTCTTCAGCGATTGTTCCTTCTTCTTCCCCCAAGAATCCTTGAGGTTCTTTTCCTGGTTCACAGAATCCTATTGCAGATTTATAGAAACATGTTCTATCTGTTACATCTTTCATTACTTTAAGAATTCCTTTAAGACCTATTTGTTTATGGATTGTAGCTGAGTAAGTTCCTGGGAAATTATTTAATTCTGAGATAAAAAGTCCAGAATCTTCTACAACAATAGGTTTGTTGTATTTGTTTGCACAGAATTTTGCTCCATCTTTTGCAATTTCTACAGGATCACTACTCCTAATTTCATCATAATCAAAATCTATTTGTTCGACATTATCTTCCCCTAGAATTTCTTTAAACTCTCTGAGTTTTCCTTTGTTGTGTGTAACAAAATAGATTTTCATTTAGAAACGTCCTTAAGTGTTCCACCAGTCGCTTTGATCAGATCTTTAGCCTTCATTTTAATTGATTTGACATGAAGACCTGCGTTGAATGCAACTTCTTTGTTTTCCGCGACTTTGTTATCGATGAAAACATTTAATCCAAACAAATTACCAAATGGTGGAACTGCTCCAATGCTGCACCCTGAGATCTTTTTAACGTCGTCTGCATTTGCAAGAGTTATTTCTTTCAATTTCAATACTTTCTTGACTTTTTCAATATCGATTTCTCTGTTACCCGGAACGACAACTTGGATGAATCCATTTTCGGTTTTACATACTAAAGCTTTACAACCTTGTTTTAATTCAGTTCCCCTCACTTTAGCAGCTTCATCGGAAGTGTAAACTGCTTTGTGTTCAAGGACTTCATATTCGATTTTATCAGAGTCTAAAGCATCTCTAATCTTTTCGAAAACTGCCTCTTTTGGTTGTTTTGCAATCATGTCTAATTTAATGTGAAGTTCTCTTAATTGATCTCCTACGACGTCAGATGGTGCTCCATCCATTAAAGATTGAGCTTGTTTGTTTTTTGGGAATGCGATTACATCTCTAATTGGTACATCCTCTCCTACTAATAAAGAAATGAATCTGTCTAATCCTAGAGCAATACCTCCATGAGGTGGTGCTCCATATTTGAAAGCTCCCATTAAGAATCCAAATTTTTCTTGAGCTTCTTGTTCTCCGATACCTAATAGTTTAAACATTCTAGCTTGTAGATCTTTATCATGAATTCTAATACTTCCTCCACCCAGTTCCACTCCGTTCAAGACAAGATCGTATGCGTTTGCTTTCGCATTTCCTAAATCTTTATCGAAATTCTTCATATCTTTTGGAGAAGTAAATGGGTGATGCATTGCATAATATCTCTCATCTTCATCACTGTATTCTAATAATGGGAAGTCAACAACCCAAAATATTTCGTTTTTGTTTGGATCGATTAAATCTAATTTTTTTCCAAGTTTTAATCTTAAGTTTCCTAAAGAATCATTTACTACCTTTGGTTTTACATCTGAAACAAAGAGTAAAAGGTCGTCTTTCTCAGCTTTCAATTCTTTTATTAATTCTTTTTGAACGTCATCGCTAAAGTACTTTACAATAGAACTATCAAGTTTCTTGCCGTCGTACTTCGCCCATGCTAGTCCCTTTGCTTCATAAATTCTAACATAGTCGATTAATTCATCAATATCTTTTCTTGAGAATGTCGCACATCCCTTTGCGTTAATTGCTTTAACAATTCCTCCTTTTGTAATATTATCAGTAAATACTTTGAAATCTGATTTTTTTACGATTTTTGTAACATCTTGTAGTTCTAATCCAAATCTTAAGTCTGGTTTGTCAACACCATATCTATCCATTGCTTCATCATAAGCCATTCTTTTGAAGGGGATCTTCAAATCTGCATTCTTAACTTCCTTCCAGATATTTTTTACTAAACCTTCGATTACTGTTAGAACATCATCCCTATCAACAAAACTCATTTCAAGATCAATTTGGGTGAATTCTGGTTGTCTGTCAGCACGCAGATCTTCATCCCTAAAACATTTTGCGATTTGGAAATACCTGTCCAATCCAGAGACCATCAATAACTGTTTGAAAATTTGTGGTGATTGAGGTAATGCATAGAATTTGCCTGGGTTGACTCTTGATGGAACTAAATAATCACGAGCCCCTTCTGGTGTTGATTTTGCTAAGATTGGTGTTTCTATCTCAAGAAAATTCTGAGTGTCTAAGTAATCTCTTGCTGCTTTTGTCGCTTTATGTCTAACTGCTAAATTTTTTTGAATATATGGTTTTCTTAAATCAAGGTATCTATATTGTAATGCGATGTCTTCATTTACTTCAATCCTATCATCAATTTCGATAGGTGGTGTGTCTGATTTGTTTAAGACTGTGAGTTCGTCAATTAAAACTTCAATTTTTCCAGTTTTTAGTTTTGGATTGGCCATTCCTTCTGGCCTTAATCTTACTTTTCCCTTTACTTGAATAACATCTTCTCTTCTTAGTTTGTCAGCTTCTGAATGATTTTTTTTATTATGAGATGGATCAAAAACAATTTGAGTAAAGCCATACCTATCACGAAGGTCAATGAAGATAACTCCGCCATGGTCTCTTCTAGTGTGTGTCCAACCAGCTAATTCTACTTCCTTTCCTTTGTTTTTATCGGTTAACTCTCCACATGTATGGCTTCTTTTCATTATAATTTCCCCTTTAGTTGCAATTCTAAGACTAAGTCATTTACTTTTTTAATTTCATACTTTAAACCATCAAAACTTCTTCTTAGATCGGAATTTCTGAAATCAAAGTGTAATAAGTGTTCATAAATTTTCTCAACAGCAACTCTGATGTCCAATACCTTATCAAATTCTTGGTTAATACTTGAATATGTTGCCTTTCTAGTTAATTCGCCAACTAAATCACACAGACCACTTAAATAATATTCAACATTGATGTATTCGTCAGAATACTTTGGCAACTTCTTTGTTTTTCTAAATTCATAGTAACCAATTGCTTCTACATATTCTTGAATTGCAACTTTCAAAGAACCTTGGCTAGAAAGTAGCGGGTTCTTATTTGGTAGTTTTTTCATATCAGCGAATTTTTTATTAATCTCATTGTAGAATTTTTCTGATTGTTTGGTATCATCTCTATGAATAGCATAAATTAGTTGTTTACTTAATCTAACAACCTCTCTTGAAATTCCGATTAACTGTTCTCTATCCTTCTCGAATTTATTGAATAAATCCTTAACTTTCTGAAAGTTCTTTTCGTCGATCATTTTAGTCCAATGAAAGTAATATTGTTTTTAAAGGTTTAGTCATAATTATTAGAGATTATTTCATAATAGTAATAGGACAATGTATTAAATAGAAACATTTAAATAAGTTTAACAGGAAAAAAGGTTCTATGGCCGAGACTTCAACCTTCCGAGCAGCTATTGAATTTCTTCAGACTGCCGGTGTATATGATGTAATTTTGCCTTTCATTCTAGTATTTACGATAGTGTTTGCAATTCTAGAGAAGACTAAAGTATTTGGAATGGAGAAGATCGGTAATGTTGAGTATACCAGAAAGAATTTAAATGCAATGACTGCGTTTGTGATCGCGTTATTAGTTGTTGGGTCTGCAGAAATTGTTGAGATTCTAAATTTGATATCTGCTCAAATTGTAATCTTCTTGTTTGCATCTGTATTCTTTTTGTTGTTAGTAGGATCATTTGCAAAGGAAGAAAAGGGTGTTTTCCTAAAAGGTGGTTGGAATACTTTTTTTATGTGGGTAATGCTCATTGGTTTGGCATTAATATTCTTTAATGTACTTAATGAGCAATATGGTTTATTAGATACTGACGATTTAGGGGATACATCTGAAATTGTTGGATTGGGTATAATGGGTATTATATTGATTTTCTTCATATGGTTTGTTATAAGAGATACTAATCCACCTAAAGCTGTGGCGGCAGGTCATAAACATTAAATATAACCAAAACATTTATATACTAAATTCCTAAGAATTAACGTAAAAACTTTCAAAGAGGTGTAGAATGTCAATTAGCAGTTCGCTTCAGAGTGCAATGAGGTCTTTAGATTCACCATTAATGGATGCTATGCTTCCATTCTTGCTAATTTTCACAGTTATTTTTGCAGTTTTAGAGAAATCTACTCTTCTTGGGGAAGGGAAGAGGAATATGAATACAGTGATTGCAATTGTAATCTCTTTAATTGTTGTTGTTCCCCATATTACTAATTCATATCCCGGTAGATTTGATCCTGTTGATGTAATCAATAGTGCATTGCCTCAAGTTTCGATTTTAATTGTAGCTATTGTAATGGTTTTGATATTAATCGGTCTGTTTGGTCAGGATAAGATTTTCCTAGGATTGTCAATGCCTGGATGGGTTGCCGCATTCTCAATAGTTGCCATAATCTTCATATTTGCAGATGCTGCAGGATATGGGGGGACCGGTGTTACAAGCTGGCTTAATTCGACGTTTGGTCAGGAGATAACGACAGTAGTCGTTATGATACTAGTATTTGGTATAATCATCGCTTTCATCACTGGTGGTGAAGGTAAGAGAGAAAATATTAGTGCGCTGAACCGAATAGGAATAGATTTCAAGAAATTGTTTGGCGGCGGCGGTCATCATTAACAATGGCAACTTTCTTAGACGTAACGGGATTGCAAGCTTTCACTAATATTTTTGCATTCCTTTTTACATGGATTATTGTTTATGCTCTGTTGATGTACTCTAAAGTCTTAGGGGGTAACACTGTTCTTCAAATCTTAATTAGTTTAATTGTGGGAATATTTGTGTTATTATCTGAGATAGCGACTAATATGATTTTAGTGGTAGCTCCTTGGTTTGCTGTGCTCTTTGTTTTTGCAATCCTTGTATCTGTTGCGTTTGGATCTTTCGGTGCGTCAACTAATACGCCGACGTTTATGGGGCTTAAGACAGCTATACTCGTTTTCTTTGTAGTAGTTATGGCATTACTTGCTTTAGGAGAAATTAGTGGTGGTAGCAGTATTGCTACTGTTGGCGGTGATGAAGAAAGTGAAGGACCTGGGTTAAGTATAATTACTGAGCCTAGGATATTTGGAGTGATAATTATTGCGTTAATTTCAGTTTTTACAATTGCTTTGTTAACAATAAAATCCTAATTATTTAGGTTTGAGAATTCTTTCCATCTTATTCACATTTTCTGTAAACGTTGGAAGGACTTTTTGGAACACTTTTTCCATTGCTTTAATTTCAACACCTACGTCCTTAATATTTGAATCATATTCATTTATTTTCCCCAATAATCCCTTATGTAATGCTTCAAATCTTTCTTTTACGTCTTTAATTTCTTGATCAATCACACTTAGCTTCTTATCTACATTCTCCTTCCATTCTACTATCTTATTGATATCTTTGATTAGATTTGTCCATTTTTCATCGATTATTGCTTCAGCAATTTCCTCGATTCTATCTTCCGGAAGTGGCTCTTGTCCTCCAGGATAAGGCATTGGAGCAAAAGCTTGACCTGGTGGAGGGGGCATTGGCTCTGGTGCTTGTCCTTGCGGTGGGGGTTGACCTCCTGCTGCATCATACCCCCCTAATCCATCAGAAATCTCTTCAGGTCCATAACCCTGGGATTGTAAATTCATAATGATTTGATCATCATTCATACCTTGCTGTCTTAAAGCGATAATTTGTTCTGCAGCGGGTTTCTTTTTTTGACCTAATCCAAATAGTTCTACCATTCTACCACCAACTAATTACAATAATATTCAGTCTATGGTTATTTAAACCTTTCTATTTAAGAAATAGCAATTTATTTTTGTTTTTGTGTTCTTTGTGATAATTTCTCATCAATAATTGCATCGATTTCGTTTTTTGAAACAAATTTTATAGGATCCCACATCTCAATATATCTTTTGAGAACTTTTACATCGTCTGAAGTTGCTCGTACTTTAAGTTCTTTAAACATGAGGGATATTTTATCCTTAATATCTATTACATCTCTTCTAATATCTTTCATATCTGCAAAGGTTGCTTTAATTTCTGAATCAAGATGTTTTGATTTAGAAATAAGGTTTGAGTCTGTTATTTGAACTTTTTTTCTGAGATTGTTTAAAGAGTCTTCTAGTGTGTTTAATCTTGCATTTAAATCTCTAACTCTACTAACCGTATCACTTTCAACTCCTGTCGGCTGTCCTTGCGGTTTTTTCTTCCCACCAAAGCCGAGATCAAATTCTACCATAAACCAAAACCTCTTTTATCGCTTTTAAAATTATGTGAGTATATAAAAGTAATTAATCAAAAACACCCATATAAAGAAAAACCTTAAAAATGACTGCACTGAATATAATCTCAAAAAGAGAGGTGCTTAATGCCGTTATTCAGCGAAGGTGGAGCTTTTTCATATGAAGTAACAAGAGAAGGCGAAGATATTGTAGTAAATGTGAATTGTGAAGAGTATAATAAAGTTCCCTCTATTGAGGATGATCCCATTACTATGTCCAAAGTGATGGATATTCTTAATGAAGTTAAAGATGCAACAAAGATTGTTTTCTATCAAAAAAGGAATTTTGAATATGATTTTAGTCAAACTAGAATTTTAGCTGAATTTGCTTTTGTTCAAAATCAATTAATCAAAAGGAAAGATATTCTTGGGTTTAGAACATTAGTAGGGGAGCAACATGTGAAATATTTAGCAAGTTCTTATTCTCGTGTTCAACATCTGCTCACAAGTACTATAAAATCTGATCCACTTGGTGCCTATGTGGAGCTGACTAGATTGGCTCGTGATGAACATATTAGGATGCAAAGATCTCAAGATCAAAACGAGATAAATGCATTAAATAATTTTGTTACAAAATTAGAATATGTTAAAGGAATATTAGACAAAACAAGAATGATACAGACATTTGCTCCTTATATGGCTGGTTTTAAATATGGTTCAAGGGATATATACCGGAATTTCTTTCGTCCCAACATAAGGCCTGATTTCATGTTTACAAAATTAATGAGTTCTTATCCTATGGATGGGCAAGAAGTCGACAACTATAGCATTGACAATATAGAAGTGTCCATATTTGAGTTGCCTGACACTGTTCAATATCTTTACCATATAATTCCACCTGAGTTTAAACTTTCAGAAGATAAATATGAAATTCTAGATACAGCTCGGAAAATTCTAGCTGAGCATAAACCAAAAAAGGATGAATTTGTTGAACCTGAACGTATGCGACAAGTTTTCTATAATGTTGGATCCGATTTACTGGAAGAGTTAGCAAATTATAGGTCAATGAAGTTGAAGACAAAAGAACTTGATGAGTTAACAAATGTTTTAGTCAGGTACACTGTTGGATTTGGGTTAATTGAGGTTTTGTTGAAGGACGATAAGATACAAGATATAACAATTAATTCTCCAATGGGTACCATACCTATTTTTATTGTTCATCAAGATTTTGCTGATTGTAAGACTAACATAGTCCCCACCAGATTAGAAGCTGAGTCTTGGGCATCAAAATTGAGAATGGTTTCTGGTAGGCCATTAGATGAGGCAAATCCAATTTTAGATACTGAATTAATATTGCCTGGAGCAAATACAAGAGTTGCTGTAGTTTCAAATCCTCTGAATCCAACCGGTCTTGCATATGCTTTTAGAAGACATAGAGATAGACCATGGACTTTTCCTCTTTTTATTAAAAATAAGATGATTAATCCTCTTGCTGCAGGTATACTATCTTTTCTTGTTGATGGTGCTAGAACTATGTTAGTTGCTGGAACCAGAAGTGCTGGTAAATCTTCGCTTTTAGGATCTGTTCTTGTAGAAATTATGAGGAAGTATAGGATTATTACTATTGAAGATACATTAGAGTTACCTAGTTCAGCGTTAAGAAAAATGGGTTATAACATTCAATCATTGAAAGTTCAAGCAGCTATGACAAAAGGAACTGCTGAAGTTAGCGCTGAGGAAGGTATAAGAACAACATTGAGAATGGGTGACTCTGCTCTAATTGTTGGTGAAGTACGTTCAACAGAGGCAAAATCATTATATGAAGCAATGAGAATAGGTGCTCTTGCAAATGTAGTTGCAGGTACTATTCACGCAGATTCCCCTTATGGTATTTATGATAGAGTTGTAAATGATCTTGGTGTTCCAAAAACATCTTTTAAGGCGACTGATATCGCTGTTGTGGCTAATCCTATAAGAAGTGCTGATGGATTGCATAGATGGAGGCGAGTTACTTCAATTACTGAAGTTAGAAAACACTGGGAAGATGATCCATTAGCAGAAAATGGTTTCGTTGATTTGATGAAATATAATACTTCCAATGATCAGCTTGAAGCTTCATCGGATTTAATCAATGGTGATTCTGAGATTCTAAAAGCAATTGCTGGAAATGTAAAAGAATGGGCTGGTAATTGGGATGCTGTATGGGACAATATTCAAATGAGAGCAAAAATGAAAGAATTACAAGTGCAGTATTCTGATAAATTAAAGAATCCTGCGATTCTTGAAGCTGACTTTACTATTCTTGCTAACGATCAATTCCATAAGATTTCTGATAAAATAAAAGAAGAAGTGGGTTCTTTAGATTCTAAAAGAATTTCTTTTGAATGGGAAGAATGGTTAAAAAGAGAAACAAGAAAGAGAAGTCAGCAATCCTAGACATTTCTTGGATCAAATTGTTTAACAACTTCGTTGTCCACTCTTCCAATAACTCTTACCCCTTTTGGTAAATTATTCTTAACTAACATATCTATAGTCTGTTCTCTTTTAATTTCATCTAAATCAGGATCAAACTCAGGTAATGATCCATTGCCTTCAGAACCATCATAGAAAGCCCTTATTAGAAGAACCCTAGCATCACGTAAAAAAATCCCTCTAACATATTTTCCAAAACTCCTGCTTCCAAACCGTGATATCGTTTCTGCATGGCTTTGCTCTAATCTCCCTAATAGAATCTCTTGGGTTTCTGGATCATAAGAAAAACGACCTACATAAGCATATTTATCATCTGCGAACGCGGTTTCGGGACGCATATTGAGAATAAAATTTCCTCTTCGCTTCCAACCAAAATAACCTTCTGTTTGGTCTGGAACTAATTTAGCATCTAGCCAATTCCCTCCTTTGGATCTTTCTCCAGTATCATTTTTCCAATTCTTGGCAACAGAGCCCATAATTACTGGTTCGACTTTCGGAAATGCGTATTTAATTCCATCTAATCCACACTTGTAAACATCATATCCTTTTACAGTTTGAGCTGGTTGGTAAGGTTTTGTTGCCATTAAATCTCCAAAAATTATATTTTGTCGAATTGAACAGAAACTATTTAAATAAGTGATTATCTACTTTTATTAAATATGGGTAAATTTAGGGTATTAAATTGACCAAAATTAGTAATTATCCACTAGATAAAATTGATAAGAAGATTCTTGCTGAGATTGAGATAGATTCTCGTATATCAATATCGACGTTGGCAAAACGGACTAGGGTTTCTAGGATGATTGCTGAGTATCGATTAAAGCAGCTTGAGGAGAAAGGGGTAATAAGGGGTTATTATGCTCTTCTTGATCCTTCCAGGTTTGGGCTAACAGTATGGAAACTTTGGGTTTCTTTACATGCTCCTACCCAAGAACAAAAAAAAGATTTCTTCGCATTTATTGAGAACCATCCCAGAGTTTGGTGGTATGCTGAGTGTGTTGGTGTGTATGATGGAGTGATTTGTGTTTTATGTAAAACTCCGCATGAATTTAATACTTTCTTTAACATGATTCAGGATAGATATGGAAACATAATATCTAGTTCTGCAATATTGATTAATGTTAGTTTTGAATTTCATTCTAGGGGGTATATTTTGAATAAACCAGGAAAATTAATTGAAAGTTCTTTTCAGGAGAAACCCCTTCCAGAAAAATTATCAGACAATGAAGTAAATTTATTAAAATTGCTTTGTGAGAATTCAAGAGTAAAATATTCGACAATTGCACATAAGACTGGTAAGAATGTAAAAACAATTAAGAAGAATCTCAAGGATTTAAAAAATTCGGGTGTTGTTGTTTATTATCGCCCCTCTATTGATGCTTCCAAATTTAATTATGAAAGTTATAAGGTTCTTCTTTACTTGAATAATCCTCGTGGTGGTGTACTACCTTCTATTGTGTATTGGTGTAGATTGCAGAAAAATATTACCGCTGTCATATCCTGTGTTGGACCATGGCAACTTGAATTAGAGATTGAGATTGATACATTCAGGAATTTATGTAGTATGCTAACAGAATTGAAAGACAAATTCCCTGAAGTTTTGAAGAGTTACGACACATTGCTTTTGACAAAAGAAGGTAATTTTGATCTGGATCTTATCGATAAAGTCTCAAGGTTTTCTTAGTTTTCTAAGTCTTAGTATTATGAATAGAATAGAAATTTTCAATATGAGGAAAATAATTGCAATTTGCGCATATAGTAGATAGTTTGATTCTTTTGGTGATGGGAATTGTTCAGGCTCTTCGAAAATTTCTTCCTCTATCTCAATAATTTCTCCTGGTAACATATCTTGTCCTTCTTTTCCAACTACTGCATAATAACCAAACAAAGGAGGAAATGATTCAAAATAAATGTGGTCATTATCTTCGCCAAAGTAATATGCTTCGAATTCATTCCATTTTTGGTTATAATAAACAAATAATGCTACACTTTCTTTATCATTACTATTTAACCAAGATTTATCTACTTTTACGATAAAGCCTGCCGAATCAATTTCAGATTGTGTGACACCAAAACCATTGAAGTAGAAGTAGTCATATACAGGTTCGGATATTTCAGGTAAGAAAGTTGGTCTTACTAATAAATCTTGGATGTAGATTTTGAAATTATATACTACTTTTGAGAACCAAATTTTAATTATAGTTATAGGGATATCATCATTTCTTACATAAAGTGTGACATTTTCTCCTTCTTGGATATAATCCCATTCTCCCTGAGATCTTTTACCGAAAATACTACTTGCAATTGATCCTTCAACTCTAGGTGCTGCTTCTTGATCATCGACGGTTGCAGTGGGGGTTGTTGGGCTTCTGATCAAAAGATCGTTACTTTCAAGAGTTATCCCATCTTCAATTCCATCATTTGGTGTTATGTTAACTTTCCAGGTTTCGCCTGCTGTTGTTTCTTGGCTAACTATAAGATCTGATCTGTTATTGAAAATTGATTTTACTTGCTCCTTTGATAAAGTTCTATTAAAGAACATAACCTCATCCATTGTTCCATTGAAATAAAATGTTCCATCTGATCCCATTTGGAATCCTGGTGTTGAAAGTACCTGATAGCCCCCATTATCTGAATAGTTGGAATCAATTTCTCCATTTTTATAGAATGTAATACTAACCTGATTACCTTCTACTAATGTCGTAATAGCAAAATGTGATAATGTATCATAAGGTACAGCTCCAAAGTTTGGATTCGCTTCCTTTAATTGTCCTGTAGAATTATAATAATAGTACCTAACATCCTGATTTGAATAACTATAGATTGTAAATACGGCTGGAAGGCTAAACAATGTACCTTCAGCTGTTTGTCCTCGAGAATGGTTGATCCATAGTGTAACTGACCAATTCGGTGTCTTTAATTGAGGTATATCATTAAAAGTGATATTGTTGGTAATTCCATCGAATTGGTATGCTCCTTTTCCATCATATCCTCCAGTAGGTCTCCAAGGGTCTACTCCACTAATGGTTCCATTATTTCCATAACCTGAATAATCTTTTGTTGTTGTTGATTCGCTACCTCCGTTTGCTTCGAAAGGCATGTTAAGGATTGCAATTGAATTATTGTTGACAAACCAATTGTAAATATTTTTTACTGTATCGTTGTCAAGATCGTTTGTAGACTGATTATAAGCTGTAAGGTTGGCTGATGTTAAGTTTTGTGGATTGTCTGTTGCACTCAAGGTTGGTGTTGATTGAGTAGGGGGATTATTTGAGAAAGATACATTTACTAGCATGTTATTTGTAAGATTTGCTGTTGCTGAACCTGATGGGTTTTTGGAAGCATTAACTGTGAAGTTTGTGTAATATGAATAAATTGAATCGTTTTCTCTAGAGTATTCTAATAAAGTCTGTTGAGTGATTCTTCCGCTTGAATTTGTGGTGCCAAAGAATTTAAGATTGTTGTTTTTATCGTATATGGAGACATTTGCATTATCTACATCGGCCCCATTTCTATCTAATACATGGACGTCCATATACCAGTGGGTGTTAAGTGTTCCATTTGCATTATTTTGCCAAGATACAGTTAATGGATCTCCATTTGGTTTAGAAACATTAGTTAGGTTCCATTCTCCATCTCGAAGGCCACTTATTCTAAAGTCGGTTGATCCATTGATAATAGAATCCTTCATTGTTAGATTTACATATTGAGCAACCATGCCAATTGCATATGATGTTGCATTAAATGTAATTCTCTCGAATGTTATATTGCTATGGGTACCTTCAATAACAATACTAGATGAACCTTCTAAATAATTATTGATAAAACGTGTATTTAATGCGTTCAGAAGTAATTTAATTCCGTCATTATTACTGTAAACTGTATTATTCTCATATAAGCTGTTTTGAGATGAATATAGATAGATTCCAATTTGGCTTGCATTTACTGTATTGTTGATAACATTGCTATAATGGGAGGTCTGAATACCATGGGAACCTAAGCTTGTTATTGAGTTATTTGTTAGACTCTGATTCAATCCACCATAAACACCAATTCCTGATTGGGTAGTTATGTTATTATTTGAAATATTGTTGTAATATGTGGCAATAAAATAAATGCCATTTGCACTAGTACCGGATGTTGAGAGAGTATTATCGGTAATAGTAAGATTATCACATTGGTTAGAAGAAAGGATTCCCCATCCGTAGGGTCCTGTAGTAGTTATTGAGTTGTTCTCTATAATATGGTTATCAGATCTGCTTGAAAACCATATGCCATATCCAGTACTTGAATTAATTATGTTGTTGATTATAGATGAGTTATCTACCTTAAAAAAGTTTAAACTGTCTTTTGTAAAGTTAGAATTTTTTATAGTGATATTATTTGAATAACCAAAGATTACTTGACCATACTGCGTATAATCAATCCCATCATATATTTGATTACTAATATTGAAAGAATAATTTACAGGTAATCCTTCAGCTTTATTTGAAGTGTCAATGGTGTTATCAAAATGGGAATAAGCCGTTCCTTCTATGTAATAACTATTCGTGCTAGTTGTGTTTACATGATTATTATATAAAATGGTATTTGAGGCTAGATATAGTGAAATACCATATGCACTAGATGATGTAGTTGTGATTGTGTTATTTGTTAAATAATTATTTAATGCAGTAAGATAGATTCCCCTGCCACTTCCTGTGATATTGATAATGTTTCCTGTTATGGTATTATTAACACTGCTCACAAGAATTCCATAGTTTTGGTTAACTGTGATATTATTATTCTTTGCTGTTACATTTATTGCACCAATATCTATACCTGAAGAGGCAATTCCTGTTGAAATAATAGTGTTATTTTCTATAGTAATATTACTTGAAGAAGTTAGTGTGCTTACTCCATCTGCACGATTCCCGATTAAATTGATTGTATTATTAGAAACAACAACATCTATTGAATTATTAATATTAATCGCATTTTTATATTCGCCTGAAGTTGATCCTTCAGTTATGGATAAATTCTTTATTCTAATATTACTAACATTGTAAGTATTGACACCATAACCTAGGGTACCATTTTTAGAATAATTGACTGAATATCCTTGTCCGTCTAAAGCGATATTATTCGCTGTAATATTGAAGCAAGTTCCATTGGAAGACACATCATTCTGGAGAATATATGTTACTCCAGTTTGGTTAAGTTCCTCACATTCAGATAAATCTTGACTTCCAAGAACTAGGAATATTTGATTATTTTCTGATAAGTTAACTGATGTTTGCGCTGATGGATTTATAGACGCATTTACTGTGAAATTCGTAAAGTGGGAGTATAGAGTTTCATTCGATCTGGAATATTCTAGTAATGTTTGTTGGGGGATATTACCATTCGAATCAGTAAATCCTGAGAATTTAGAAAAATTATTGTTATCATTTATCGAAACATTTGCTCCTGATACATTGCTACCATTTGCATATTTTACATTTACGTCAAGGTACCAGTGAATATTTATTGTACCATTAGCTCCGGCACCCCAACTTGTATTGAAAGGACTGTTTTTAGTAACATTGGTGAAGTTCCATTCTCCACCTGTTACTTGATTGTTAATTGAAAATTCAACATCTGAGCTGTTCAATGTGCTGTCATTTATTGAAAAATTATGATATCCATCATCTAGATAAATTGCGTAAGTATTTATGGTGTTGTTTGTATCAATAATTAGATCGTAAAAAGAATTATTAGTTGAGGAAGTTTCAAAAAAGATGCCATGGTTACTTGATATTATGGAGCTGTTTTTAATAATATTGTTATTAGAAGATTGTAAGAATGCTCCCCTATAATTAAATCTGTTTCGATCTATATAATTACTATCTGCACTATCAAATGCTAGAGTATAGGAAGCTAATGCAGTTATTGTGTTGTTTATAATATTATTATTATCAGAATTAGTGTTTATACCTACTGCATTACTACTCGAAGATTGTGTGTAAATAACATTGTTTTCTATAGTGTTGAAGCTAGAACCTGCAATATCCATTCCTGGGGAATTTCCACCATATGTACTAATTGAATTATTATAAAAAGTGTTATAGTCTGATGACCTAATGTAATTGCGACCCCATGAACCTGATGAGATTATTTCATTATTAATTATTGAATTATTATGGGACAAATAAGAATATAAAGCATAATTATGGGTTCCAGAGGTGTTTAATATATTTGAAAGTAAGGTATTGTTATTTGAATCAGAATATAGGAAAACCCCATATCCATTATCAGTTGTGAAATTACAATTCTGAATTGTTGAATTAGTTGTATGGAAAAGACTCATTCCGTCATTAAAGAATTCGGAATTGTTTATTGTGACATTGTTGGAATCAATAATAATTACCTGACCAAAATTGCTGAAATCTTCTCCATTTAAGATTATGTTAGATAGTCTGTATGAATAATTTATTGGAAGACCATGAGCTAAATTGGATGAGCCAATAGTGTGGTTATAATGTTGGTCAGTAGTTCCTTCAATAACAATTCCAACACTCCTGCTGGTATTCAATTCATTATTAAGTAGGGTGATATTTTCAGAATCTTCGATGTTAATACCATAAGTTGTATATTGATAGGTTCTAATTGTGTTGTTCAGTATTTCATTGTCCCTGATACCCTCGAGGTTAATACCCATTGCCCCCACTCCAATTGTAACTATGGTATTATTTCTAATAACATTATAAGATGTTGACACTCCTGAAAGTGAGATGCCTGCGCTTGCGGTTGAAGTGGTGTTTATTAAGTTGGATTCAATTAAATTATTCATTGAATTTGCTCTCAAGATCACTCCGCTCGCCCTTACATTTGTGAAAATTCTATTATTGGTAATGTTGGAATTATTTATCCCCTCAAGATCAATTGCAGGTGTACCTTCTAATGTATTTGGGCCTTCATTAATTGTTAAGTTAGTGATGGTAAGATTACTTAAATACCTTGCAACAATCCCCTTACCAAAAGAACCGTTAGCAGAATAATTCATATTGTAACCATTCCCATCCAAGGTAATATTATTAGCAGTGATGTTGAAGCACGTTGTGTTTGAAGAAACGTTTTGGATTAATTTGTAGGTTTCTCCACTTTCATTTAATTCCCCGCAGGATGAGGTCTGGATAACATCTTCTTGGATTGTAATGCTATTACTTTGTAATGTAGGCCCATCTTCTGTTCCATCATTAGGGGTTATATTCACAGACCAAACTTCTCCAGCATTAGTTTCTTGAGAAACAATTAGGTTCGATTTGTTTTCGTAGATTGCTTTAATTTGTTCTGGTGATAAAGAGCGGTTGAATATTAAAATCTCATCAATACTTCCATTGAACTCCGATTCCGAATATAAGTAGTTAAGATTCCTACTGATATAGACGTCTGATGAAGATAGTGGCACAATTCTCCCGAAATCCTCGCTGCCGTTTTGTACTCCATTTATATATCCATATCTATTATTGCCGTCAGCAACTATCGCGACATGGTTCCATTGGTTCATTTTATAATACCCAAATGATATATACTTGTACTCTGGAGCAGAGCCGTTAAGCTCTTCTAGGGTAATAAGATTTCCAGCGTCAAAGTATAAGCTCCAGCCATAGCCGGATACTGCATCAACCGTGCTCTTGCTGATTATATGGGGGAAATGGCTGCCTGTTTGGCCTGATCTTGGATAGAACCATGCAGATATTGTCATATGTTCTCTGGGGTTTAGGTTTAAAGCGTTGGGAATTATTATGGAATCATTATCATCTTTTCCATCAAATTCGTATGCTCCCTTTCCGTCTACGCCGCTAGTAGAGTTCCAGGTTGCACCTGATACTGTGCCATTATTTCCATATCCAGAATAATCCATTGCATCCGAAGATTCATCACCTGAATGTCCTTCGAATGGCATATTAAAAATTGTGAATGAAGTACCGTCGACAAACCAATTGTATATGTTTCTAACTGAATCTCCATCTGTATCTGCTGTTGACTGGTTGTATACTGTTAAGTTGGCTGAAGATCTATTATATGGGTTGTCTGTTGCATTTAGAATTGGGGTTGTATGTGTTGAGAGGTTATTACTTAAATTTGCCCGGATACGAAGTTCGTTGCTTTCCAACGAATTGCCATCTCCATTGCCATCATTTGGTGTAATGTTTACTTTCCATGTTTCACCTACTGAGGTTTCCTGGCTGACAATTAAGTCAGTTCTGTTTTCATAGAGTGCCTTAATTTGTTCTGCTGAGAGAGAGCGGTTTAAAATCATTACTTCATCTATTGAACCTTGGAAATACTCTGAGTCACTTGCACAACCAGGATAGCCGATTTTTACTGTAGGGGGGTAGACCGAGATATTACCAGATACAGATAATGATTCCCTCTCTACGCCATCCCAGTATAATTTCTGAACAGATCCATTATAGGTTCCTACAAAATGATGCCAGCCGTTAAGGTAACTGTTCAGGTTTCCCCAACACACTAGGTTCCTAACTGTTGAATTCTCAGTATGGAATCTTATGTCATAATCTGATGCTACATTATCACACTCTCCTGCACCCCCTCCCCTGAATTTCAGTCCATAAGAGCCCCCAGTTGCACCGCAGGGGTATCCCTTTGCAGCGATTCCTGCATGAAGGACATGAAACTTTGTAGGGTACACCCAAGCAGAGATTGTAAGTTCATTTTCAATAGCTAACGAGCTATCATTTCCCGCATCAATGTAATCATTATTACCATCAAAATCGTAAGCGCCTTTTCCATCAATCCCCCCAGAAGAGTCCCATGTCGCGCTAATTACTGAACCATTATTCCTATAACCAGAATAATCCAACGCAAGAGAAGATTCATCTCCTGAATGTCCTTCAAACGGCATGTTAAGAACTGCAATTGAATTGCCATCAACAAACCAATTGTAGATATTCTTTACTGAATCTCCATCTAGGTCTGAAGTTGATTGGTTATAAGCAGTTAAATTTGCTGATGAGGTGTTGTTCGGATTATCTGTTGCATTAAGAATTGGAGTTGAGTGTGTTGGAGGGTTATTAGGTGATGCTTGTATAGTAATTTCATTGCTCATTAGAGAATTTCCGTCTTCGGTTCCGTCATTAGGGGTAATGTTTACTTTCCATGTTTCACCTACTGAGGTTTCCTGGCTGACAATTAAGTCAGTTCTGTTTTCATAGAGTGCATTTATTTGTTCTATTGATAATGTCCTGTCATAGATTGTAACTTCATCAATTGTTGCATTAATGGCAGTAGATGCACTGAATTGGGGTGCTTCAGGTCCATGTCCAACATACCAAGTTGCAGTTGTTAGTCCTCCTGTGTAAGTATCTGTGTCTGCCTGCAAAACACCATTTACATACATTTTCATACCATCGCTTGAACCCAAAGTGCCTACTACATGATACCAAGTTCCTGCATTCCAAGTGCTAGAGTCAGAAAGGATAGTATACCATACTGCTCCCGACCAGATGCTCATGGAAATCTTGCCAAGGTTGGCTTGTCCTGTTCTACTTTCAATTATAAAACTAAAGGCACCTGAAGGTGCACCATTCCATCCGGCGACATCCAGTAAAAAGTTATATTTTTCTGTTGGGCTGCTTGTTATTGTTGTTCTTGGCTTCCACCAGAAACTAATCGTTTTTGCATTATTAATGTTTCCTGTTACCTCAATGTACTGCTCGCCTTCCTCAAATTCATAGGCGCCACCGTCTCCTAAACCACCTGAAGAATTCCATGTTGGTCCATTTACAGTTCCATCTTTTTCATAGCCCGAGTAATCTAATGCATCCGAAGATTCATCACCTGAATGTCCTTCGAATGGCATATTAAAAATTGTGAATGAAGTACCGTCGACAAACCAATTGTATATGTTTCTAACTGAATCTCCATCTGTATCTGCTGTTGACTGGTTATAGGCAGTTAGATTTGCGTTTGTTGTGTTTATGGGATGGTCTGTTGCATTAAGGATTGGAGTGGAATGTGTTGGCAGAATATTTTGGATTGTAAGGGAGTTGCTTTGGGAGGAATTACCATCTTCTGTTCCATCATTTGGAGTTACATTTACTTTCCAAGTTTCTCCAACTAAAGTTTCCTGGCTTACTATAAGGTCTGTTCTGTTTTGATAGATTGCTTTGATTTGTTCTGGTGAAAGTTTCCTATTGTAGATTTGAAGTTCGTCTATTGTTCCGTTGTAGTAATTCCCTATTGATAAATTATAATCATTTGTAGATACATTTCCGTTGCCGGATGTTGATTCCAGCACACCATTGATATAGATGGATGAATTTGTTTCGTCAGAGGTTAGGACTACATGCTGCCATCCGGAACTGATGTTAGCCATTAGTGTGTTGTAATTTATTAGGCCTTTTACTTGAGTTGAGTTTGCCCTTATTTGATATGAATCTTGTTTATTTATTACTGAAGAAAAGCCATCTTCCATGAACACAATCCAGGCAGCACCAGCTAGATTCTTCCCATCATCATCACCATATGCTCCTACTGCTATATCTTGAACACCATCACCATCTAAATCCCCAATACCTGCAATAGAACCACCAAAAATATCATCAGTGTCTAACAAACCATCTAAACTGGTATCATTTATCTTTGTATATGACTTTACAGTTCCATTCCTATTCATATACAGAACCCAAACAGCCCCTTTATTATTCCCCCCATCAT
>JBHPEA010000016.1:0-28236 GCA_042577505.1 Nanobdellota archaeon
TATTGGATTTAAACAAAAAGAATTGACTGGGGATATTAATAAAATTGAATCAAAGATAGCTTCCTTTGAAGCGTCACTTTTAGATTTCGAAAACAAAAGAGAAGGTAATGAAGCTAAGATACATAGATTAAGGGAACATAAGGCAACTCTCGAAGGAGAGATGATAAAGACTGAGAAAAGTCTACATCTTGAATCTGGTGATCTCGACGCTTCAGTTCATACCAAAGAAGATTTGATAAATTCTACTGGTAAATTTGAGAAAGATTTGGATAAGGTTATATCAGAAGTTAGTGAGAAAAATAAGGTTCTAGCTTCTTACAAGATTAAAAAACAAGAGTTAAGAGACAAAATTATGGAATTAAGGAATCCTAGAGTTCTTGCAGAGTTATCAACGTTTGAGGAGAAAATTAAAAGTTTAAATGAGGTTATTGCGCAAACTGAAGCTGATGCTAGAACTATTGAGACTCAATTGAAAAATATTTTTGGACCTGAAGTTGAAAAGACACATATTATTCTGAAACAATTAGAACGAGAGAAAGAGAGCTTCAAAGAAGAGTTGAAGAGTATAGATAAAGCTGATAAGGATTTAATGAAGACGTTGGGTGAGAAAGAAAAAGCTTCTGAGAAGTTCAGAGCTCAATTTAAGGGGCTCTTTCAACAGAGGGTGAGGATCGATGAAGCTATAACGAAGAATGAGAGAGTCATTAATAGTAAAATTGATGAGAGTAGGAAAGAAGAAATCAGAATGAATACATTTTCTTTGAAAGCTGCTGAGAATACTGCACAACTTTCTGGTCTTGAGAAAGAATTTGAACAATATGAGGGTGTGAAGTTATTCACAACTAAGAGTGAGGAAGAGTTGAAAAAAGATATTTCAAGATTTGAATCTATGAGGAATAATATTGGTAATGTTAATATGAGGGCCTTAGAAATTTATGATGAAGTTGAGAAAGAGTATAATACATTGTTAGGCAAAAAAGAGAGATTGATGACAGAAAGGGAAGATGTATTAACATTAATGGGAGAGATTGATGGTAAGAAGAGAGAGCTATTCTTGAAGACTTATACTGCAGTAAATGATAACTTCCAGACAATATTCTCAGAATTGTTCTCAAAAGGAAATGCAGTATTGGATATTGAGGATGAGGAAAATTTGTTTGAAAGTGGTGTATTGATTAAGGTAAGGATTGCAGGTAATAAATATTTGGATATAAGGAGTTTATCTGGAGGAGAGAAAACAATGACTGCTCTTGCATTTATTTTTTGTATTCAGGAGTTTGAGCCAGCATCATTCTATGTTCTAGATGAGGTTGACGCTGCATTGGATAAGCATAATTCTGATAAGTTGGCCAAAATTGTTAGGAAGTATTCTGATAGGGCACAGTATATCATTATCAGTCACAATGATGCTGTAATTTCTGAAGCTGATAATCTGTATGGTGTATCAATGAATGAACATGGGATTTCTAAGTTAGTAAGTTTAAAACTTTAAGTAAAGTTTTAATAAAGATATTTTTATTTAGGTTTGTATGAAATTATATGTACTGTTATGGTTGCTTTTAATACCAACAGTTTTAGGGGAGGGTGACTTATATAATGTAGATTCTTTGGTTATAGATATTAATATTTCTTCAGAACTAGAAGTTATTAAGAAGAATGAAGGATCTTTTATTAAAGAACTTGTTGTAAATTTGACATATTATCCCAAGGATTGGGAAACACAAAGAGTCTTGTCAATAGATTCTGTTCCTGAGTTTGAGATTGGGGCTGATAATTTAATTTTTAGTTGGGATGAGGTTCCCGAAAGACCAAATTTTGTAGTCAATTCAAAAGTAAGAACGGTCCATAATCCAAATAAAATCACTGAAAAAGTGAGATTTCCGATTGATAATCTTAATCCTTCGCTTGAAGTATATACGCTTCCCTCAGATACTATTGATTCCAATAATAAGGAAATCATTAGGTTGGCTTCAAGGTTGGCAGAAGGTGAAGATGATCTTTTTGTTGTTGTACACAAGATTGGATCATGGACGAGAGATAATGTGGAATATAGTCTCAGTACTTTAACAGAGTCAGTAACTCAAAATTCTTCTTGGGTTTTGAAAAATAGATACGGTGTGTGTGACGAGATAACAAATTTGTTTATTGCTTTAAATCGTGCTTTGGGGATTCCAGCTAAGTTTGTTTCTGGGATTTCATATACTGAATCTGATCTATTCGAGAATAATTGGGGACCTCATGGGTGGGCTGAAGTTTATTTTCCAGAATATGGTTGGGTTTCATTTGATATTTCCTTTGGAGAGTTAGGATTGATTGATACCACCCATATTAAATTGAAAGAAGATGTTGACGCTCTAAAGCATTCTACAAGATATTACTGGAAAGGGAAGGATATAGATCTGAAAGTGAATCAGTTAGAATTTGGGGCAGAAATTATAGATGTGGGGGAGAACTTGGGTTATCCTATTATTATAGATGTTGTTCCACACAGATCTAATGTGGGGTTTGGTTCATATAATCTTATTGAGGTGAAGATTGAAAATCTAGTCGATTATTATATTGCCAGAGAGATTTCAATTTTTGGTCCTGATGAGATAACTTTTTTTGAAGACAATAGACGAAAAGATGTTTTACTTGAACCGTATGAGAAAAAGTCAATATACTTCATTATTCAAGTACAAGAAGACTTAGATCCAAAATTAATTTATACTGTGCCTATGGGTGTAAGAACAAAGTCAAACAATTCTGCTGAAACATCTTTTAAAGTTACACGAGATGATATAGTTTTTTCTGATGAATTTGTATCCAATCTTCTTAAGGAGAAACAAGAATCTCAAATTAAAGTGTACTCAAGGGAGGTTAGCATTAGTTGTATATCGGATGATGAGATTACTTGTACGTTGGAGAACAAAGGGAATACTATATTGTATGATTTAGTGGTATGTATGGAGGATGTATGTGAGCGAATTGATGTGGGAATATCTCAAAAAGAAGTTGTAAAATTTCCAGTTATTGATAAATCACCAGGAGAATACGAATATTTAGTTACTGCAAAGAATGATTATGTCTCTGTTTCAAGTACTGTAGGTGCTATTGTAAACGATGATCCTCAAATTTTTATAGAGGACATTGATTATCCAAATACTGCAGGATTTAATGATATTGTTAATATCTCATTTAGGGTGAGTAAGGGTTCATTTGTTAATCCACTTAATGTTACAGTAAGGTTGGAGAGTAAACAGGCTAGAAAAAAATGGGAAACATTTGAGTTTAGTGAAGATCAAAATCTAAATATCTCCATTCTAGGTAAATTGTTAGATAGGGGGGAGAATGAGTTTGCTATTAATGTTGATTTTTTTAATGATGAAGGAAATAAATTTTCTATCGAAGAAAATTTCATCATAATGAATACAGTTTCAATTTTCTCTTTGGACAATTTACAGCATTTTATGTTTGATACTCAGAATGGAATAATAGCTATAATGGTTGTTATTATTTTCACCACTTTTTTAATTGCTATTTTATTAATATTAAGAAGAAGGTAATATGGATATCAAAAATTCTCCATTATCTTCTAAGGCTCCTACTTTTATAGAGTACATTAACTTAAAATCTCTAATTTCTGAGTTTTGTTCAGAACTGATTTTCAGAGGAAGTGCGAAATAATTGTTCGATTCAATTATTCCAGTTTCTTGGTAAGTTATAGTAATATCTTCGCAACTAGGTCTACACCTAAAATCCATTACTTTGTAAATTACAGGTTCGTATCCGTTGTTTGGGATATATATGAACGCTTTTTTAGATTCTCCCTGGAAGATTTTTATTTCATCATGACTAATGGCTGGTAGAATCGCTGTAGCGAGTCCTGTTCTATGCCCCCTTTCCAGGAAGAGGTAGGCAATTAAGAAGATAGATAAGAAACATACTACTAAACCGACAATAGCTATTTTCCTCGTTCTCCTATCCTTTGATTTGATTATAGAAACTAGCGCAAGTAATAAACCAATTGGTGGAAGAAAAGGAAATATAAATAATAATCCAAAAACTATGGATATTGCAGATAGTGCTAAATAGATATTTGATTTTTTCTTTGGATGGGATATTGCATGTCCGATCGCTTTATGGGTGTCTTCATGAGATACGCCATGCTTCATGAGGTGGTGACGGATTGATTCATAGGAATGACCTTTATTTTTTTGTTTGTGAACGTAAGAAACTAATTTGTGATGTCTTCTTAAATGGGGGTGAAGATGTTTAAGAACTGCGTCGATATCTCTAGGATTAAAGTTATGTCTAACTAGGTATTTCCTAACTTCATTTTTAGAATGGCCCTTCTCTAACAATCCCTGGGCAAGCCCTTTTAGACTCTCATTTCTCATATTACACCTCTTGAGAATGAATTCATAAAAAGATATTTAAAGGTAATTGTTCGGTATAGGGGGTATGGGTAATAAGATTCAAAAATTGGTTCCCGACACTTCAATTCTTATTGAGGGATTAGTTTCTGAGAAAATAAAAAGAAGGGAAATTGATGTAGGGATTGTGTTGATTCATGAGGCTGTAATAGCTGAGTTAGAGCATCAAGCTAATTTGAATAAAGCAATAGGATTCTTGGGTTTAGATGAGATAAAGAGAATAAAAGAACTAAGTGATGGAAGATTTGAGGTTAAATTTGGAGGAATTAGGCCTAGGGCTTTTGAGATAAGAGATGCTTCATTAGGAGAAATTGATGCTCTGATAAGGCAATTGGCCTTTGATGAAGATGGGACTTTAATAACCTCAGATAAAGTACAATCGGAAGTAGCAACAGCTCGTGGTGTTAATGTTATTTTTATTGAGCCTAAAGAAGCATTAAAGAAATTAAAATTAGAGAGATATTTTGATGATACAACTATGTCTGTTCATTTGAGAGAAAACGTTCCCCCTAATGCAAAGAAAGGTGCCCCTGGGAAATGGGAATTTGTTCAATTAAAAAAAGGAGAGATGAAACAAGAAGAAATTCAAGATGTTTCTAGGGAGATAATTGAAGAGGCGAAGTTTAGAAGGGATGCTTTTATTGAAATTGAAAGGCCTGGAAGTACAATAGTTCAGCTTGGAAGATTTAGAATAGTAATTACAAAACCTCCCTTTTCAGATGGGTGGGAAATTACTGCTGTTAGGCCGGTTAAGCAACTTACACTTGATGATTACAAGTTAAGTGAGAAATTATTGAGTAGGGTTTGTAAACAAGCAGAAGGGGTTTTAGTAGCTGGAAGTCCTGGAATGGGAAAATCAACTTTTGCTCAAGCTCTTTGTATTTTTTATGCAAATCAGAAGAAGGTAGTAAAAACTGTTGAAGCTCCAAGAGATTTGATATTACCTGAGAATGTAACGCAATATGCAATTTCTCATGGTGATGCACAAGAAATACATGATATATTATTATTATCTAGACCTGATTATACTGTTTTTGATGAAATGAGGAATACATCTGATTTTCAACTTTTTGGTGATCTAAGATTAGCAGGGGTTGGAATGGTTGGAGTTGTACATGCAACAAATCCGATTGATGCAATTCAAAGGTTTATTGGTAGGGTTGAAATGGGGGTAATACCTCAAATAATCGATACGGTTGTGTTTATTAAAAATGGAACTATTGAGACTGTACTAAGTCTTGAGATGACTGTGAAAGTACCCTCTGGAATGACTGAAGCTGATTTAGCAAGACCTGTTGTAGTGGTAAATGATTTTGAGACAGGTAAATTAGAATATGAAATTTATTCTTATGGAGAGCAAACTGTTGTTATACCCGTTAAAGAGGAGAAATCATCCGGTGCTAAGAAGTTAGCTGAGGAGCAGATTAAAACTGCTTTGGCAAAGTACACAGATGGTGCTAATGTCAAAGTATTAACTGATGAGAAAGCAGTAATCTATGTTCACCCACAGGATGTTGGTGGGATTATTGGGAAGCAAGGAAAAACTATTGAAGGGATTGAAAAAGAATTAGGGATACATATAGATGTTAAGGAATTGAGTTCATCCTCAGTTAAAGAAAAGGGGAACGAAGAAAAATATGAACTTAGGGTTAAGAAGAACAGTATAATGTTTACTTTAAATATTAAACAACAGAATAAAGACGTAGATATTTATATAAATGATGATTTCTTATTAACTGCTAAAGCTGGGAAAACTGGTGTAATTAAGATAAGAAAAAATAGTCCCATTGGAAAAAGATTATTAGAAGGAATGAATGCAGGAGAAACGGTGAAACTACATGTTGGACATTAAATGGGTAAGAGAAAATCCAGATATTGTTAAGAAAAATCTTAAACAAAGGCAAGATATGGAAAAATTAAAGTTATTTGAGCAGTTCTTGAAGGATGATAAAGAGTGGAGAGAATCAAACGTAAAAGTTGAAAAACTGAGAGCTGAAAGAAATGATGTTTCTAGGAAAATTAATGCTTTGAAGAAAGAAGGAAAAGATATTGCTACATTTATTAAAGAAGCAAAGAAGATTCCTCAGAAAATTGCTGATTTAGAGGAAAGGAATAAGGAGCTGAAAGTTAAGAATGATGAATTTATTGCGAGGCTTCCAAATATCTTACATAAATCTGTTCCTTATGGTCCTGATGAATCTGGGAATAAAATTGAAAGAACATGGGGGAAGATAGCTGAACCCAAATTTGAGATAAAAAATCATGGAGAGTTGCTCGAAGAACAGGGTTTTGCAAATTTTGAGGATGCTGGAAAAGTATCTGGGAATGGATTTTATTTTCTTTTTGGTGATTTTGCATTATTAGAAATGGCATTGACTAGGTTTGCTATCGATCATCTTGTCAAGAAGGGTTTTACACTTACTCAAGTTCCACTAATGTTAAGGAGAGAACCTTATGAGGGTGTAACTGATCTTGCTGACTTCGACACAATGATGTATAAGATTGAGAATGAAGAGTTGTATTTAATAGCAACATCTGAACATCCGATTGCTTCATTATTTATGAATCATGTTGTTAAAGAGGAGAAATTGCCAGTTAAATTAGCTGGTTGTAGTAGCTGTTTTAGAAAAGAAATTGGGAGTCATGGAATAGACCAAAAAGGTTTATTTCGAGTACACCAGTTCAATAAGATTGAACAATTTGTTTTTTGTAAACCTGAAGACAGTTGGAAGATTCATGAAGAATTAATTGCGAATGCAGAATATTTATTTCAAAAATTAAAATTACCTTATAGAGTTGTAAATATTTGTACAGGAGATATTGGAATTGTAGCTGCTAAGAAATATGATATTGAAGTTTGGATGCCCCGAGAAAAAAATTATCGTGAAGTAGTTTCTTGTTCAAATTGTACGGAGTATCAGGCCGTGGGTCTTAATGTTAAGTATTGGAAGGATGGTAAAAGGGAATATGTTCATACTTTAAATAGTACAGCGATTGCAACTGGTAGAGCACTTAGGGCCATTGTTGAAACATATCAACAAAAGGACGGTTCTATTAAAGTACCTACAGTTTTAGTCCCCTATATGGGTGGAAAAAAGGTGATCGGAAAAAGTGGTTAATCTTTCAGGTTTAACTTATTTAATAGCAGGTATGTTTGTTGTTATTTTTTCATACATAGTTGGATCTCAAACTGAGAAAATTGGTTTTACTTTTTTTATTTTAATAGGAGCAGGTTTTATTCTAATTGGGGTTATTAAGGTTATGATTAGATGGAAAAAACCAAAACACGTAGCTCATTCTAAGGGTTTTGTGCAATTCTGTCATGGTTGTGGTGGTGCTATGGAGCATTTTCAAGAATATTGTACAAAATGTGGACAGAAATTATTTAGAGGGCATTAAAAAGCTTTATTAATTTACCAGGATTACCGAAGTTACTCAAAGGGGTATTATATGAAACAGAAAATATTAGTCACAGGTAGTAGCGGTACAATAGGTACAAGATTGTGTGAAAAACTTCTTGATGCTGGTTATGATGTAATTGGTGTTGATTATCAACCTAACAAGTGGAGTTCTAGGGTAAAAGATATTTCATTGCAAATCAATTTGTTGAACAAAGAAGAAATTCTAAATAAAATTCCTAAGGATGTTGATTTTGTGATACACTTAGCGGCAAATGCAAGAGTGTATGATTTAGTTGTTGATACTTCTAAAGCTTTTGACAATTTTAAATCTCTGTATAATATTCTCGAGTTTGCTCGTTTAAATAATGTGAAGAAATTCATGTTTGCCTCTTCTAGAGAGGTTTATGGTAATTCAGAAAGATTGGTCTATAAGGAAGATGAGGCCCATGTTAAAAACTGCGAAAGTCCTTATACTGCGTCAAAAGTAGGTGGTGAAGCATTAGTCCATTCATATCAACAATGTTATGGTGTCAATTTTATTATTGTTAGATTTTCAAATGTGTATGGGATGTATGATGAGAGTGATAGGGTAGTACCTTTGTTCGTTCGTTTATGTAAGCAAGGAAAAGATTTGACTGTTTTTGGAAAAGAAAAGTTATTAGATTTTACTTATATAGACGATGCTGTAGTTGGAGTTATGTTATGTATTGAAAAATTTGATACTGCGAAGAATGAAGTTTACAATTTAGCTTTTGGTGAGGGTACTTCCATATTGAAAGTTGCAGAAATGATTAAAGATTCTCTTGGTACTCAAAACAATATTAATGTTACTGAAAGGAGGACTGGAGAAGTAATTAGGTATGTTGCAGATATTTCTAAGGCTAGAGAGAAGTTAGGTTATAATCCAACTGTACCTTTTGTAGATGGATTGAATAAATCATTAGAATGGTATAATAGATAATTACCCATACAGAATTACTCCTACAATTATCGCTATGCTAAATAGGAACCACATTAAGTTCAGAATGATTAAAGGTCTTGCTCTATGTACAACTGAATAGAAAAACATTGGGATGATCAAGATACTGTATAATGCCCACATGAGTAAAGAAACTCCACTTGCATTTTGATAAACCCAAATTTTGTAGATTTGTGGCGTTGCAGTTAAGGGCATTAGAATTGCAGTAATTAGGCAGATATTATCTAGTAGTTTAATTTTTTTGGGATCAATTTTCCTAATTCTCTGATGAATGTGTAATGCTGTGTGTGGCATAACATTACCCAAATTTTATCATTTATAAATCTGATTGATTATACCACTAACCTTATATACCCCAGCGCATTATGTTTGATATGCATTTCAAAAGGCACTATGATCGAACATTCTATCATTCACTATCCGCACCGATCGTTTATCTTCAGATAATTCCATTAATTATTCTTGATGTGTTTATAGAGATTTATCATAGAACTTGTTTTAGACTCTATAGAATACCTTTAATTAGAAGATCAAAATATATTAGGGTTGATCGACATAGATTGAAATATCTAAGTCCTTTTGAAAAGATAAATTGTGCTTATTGTGGGTATGCAAATGGTCTTCTTCAATATTCTGCAAAGATTGCTGGTGAAACCGAGAAATATTGGTGTGGGATTAAACATGATAAAAACGAAGATTTTGTAGAACCATCACATCATAAGGATTTCTTAGAATATGATGATGAGAAAAATTTTGATAAGGAGTTTAATTGATATTATTCTTCAAAGATAAATAAATCGCTTATTGTTGTCTTTAATGATTTTGCAAGTTTGTATGCGACTTTTAGTGAGGGATTTTGTTTTCCCTTTTCTATGAATACAATAGTTTCTCTTCTAATTCCTACAAGGTCTGCAAGGTTTTTTTGGGTAAGGTTGTACTTTGCTCTGAATTCCCTTATATTGTTCTTCATTTTATGGTATTTTGTTATCTTTTTCTAACTTTTTGTTATATATGTGTAACTTTCGATTATAAAAAGATTGTGTTTTTTTTGAAAAAATTTTATTTTCTATATAGAAATTAATTAAAATCTAATTTTTCCTTTAAGACCCAATTCACGAGTCACATGGACTTGCCATAACTTTGTGGCTGTTGTTGGCCCCCCATATAATTCAATTCCGCCTTCAGGATCTGGATAAGATTCTTCTCCTAAAAATGCCCAGAGTGGGGCCTTACTAAAAATTTTACCACCGTTTCTTCCGCTAAATCGATGGTCACCAAATGGTACCCTAACAATTTTTCTGACTTTAGCATTTTTTGCGGCTTCGTGAAAAACTTCTGGAGCTTTTTTTACTAGCTCGTCATTTTCTCCTGCAGTAATATAAAGTTCTCCAGTAAACTGTTCTAATCCTCTTAGAATATCTTCTCTTCCAGCTGATTCTGCCGGCGCAATCATTAATACTTTTTTCACTAGAGGACACTCATAAGCTACTGCACCTATTGCCCCTGCTCCACCAGAAACGCCCATTAAATAAACGTCAGGATCGCTTTTACCTGCAATATGGTCTGCATTCAGAAGAGAATGTTCGATGATTCTTCTTAGGTTATCTTTAAGATATTGTTTTTGATCTGCATCTTCAATCTTGTGGTTAGATGATCTTACAACTGCTCCTACTTTATCATGGAGTATTTCTCCAATCCTACGATACTTACCGCTATGCCCGTCGACAGTAGCCCTAATTCCTGGGTAATTGATGACAAGAATTCCATTTTGTTTTGGATGAATTACAAGATCAATTGTATGTTCCTGAACTCCACTTTTAGCATAAACCGGAGCACTTATTGAACTAGAGTAGTATTTCATAATGTCTAGAGATTGAAAGAATTAGTATTTAAATGTTTCTTTTTTTACTACTTCTTAATAGTTATTCTCCAATTGGATTGTTTTGAATTGTATGGACAAGAATACGATAGTTATCTGGATTTTGTACTGTGGTTGTAATATCTGGCATTGAGACCTCTGCTTCTTTAACATATCTTCTCTTAGACTCAATACTAAAGTGCGGTGAATCTGGAGGCAGTATGCCAAATTCTCCTATAACTGTAACAAAAGCTCTCATAGGAGGTATAACTCCTCTATATTCATCTACGTCTAGAAAGATTCTCCTTTCATCTACCAAATCTGCTAGATATAACCTTCCGTCTTCTCTATGTAAACTTCCATCGACAGAACAAGCTTTTCCTTCATATTTTTGAGGATCCCTAACTAGTATCCCAAGCGACACTTCTTCAAACTCTGGAGTTTCCATGCTCAAAGGAAACTTAAGTGGGTTTATAAATGTTTTTAGTACTTACTAGTAGTAAATTATCGAAAGATTTATATACTCGATTTTCATAATATTGCTATGGAAAAGACAGGTAATTTGGGGGGTTTACTAAGTATTACTCCGGAGCATGTTTATAGGGCTGACTCTATTCTAGCTTTGTATACTGTTTTTAGACAAAATGGTGTAGATCTAGAGGATCTTGAAAATAGATTAAAAAGTGAGTTCGTTAAAGAAAGAGGTACTTTATCAGCTGTTGAAAGATACGTGTCATTGTTTTTCTCTAATGAAATAAACGAAGAGTCTCTTGATTTTAGTTCCGAAGCTTTACAGAAACAGATAGAAGTAGATTCATACAGAATTGGATTGACTATTGAAGAAGTAAAAAACATAGCAGGTATTGTAAATACTGCTACCACTAACTTAAAAAACTCCTTAGCAAAAAGTCCTAATCCTGATTTCAGTAAAGTTCTTACTAGCCACTTTTCATTAAACCTGATGTCTAACATATTTAGATATCTTTCTGATCACAGAGCTGAGTCTTTAGCCCCTAAGGTGGATCAAGTATTTCAAGATTTTTATGAGGAAATAAAAGAAAAAACTCCCTTGATGGTTAGTCCTAACGGACCAGTCATTCCATATTATAACGATTCGAATGGCAAGTATATAACTCAAAGAGAGAGGATTCACTTTTGTCCACCAGATAAACAAATTAAGACTGCTGGATTTGTAGAGAGACAGGAACGAGACTCAATAGGTAAAAAATATAATGTACCCTTAGATTCATGGAAACAAGTTGCTTTGAATCTTTTCTTGCTTCCAGAAAAAGAAAAGTATAAACCTTATGCTAGTAATGTACATCCTACTCAAGGTAGAAAGAAACTTGTTGATAATTTATCAAGAGCTCACCTTGCAATACCTTCAGTTATCATTAGGTATGATTCTAAACAAATGGGATTACTTGGAATAGGCTACTTTTACGGATCGAAGAACCCAGTATCACTAACAAAGTTTGGTGATAGGGAAGATATGATCGATGCTTTGGCAACTATAATGGCTTATAAACCAGCACTTGATAAAATATATGGTGTGACTAGTGTTAGAGAAACTGTTGCACCAACAAATTTCTTACAATTAGTTAGAAATGCTTTTATTCCTCAATTCCAAGAAAGATTGATTGTTCCAAGTCAACCTAAATACCTAAGTACGTAGATTAAATTTCTCTCTGTTGGGGCTCTAGATATTTAACTCCTAATTTTTTACAGATTTCCTTTTCGGTTTTACTAGCGATAATTTTATTTTTAGAATTGAATAGTCCGTATTCATTTAATTTGTAGCCTTTTTTGATTGCGGCTCTTCTCATTTCAATGTTATAATTCTTACTTCCTGTGAAATAGAACAATCCTGCACCCCATGACTTTGGGAGGAGTACTCTTAAGTCAACTTGAATACCTGAGTTAAGTACCATTGTCGCTTTAGTTGGTCCTTTGGCTAAAACTTTTTTTATACCTGGCAAACTTGAAAACTTTGAAATAACTTTTTCTGGATTATTAGATGAAATTATTATGTCAATATCTCTGATGAGTGGTTTCTTTCTTCTTAATGAACCTGCAGTTGAGATTTTTTCTACATCTTTAAGTTTAATTAATTGTGAAATAATTCTGTTAGATACAATTTCCGCCTCTTTAAATTTGATTTTACCTTTCGATGAGATTAGTAAATCAATATTTTCAAGGATGTCTTGTTCTGATTTAGCTCCAAATCCTGGTAGGCACGCAATTTTATGGTTTAATGCTGCTTTTCTTAAATCCTCTATAGTTTTGATATTTAACTCACTATTTAATTTTTTTAACTTCTTTGGTCCCATACCTGGAATTTTTATTAGAATGCTCACGTGGGATGTTACTTTTCCTTTCAATTCTTCGTATGCTTTGATTTTTCCTGTTTTAATGTATTCTACAATTTTCTTTGCAATTCCCTCTCCGACTCCGGGGATTTTTTCAAGCTCTCCTCTTTTCTGAATTTTAATAATGTCTTCTTTTAATGAATCTAGAGATCTCGCTGCGGCTCTGTAGGCTTGGGGCTTCCATTCAACATTCTTCGTTTCTAAAAGGTCGGCCATTTCGAAGAAAATCGTAGCTAGGTCTTTGTTTATCATTAATTAAGAATTTATATTCAATATTTAAAAAATTAATGAATCCTAAGTGGATTCAAAATATTTATCCAGTTCCCATTTGGTGACTTGCATCTTAAATTCATCCCATTCTGCTCTTTTTGCTTTAATATAAAGAGGAAATGTGTGGGGGCCTAAAGCACTCTCAACTAAGGGATCATTTTCTAGGGCGATTAAAGCTGCACCTAATGAACCTGGTAAAGTTTGAATATGTTTTTCTTTTAACTTAGACTCGTCGAATTCATATACATCTTCTTCTATTGGGTCCGTTAGTGCTTTTTTGTTCTTTATTCCATCTAAACCTGCTTTTAACATTACTGCAAATGCTAAATAGGGATTTGATGATGGATCAGGACATCTTAACTCCACTCGGGTTGATTGTTCTCTACCAGGTGAATATCTTGGGATCCTAATTAATGCAGATCTGTTGATTCTAGCCCAGCATATGTAGACGGGAGCTTCATAACCAGGAACTAATCTTTTATACGAGTTAACTGTTGGAGCTATAACCGCGCTAAATCCTTTTACATGTTCTAGTTGACCAGCTATGAAACTTTTTGCTGTCTCACTTAATTTATAATCGTCTTTTTCATCAAAAAAAATATTCTTGCCGTCTTTGAATATACTTTGATGGACGTGCATACCTGATCCATTTTGTCCAAAAACAGGTTTAGGCATGAAAGTTGCATGAAGACCGTTCTTGTATGCTATGGATTTAACTGCGTGTTTAAATGTTATACATCTATCAGCTTGAGTTAGTGCAGCTCCATATTTGAAGTCTATCTCGTGCTGGCCAGGTGCAACTTCATGGTGGCTCATCTCAACCTCCATCCCAAGTGACTCTAAAGCATAAATGATTTCTTTTCTGACGTCCCCAGCCAAATCTCTAGGACTAAAATCAAAATAGCCTGCAACATCATGGGATGTTGGTTCAAGTTTATTGTTATCTTTTGGTTTGAATAAAAAGAACTCTAATTCTGGACCTACAAAATATTCAAAACCTAGTTCATTGGCTTCTGCTAGAACTTTTTTTAATATGTATCTAGGATCTCCTTCGAACGGATTTCCATCTGGTGTATAGACATCGCAAATAAATCTTGCTGTCGCTTTTTCAGAATTCTCCCAGGGTAATAATGCATAAGTATTAGGGTCTGGTTTTAGGTACATATCACTTTCACAAATTCTGGTAAAACCCTGTATGGACGATCCATCGAACCATGTTCCTTTTTCTAAACTTTCAGAAAGTTTTTCTATAGGAATAGTCACTGATTTGATCATGCCATGTAAATCAGTAAATTGTAATTGTACAAATTTTACATTATCTTCTTTTGCTTTTTCAAGTACTGTCTTTTCGTCCATCTATTCTTCACCTCAGATTTATTAAATTAGATCAGAAAATCTTTAATTATTTAAGTCTTTATCAGTTTTCTCTTAACTTTGTTTAGTTATCTTGGAAAGTTTTATATATTTGTTAATTTTTATAGGAAGAATTATGCTTAAATTTTAACAAAATGAAAGAAAAAAACAACCTTAACCTGAAAATCTTAAATGAGCTTTCAACCGACGCTAAAGTACCTTTAAGGAAGTTGGCATCAAAGCTTAAAGTAAGTTTTGTAACAGTGTTAAATAGGATAAAAAAATTGGAAAAGGAGGGGATAATTGAAGGTTATTTTACAAAAATAAACTTTGAAAAACTAGATTATGATATCAATGTTATTATTGAAATAAAGATTGCGAAAGGTAAATTGTTTGAACTTGAGAAGAAAATTGCAAAAAGTAACGAAGTATGGGCTGTTTATGATACGACTGGAGAATATGATGCTACCGTTTTTGCTAGATTTAAAACAACCCGATTAATGGACAACTTCCTTAAAAAAATACAAACATTAGATTTTGTTGAGAGAACAAATACAAAGTTGATATTAAATACCGTTAAGGAATCTCAGACTGTATTGTAATCCAATTTTTAATAAATAGTAAAATTTAAAAAGTCTAATTCTCAGGGTAATGTCAATGGTAAATATTACTGCAATAAATATTACTGGACTTTCCTTAACAGAAGCAACATCTGTCCTGCAACCTATGTTGTTTTATCTCCTCGGTATTGTAATTTATTCTGTGTTTATATTCAAGTTCTACAGATTCCTTGGAAGTAGGGACTTTTTTAAGTTGAATCTAAAAGGTTATAGTGAATCTTTTATTGGTTTTTTAGAGAAGGTACTAAGCACGATCTTTTATGTGTTTGAGTTCATTTTCCTTTTGCCGTTTTTATCTTTCCTTTGGTTTGGATTTGTCGCAGGTATATTGTCAATGTTGTCTAAAACCCAGGATCCTAGTAATATCTTGTTAGTCGCCATTGCACTTGTTTCTGCAATAAGGATAACTGCTTATTACAGTGAGGATTTATCTAGAGATTTGGCAAAGATGCTTCCATTTGCATTATTGGGTGTATTCTTAATAGACATTACTTATTTCTCTATTGATGCAGCTTGGGCAACTATTAAATCGTTTGTAGGACTGTGGAGGCAGATTTTATACTATTTAATTTTCTTAATTGGCCTTGAATTAGTATTTAGGATTGTGAACTTATTTATTAGCCCATTTAGGAAGAAAGAAGCAGTTCCCGTTAAAAAAGGAAAAAAAGGGTAAATTATTTCTTTTCTACAAAATAGTATACAATTGCTGTTATGATGCTAAAGAATAATGCAAGTACAATCCAAAGCACTTTTATGCCTGTTGATAATTTTTTATTCTTAGCAATAACGTCGTAGATCACCCAAATAGCACAAGCTAAAGCAATAATTCCAACTATACTTCCAAAAACCATAATTATTCATCTCTTGACCTTATTTTCATTATAGAATATATAAAATTATCTCATTGTTATTCAAAAAATTTATAAATGATAGTGATCCTTGAATTAATATGAAACATAGAGTCGTCAAAAATGTTATTCTGATAGTTGGATTGGTCGTAATTTCGGTTATTGCCCTATTGCTTATGGAAGTTTCTCCAGAAATTGATGCTAATGAGTTTATTTGTACTGCTAAATGTGAAGAGGGTTGTGATTGTTTGGCTGATATATCTGCTCAAGAATCCAAGTTAATTGAGTTAGCTGTAAAAGAACCTGAAGTTAGAAGGTTATATCACAAACACAAAGAGGAGCTAACTTATATGATGGGTGGAGATGAGAATATAAGTAGAGTTGCATTTAAGGTAAAAGGTGGACTATTTTTATATTATGTTGATATTGATAAGAATACCTACACGGTTAAAGATCAAGGTATTCAGAATTAAGGTTTGAGTTTCTCAAAGAATCCATGTAATGAGAAGATTTCTCTTTTTGTTAACATACCCTTTCCCAATAGTTTTTTCCACACGATTTTTTGAGTTTCTTTCTTTTCTTTTGTTGAAAAATCCATTTGATTTAGAATTTTATTTATTTTTTTTAACAAAGCGTCTTTTTCTGGTTTCCCTGCAATCGCATATTCATTGAAGATATTTTTTGACCTAGCTAGGAAGATTTCATAACAAATAATTGAAACTGCATGGCTTATGTTTAATGTTCTGTATTTTTTTGAAGAGGGTATTGATGTAATATAATCGCACATTTTAATTTCTTCATTACTCAATCCAAGGTCTTCTCTTCCAAATAAAATTGCAATGTTGCTCTTTCTTTTAACAATTTTCTCAGCCAATTTTCTGGGGGTTGTTGGAGATCTTGGTATGTTGTAATCAGATCCTAGTTTTGCAGTCGTTCCAATCAAATAATCAAATTTTTTTAGATAAGATTTAGGTTTAATTAAAATATTTTTTATGATAGTTTTACTATGCTTTGCTCTTTTAATAAGCTCAATATCTTTTATGTCACATTTTGGATTAATTATGATTAGTTTATTCAGATCAAAATTAGCTATAACTCTACAAATTGCCCCAATATTTCCAGCGTTCTTAGGTTCTAATAGAACTATATTTATCATTTTATATGAAAGCGAATGCCATTGTAATTAAAACAATTACCAAAACAATAATGCTAATGTATTTCCAAATTTTGTCTCCTACTTCATTTCCAAAGAATCTTCTTAAGGGAAGTTGTAACATTCTTCCTCCATCAATTGGGCCAATGGGTATTAAATTAAATAATCCAATTCCAATATTTAGTAAATATAACCAGAATAGTAATCCTAGACCATATCCTCTGACTGGGTATGATAGTTGCCAACCTACTCTCTGTGGCATACCAGTTGCCCAAAGTAGAGCGTCAGTTACAAATTCGTTTTCTTTATACCAACCCTTATATTCATATTTTTGTGAAAGAATGACACCGAGGTAAGGTATACTCTCGTTAAAATCGCTAGTTCCAAAAGTGACTTCATATTCGCCTTTATCTGTAATTATTGGGATCGTGTCTCCTGGTTTAAAATGAGCCATTTCTAATGTAAGATCATCTACAATGTTAATTTGAGAATCGTTTAGCTGAATGATTGTTTCGCCCTCTTGGATTCCAGCTTCTTTTACCGGAATTGTCATATTTGAGTTTCCAAATGATTCTATAGTAACCCCCCTGAAATCTACGATATTCGAGATCATAGGGGAAATAACAAAAAGAAGTAAAGCCAATACTCCAAATGCAAATAAAACATTTGAAAAGGGACCGGCAGCAAAAACACTTAGCTGTTCCCTATGGGGTCTTTTTGTAATCACTTTTTCATCAGGTTCGACAAATGCAGCTGGGATGATTGGAACTACTAAAGAAAGGATTGCTAATCCTGATGATTTAACCTTCATTCCATAAACTCTTGCGATCACTCCATGGGAGAATTCATGTACGACTGCTAAAATGAAGATTGAGATTATCCAGTAGAAGAATGGAACGAAGAAAACACCTTTTGCTTTAATTGGAAGGACTAATCCAACTCCAGCAATTGCTTCCGGTTTTGTAATTAAGTCATAAAGATTAACGATTAGTAAATAGACAAGGAGAATCATTCCGAGGAATCCAACAATAATTCCAATAAAGGACAGTACTTTTAGGAATCTTGGAATTTTTTTTGCAATTTTGTCCATAAGGTTAATTCCAACTTTAGTCCTGTACATTATCATATAAATTACGGGAAAAAGAATTTTTTGGACTATGATCTTCTTTCTTTCAATGATTAATACTAATCCCAATAAGACAAGAAATGTTACTGCACCTATTAATTCTGGATCCATAGAAATTTCAAGAATACTGATTTTTTAAAGTTTGTGTTTAATCCTTTGTTTGTGTCTTGTTTCTAGAAATTAAATCATATCCCCTAGAAAATAAACTTCCAACAGTACTTCCAATTGATTTAACAGTATCTCCAATAATATCAATTTTTCTTCCTAGATTATCTTTTGCATCATAGTAAAAGGATCTTAATCCGCTTCCAGGAATACTATAACCAAGCTCTTCCCCTGCAGCAGTTCTCAACTGTCCTAATTTTATTAGATCAGTAAAACTCTCTTTCCCTCTCAGTTCAACACCGGTAAACTCTCCATAGTAAAAGTTCCCTTTTATCATATTCTCCAATAATTCCTTTGCCTTATCTGAGCCTTCACTAGATAGTTCATGATCTTGCTCATATTTTTTAAGTTCACTATATACTCTTCCTGCGTATCTGATACCTGTGTTATTTCTTTCAAATTCAATAAGGTATTTCTTTTGACCTGCTACTGAAATAACTCTGGCTGAACCAATTTCTACCTTTAATTCTTTAACATAATCATCTATAAAAAAAGCCAAATCCCCTCTAAGAAGGTCCTTATTCTTTACTTCTGGGTTTGCCAAGTTACCAAGTAAATCTGTTAGTTCTGACATCGTAGAGGGGAATCTGATTGGTTATATAAACTTTTATAGAAAAAAAGAAAAGAATTTACTTCTTCCTTACAGGTCTGAAAGAGTGACCACCACAGCCCTTACAAGTTACTGTTTTCTGAATAATCTTTTGGTTAGGTGCTCTAACTTTCTTCTTGCATTTCTTACAGACGAATACGCCTCTGAACATCCTTGCTTCTGCTTCTGGAAATTTTACCATATCATTCACCACTCTTCACTTGCTTCATCACTTTATCGTTCAATATAACCCAATATAAAACTTCACAGCCCTCTACTACTTGGCCCTTCAGTTCTTCAGGAATTTCCATATCAAATGTTTCGTAACTTTCTGAATCCATTACATTTGCCATATTCTCATTAATGGATAATACTTGTGCAGTTTTCTTTTCGATAATAGGAACATCAATATTATCATGACCTGGCATAACAAGAACTCTTTTTTTCTCATCAATAATTCCAACAGCAGTTAGTCTTACTTTTGCGTGACCGTGTTTACCTGGTCTTGAAGTTTGAGTATCAACAACTCTACATGCAGCCCCTTCAATTATACAGTAGCTACCTTTTTGCAAACTTCCAACACTAGTAACTTTTGTTGCCATTATTCTTTAGAAGCGAGTTTAATATCGCCAGCTTTCACTGTCTTTCTTCCCGCGTGATTAGCAAACTTGATAGCACGAGAAGCAATTTCATCTGCTTTTTCTTCTACAACGTTCTTTAAAGCAACTTTAGCCTTGTCAGACACCCTGTCAGCCCCACACTGCTTCAGAATTTTCTCCATCGCAGCCAACGGCAATAATCGCGAACCCATTTTGTTTATTCCTCCTTAAATCAGCGTCTATTTGGAGACCGCAAACTTATATAAAGCTTTCTAAAAAAATAAACGCTTCATTTTGCTTTTTCTCACTAACCATTTCAATTTATTTTCTAATTCTTCACTGTTTTCAAATTCTTTTTCATCCATTCTGAAGTTTTTTGTATGGTAGGTACTTCTCGTTATGCCAGAATTAAATTTATGCTTCTTATGAAGCATCTCGTGATACATTACATAATCAAGAAGTTCAATATTTCCACGTAAGATTCTACTAATAGAAATTTTATCTCTTCCATAATCATAACTTCCTAGTTTGTTTATTGAATCGCACCAGACCAAATTAGATTTTTCAATTAATCCGTTAAAATAAACTTCATTAACCCTATCAAAACTTATTTCTAACTCTGGATCAATTTTATCTTTTGGAATTCCTATATGAATTTTTTTCATAAAGCTGTGATAAAGATCAATGTAATGGGATTTTTTCTTAATTTTTAGGACTTTTAAGATTAAGATTTGGATTAGACCCATTTGAATTTCAGGTGAGATCCCTTTCCAGTTTTTACTCATCCCAATTTCAAAAAGATTGTTTCTATAACGGATGTTTCCATTAAAACTTGAGAACTTTCCAGAGTACTTTAATCTAATACTAAATTCTTCTGCTCTTTCTGGGAGAAGTTCCATTAATGCTCTATCTGCTAACTTCATAATCTGGGGGAAACCATAAGGCTTAAATACCTATTTATATACTCCAGTATATAGGTTAGGGGTGTTTGGAGACTAAGTAATGGGCCTTAGAAACATTGTTGAAAAACAATTTAGAAAGTTAACAGGAACACCTGAAAAACCATCCGAACTTCTAAGAGGTAAAGCTGAACTTCTAGCAAATGAACTACGTTATGGAATTATGAACGCATCAGGAATTGTTGAGGAGTACGTAAGAGATGATCCCGTTGAGGATCCAAAATTAAAAATCTTAGAAGGGGGGATTGCTAATCAAAGACCATTGATTCTACTTCATGGATGGGGGGAAAATGCCGGTATCTGGGATGATTATACTAAGCAAATAAAGAAACTAAATATGCATAACGTTACGGCTGTTGGATATGATTTCTGGGATCCTCCAGAAGAGAGTGCTAATGGTCGTGTCGCTTGGAGAATTGAACAGATAATTGATCAAACAAGGATAAGTAGAATATGGCAGGATGTTACAAACTTGCTTGATTCGCCTGAATACAAGTCAAGAACCTCAGAGTTTAAAACAGAATTGCAAGAATGTTTGGACATAAGAAACTACAAAGGATTTTATGAAACCCTTAAATTAAAAGTTAAAGAAACTAAAAAAGAAACAAAATTAAAACATAAAGTAGAAAGAATTATTAAAAGCCGGGAAAAAGAAAAAGTGGATATTGATATTCTTGGATTTAGTGAAGGTGGATTAATTGCCAAATATTATTCAGTACATCATTCTGATATTGTTGATCATTGTGTTATGTTAGGGGCCCCTCATGATGGAACTCATGTTGCAAATCTAGCATACCCATTTAGACTTGGAGATCTTGTGAGAAAGGTTTTAGGTATTAAGAAAACAGATCACGTTGGTAAAAGTGGTAGGCGTCACTATGATATATCCTATTCAAGTGCTCGAGATATGAAACCTGGAAGTAAGTTTATTACACAATTAAATAATGATTATGATGCATTAGTAGCAAGAAATGGGAAGTTAAAAACCAAGTTCATAAATATATTTACAAGCGAAGATGAGGCGGTTCTTGGATCGACTTATCTAAAAGGTGCAATTAATTTTAATGTAGGTCTACTAAAATATATTCCTGATGTAGAACCAACTCGGGAGGGAATATCTCATTTTAAGAAACTTAGAATTGGACATCTTGGTTTGATCCATAATAGTTGGTTAATTGGATGGTTGCCAAAATTACTAAGTAAGGCTTTTAATGGGCATTATAAAAATTTAAGAAAATTAAATGAAATGGGTATTGTGTTTTATATTCAAGATCATCTTGGTCGTAAAAAAGATGATAAGAGATATCTTAGTTATTTAAGAAGGGATGATTGTAAAGCTGGTTATAATATTGTTGATAAGCTAATGCCTCAAGAACAACCTACGCTTTATCAAGCTCCATTGCAAAGGACTAAAAGAGCTGCTTAACCTCCTGTGTCGTATCTCAAGATTGCTGCAAACATTCCTAAATCTCTTAATTGAACACCTTCTCTTGTTTCAACTGATATAATCATAACTGTTGTGTTGAATTTCTCCGCTTCCTTTTCGTATTCTTCAATTTGATCATCAGTTACTTTTTCTGAAATGAGTAATGTTTCAACAACCCCTTTGGATAGTTGGTTCATAACTTCCTTTTCACCATAAGTAACTTTACCGGGATTTTTTGCCAATAAATCAAAGAATTTTCCCATGATTTCTTTCTCTTTGCTTACTTCTTCATTAGCAAGAACGTCTTGTGATTTATCTAAAAGTTCTTGTAAACCGAAATCTCCTGTGTAGCTAAGATCTTTTATTGCAATGATTTTTCTTTTAAGTTGGTCAGTAATGTACCCCCCTTCAACAAAATCATATTTCGTGGGGCCTGGACCTCCCACTATAAGTCCTTTTAAGCCCTCATAACTTAGAAATTTTTCTTTAGCATATTCTGCAACCTTTTTGTAATGATCTTTTGCTGCTCCTTCTCTTAACCTTGCAAATCTTTGAGCTGACTGACCCCCTGCCTTGAACTTTCCAGGAACCTCTGAATGGGTTTTAAGTATTGGAATGATTGTTTTGCCTTTTAGAATTGCAAGATTTGCATCTCTCCTATCCATGACAATAAGACCATAAACCTCTTTGTCTTCCATCATATCTTGTAGAATGTTTAATACAAATTCTTTATCACATCTGTAGATTCTTGTGTTCAAAGGTATTGGAGGTTCAATGCTCCAGACTTTAACGTCGCTTTGTCCTTCTCTTTCAGCAACATTTCCTGAGAAAGCTGCCAAGCCATTTTCAGGTGTTCTCTTAAATAGTCTCAAATGTTGTATCATTCTCTCTAAGGCATCTTGAACATTTTTTCTGGTAGAAGTTGATTTGATGTTGGTAGCAGTACCTTGCTCTTGAGAAAGGTGATTAATTATTTTATTAAGGTCATAACCTTTAGGGATATATACACTAACTAATTCAGTATGGCGGCCCCTAAATGATTCTATTTCCTTAATGAATTTCTTGAGTTCATGTTTTTGTTTTTCTGAAATCTTCATGTGTTATAGAGCACATTATACCATTTATAAAATTTGTTGAGAATAGTCATTCCTCTATCTGTGGTGGTTGAGCAATTTGATCAGTTTTTAGATTCTTGTAGGGTGCTTGGAAGATTAAAAGTTCACGCAGAACTAAAGAACCATCATCTTCTATTGAACCTACATCATCCCATATCTCAGTTATAGATTTATACACCATTGCCTCTTTAGAAAGTATGAATGTAGGTATATTTTCGATTTCGTATTTTTCAATTAGCTCTTCAGCCTCATCACTTTTAATATCTAAAGTGAGTTCTTCACCAATATAAATTAAAAAACCTTCTTTGATAGACTTCCTTAAGAGATCTACTTCAAAACATTCTTCACAATTTAAATCATCAATATAAGTTACGGTTACAATTCCTTCTTTTTTATCACTTGTAAGATTAACAAAAGGTGGAGCAACAGCTCTGAGAATATAGTTACCATCATCTTCAATAGATCCAATTTCATCCCAAACCCCTATAATTTCTTGATGGTTTTTAATTCCTTCTGATAAAATTATTGTAGGGATGATTTCGATATAATATTTTTCAATGATTTTTTTCCCATCCTCTGAGTCAAATTCATATTTATTGATTTTGTCTATGGCTACACCGCTTTGTTTCATCATGTCAATAGCTTCATCGAATTTTGTACATTCTTTACAATCTTCATTCTCAATTAGGATTATGTTAATTTCTTCTTTACTCTCAAGTTGTTCGATGATTTCTTTCTGTGCTGTAACATTCTTTAGGTTTCCGTCTCTGATTCTATCCTTGAGATCAGAAGTGAGAAATAATTGCATTAATAAGATGAATATGACAACACACAATAATACTATTTGGAGGGTTTTAGATTTATCTTGTTTATGGTGGTGAGTAGGTTGTTCGGTATGTGCATGGTGTTCCTTATGGTGCTCGTGTTCGGTCACTTCAGGTTTATTTTCTTCTTCCATTTATGTTCGTTCTCATCAGAAATTTATAAAGATTACTCTGTATTAACAGTTATGATTACATTTGCTTCCTTAAAGTACTCTCCATCTTTATAAGCAATTACTTTTATTGGAAATGCATCCATAACATAACTCCATTCTTCAATGATTTCAAGGGTTGCTTTTACCTCAATTTCTTTCTCTGAATGTGCATTTAGTCTGAATGCCTCTTTGTCATATTCAAGAATCAATGAGTTGGGTGATGCTGTAGGAGATTGTTCAATGATAATATTAAAGTCTCCTGGTTCAGTATAACTTCTAACCTTTACATCAAATGTTCCACCTTCAGGTGTTAGGATGATTCCCTGATGTAAGAAAACACCATGGAGTAGTTTATGCATATTGCTTATTGATTTTTCTTCTGATTCTTGAATTGCTTTGCATGCTTCCTCTGCTATCTTTTGTTTCAGTTCCTCTGACATATTAGATTGGTTTTGATTTATTCCTTCAATAAACATCTCAATACATTCATCCCATTTGTCCAGTTTTTTATCAAGATCTTCTGATTCTTTGGAATTGTTACCATTCTCACCAACCCGCCCCTCAATTTTATTTCCATTATCTAGAGGACTCAATAAATGCTTAATTGGCATATAGACCGAAATGGATGCAAGTATTAGAATTATTATTATAATTAAAAGAGTTGTCTTCTTCATTTTTTCTATTTTATTTGGAATATTTAAAAAAATTGCCCCAAAATCCCATAATATTTATAAAGCAACCCGGTTTTTCCATTAGGTTTAAAAATAGGACTCGAGTTCAGCCCTATAAGCGGGGCTGTGGGGTAACCTGGTTATCCTTTCCGCTTTGGGAGCGGATGATCTCGGTTCGAAACTAAGGGATATTAACTCGACTGTCGAAAGTCCGAGCAGCCCCATTTAATAAAATGGCGAAGAAAAAATTAAGTTTATCGACGAAGAGATTTGGACCAAGGTATGGAAGAAAGATCAAGTTAAAGTATGCTCTCATTGAAGCTGAGAGAAAAAAGAAACAGAAATGTCCATATTGTTTGAAAGAAAAGGTTAACCGTGTTTCTGTAGGAATCTGGCTTTGTAATTCGTGTAATTCAAAATTTGCTGGTAAGGCATATTCTCTTGATAAAAAGTTAACACAAGAGGGGGCTGAATAATGGAATACAAGTGTTTTGAATGTAATAAAAAGGTGTCTCAAGATTATGTTAGAAAGCGTGTTAGATGTCCATATTGTGGCTCAAAGATGCTTTTCAAACCTCGGTCAATTGGTACTAAGATTAAAGCAAGATGAAATATCGGCTTACATTAGTGGTTGACGAAGATATAGATATGCTGTATGATTGTCTTGTTCCCGAAATATCTAAGAGGGAGAGGTCAGAGTTAAAGATTGAAAAAGGGAAAGATAGTTTGAAGCTGATAATGAATGCACAGGATTCGGTTGCTTTGCGTGCCACTGCAAATTCACTAATAAAATTGTTGTTAATGCATGAAAAAATCAAGAAGGTAAAAGATGGTAACTAAGAAAGAAGCGGAAGAAAAGATTTCTCAACTCCAGTTAATTGAGCAGAGTGTTCAAACTTTATTAGTGCAAAAACAACAGCTTCAAGCTCAACAACAAGAAATTGAATCTGCATTAGATGAGTTATCAAAAACAGATAAAGCATATAAGATTGTTGGAAATTTAATGATTGCTTCAGATAAAGAGGAACTTAAAAAATATCTTCAAACAAAAAAGGATACCTTAGATTTAAGAGTAAAATCAATTGAGAAGCAAGAGAATCAGTTAAAAGAAAAAGCAGAGTCTACTAGATCCCAAATTATGGAGGGGCTGAAGAAATAACATGGAAGAGATTGATGAAATTGTTGATATCATATCTGAACTCGAAAACGATGCAACTGTTCCACGCAACGTTAAGGAGAAATTTAGCAAAATAATTGGAATTCTAAAGAGTAATGAAGAATTATCTATCAAAGTCAATAAAGCTTTGAATGAAATGGATGATATTTCTGACGATACGAACATTCAACCTTATACTAGAACTCAGCTTTGGAATATAGTATCTACTTTAGAGAAATATGCTTAAGTCTCCATATCTTGGAGTGCTTCTTTTTCTTTTTGTAAATATTCGTCGAGAGATAATCTGCCTAAAAGATAGTCTACTTGGACATGCTTCAATTCATTATCTAAGGACGCAACGCTAATTGTGATAAAATTCTCAGTAACTGCAGGAGTTTCATCAGTATCTATAGATCTTCCGAAGTTCATAGTAATAATTCCCAAGATTAAGGCAAATACCACTAACAGAACAGTTGCTACTAAAGGGGAAAGGGCTTTCTTATTCATTTTTTCTTCCCCTCATTTTTAAGATAATCTCTCTGAAGTAAAAGTAGATAAATGAATAAAGTCACCATAATCATTTCAAAAATAGCATTCAATATTCTTGGGGCGGTCAAAACATTTACAATATGTAGAACTGTGAGTACCTCTTCAACAATATAGATACATAAAGCAGTAAATAATAAGATCCATGGTTTGAGGAACACCCCTTTATTTTTCATTTGAAATAATCTGAGAAACATAATTCCCACTACTATGACTAAGACTAAATTATAATAAGGAGCTACAATTCCTAAACAATATCCAATTGTCATTTTTTCTTTAATAAGTTTAAATTTTGTTGTAATATTAAGGCTCTAATCATTAATCCTAAGATAATGGTCGGAACAATGTGGGTGAGGAAAGGACTTTCATAAATTTGGAATGCTCTAAGTGCTCCTAGAATTTCTTGTATAGCGAAGAAGATTACAACGAAAATTAATACTTTCCAAGGTCTCAATGTTTCTTCTTTTGTTCTTAAAGCAAACATAGACACTGAAATAATGATAGCTATTAAAGCCAGGATAATATTAGAAATTTTTAATACGCCCTCTATGAAAGGAATAAGTTCGTGAGCCATATGCGGATCTTAATGATATCAATATTTAAAGGTTTTGGATGAAAAATTTTTCCAAAGTAATATAAATTGACTTTGATGTGTATGTAGAATGGCCAAAAGGGAAGTTAAGAAAAAGGTTGAAGTTGGTACTAGGATTGGTGAATTAGAAGAAGAATTATCTAAAACAAAATATAATAAAAGAACGCAGCACCATGTTGGTTTAGTTAAAGCAAAAATTGCGCTATTAAAAGATAAGCAAGAGCGATGTGTTGCAGGTAAAGGAAAAACTCATGGTTACTCTGTAAAAAAGTCAGGTGATGCTTCTGTTATTATGGTAGGGTATCCTTCTGTGGGAAAATCTACTCTTCTCAATAAGATTACAAATGCAAATTCACCTATTGGAAGCTATTCATTCACTACACTAACTTGTATTCCTGGTACTATGTATTATCTTGGAGCAAAAATACAAATTCTTGATGTTCCGGGTGTTATTGAGGGGGCAGCTTCAGGTAAAGGGAGAGGAAAGGAAGTTCTAGCAGTTACTTCGTCTGCAGATTTGGCAATGGTTATTGTGGATGTTTTTACTCTTGGTGGTATTGATAAGTTGAAAAAAGAAATTTATGATTCGCATATTAGGATCAATCAAAGGAAGCCGGATGTTAGAATTACAAAAATAAGTCGAGGAGGGATAAGAGTAGGTACAACTGTAAAATTGACTAAAATTGATAAACGGACAATTGCGGATATTATAAGGGAGTTTAAGATAACAAATGCTGACGTGGTTATTCGTGATGATATTACTCCAGATCAACTTATAGATGTAATTGAAGGTAATAAAAAGTACATGCCAGGTATTGTTGTCATAAATAAGATAGATATGGTGTCTCCTGAAGAGATTCAAAGAATTAAAAAACAGTACAAACCAGATATTATGATTTCTGCCGAAAAAGATCTCAATATTGAAGAGTTGAAGAAGGTGATATTTTCAAAACTTGGTTTAATGAAAGTTTATTGTAAGGAAGCTAGGCAAAAAGCAGATTTAGAAGAGCCATTAATTGTTTTTAAAGGTTGTACTATAAGAGATATGTG
>JBHPEA010000017.1:0-27853 GCA_042577505.1 Nanobdellota archaeon
TCAAGAAAGATTCACTTATATATGTCCACCTTCTTTTATCTTCATAGTTATTGCTTTCATATAATCATCAATTACACCAACACAAGCAATTATTGCAGAACCATCAACAGCCCTCCCCGTTTTTGATTCATTATAAAAACTAACATTTCCTGATACAACAGGAACAGCTTCTCCAGTTTCTTTATGACTTATTTTCATTGCAGCATCTGCAACCCCCCTCACACCTTCATAAAAATCAGAAAATGCTTCTTTCTTCTCTGGATTTCCATAATTCAAACAATCAGTTAAGCCAGAAGGTACCGCCCCAATAGCTGCTACGTTCCTCATACTTTCTGCAACAGCATTTACTGCCCCCCAATAAGGATCAATACGCGAGTATTTTGGATTACAATCAGTTGATAGTGCGATTCCAGCTGGAATATCTAGAGGTACAATCAAACCAGCATCAGCTAATCCCGGTTTAATAACAGTATTTCCCAAAACAGAAGTATCATAGTGATTATAAATTCTAGATCTACTACTCACATTGGGATGACCGATCACATCTAATATTGCTTTCTTATAATCCTTAGGTTCATCCAATTTAGGTTCTTTTAGATCCCTCTTCCTTTCATTCTTTTCTCTATCATAACTTATTCCACTAGTAACAATATCAATAGGGGCATTGCAAACAACCTCCCCTTTATGTTTCAATATGTAATCCTTTTCTTTCTTGACCTTTCCAACAACAACGGCCCTCGCACCTTCAGCTATAGATGGTAAATCAAAATCTTCATTGTAAATTTTTAATATAGTGTCAGTAAAAGAAGGTGGACATATATAAGTGAATCTTTCTTGAGTTTCACTACATGCAATAATATAAGAAGGAATATTCATAGAAACATGAACTTTATCAAGATCTAGCTCAACACCCTGACCTGCGCTACTTCCCATCTCGGATGTGGAACACATAATACCTCCAGCCCCCATATCCTTAAATCCAATTTCAACGTTTTGCTTCTTAGCCGCCTCAAAGACTGCATACGTGGCTCTTATTAAAATATTCTTTAAGAAAGGATCTGGAACCTGAACGGCTCCTTTATTACTCTCTCGGTCTTCTTCATCAAGAATTACTGATGCGAAAGCTGCTCCACCGAAACCAGAATTATCTGTCGCTTTACCCACAACAATTACATCATATCCCTCTGCATTCTTGGGTGCCTTACTGTGAATAATTTCACTTTCTTTTACTAAACCTAAGCACACAACATTAATCACACAGTTTTCATCAAAAGAATCATTAAAATAAACATCTCCAGCAATATTTGGAATTCCTACAGGATTTCCATACCCAGCAATACCATCTACAACACTATTTGCAACATATCGAACATAATTCTTATTCTTTCCATAAGGATTTCCAAACCTAAGAGGATCCGCAGTGGCAATGATTTTTGATCCCATACATAGAACATCCCTTAATATGCCCCCTATTCCAGTTGCAGCTCCTTCATATGGAACTACTTGTGAAGGATGGTTATGACTCTCATGAGCGATTACTATCCCATATCTATCCTTTCCAACATTTGCAAAATGAATAATTCCAGCATCTTCAGCAGGACCTTGAATTACATTCGGACCAGAAGTAGGTAACATCTTCAATACTTTCTTACTACTTTTATAACTACAATGCTCTGACCATTGAATATTAAAGATATGAAGTTCTGTTAAAGTGGGATTACGACCAAGAAGCTCCACTACCTTCCTAGCTTCACTTACCGACATAGTCATCCCATTTTTGGATAGAAAACCCTGTAATTGACTATCAGAATACTCTTTTACATTGATTATATCTACACCCCCCATTTTCAATAAAAATAACCCTCCACCTATTTAAAAATCTTTTGATAGAATCTCACTAACTACATAAAAAGAACCTGTAACGAGGATAATTTTTCCTTCATCAAGGCCCCTTGCAATATCAAACGCTTTAATAGGATTTTCTTCCATCTGATATTCTTTTTTCCCTTTATTATATTCAGCTAAAAAAGAGGGTTCCAAGGATCTATTAGAATTAGGCTTTGTAAAAATGTAAGAACCAACTTTTTCATTCAATCTATCCAACATCTTTTTCCAATCTTTATCATTTAATACCCCAAAAACACAAATAATTTCTTTATCGATATTATCTTTAAGATAATTAACCAATACATTGATACCATCAGGATTGTGGGCAACATCAAAGATAACATTTCCTCGAATATCAAGCCTTCCTTTCAAATTTACTTTCAATAATGCATTTTTAATCTCTTTTTCAGAAATACCTAAATCAAGAATAGTTACTGAAGTAGCAGCCAATCCAGCATTTAAATTCTGATAAGCTCCAATCAAATTTGTATTCTCCTTCCTGTTCGAAATAATCACTTTACAATCTCTTTCATTTCCTATCTTTTCAATAATTTCTCTCACAACAGGATCTTGTTCAACTGTCACTACACTCTTCCCTTCTTTAATGATACCACACTTTTCCTTTGCAATTTCTTCCAAAGAATTGCCAAGAATGTTTGTGTGTTCCAATCCTATCTTAGTCAAAACAGAGATTTCTGGAGTAATAACATTAGTAGCATCCAATCGACCCCCCAGTCCCGTCTCAATTATTGCATAATCTACTTTTTTATCAGCAAAATAAAGAAAAGCCATACAAGTCACGATCTCAAAATAAGTCTGATCTGTTATAAGGGGTTCAATGATAGAAAAGATTCTAACGATATCCTCATCAGTTATCTTCTTTCCATTTATCTGAAACCTTTCATTAAAAGACACTAAATGTGGTGATGTATAAAGCCCAACCTTAAATTTAGTAGTTAGAATAGAAGATATCATATGACAAACACTTCCTTTACCGTTTGAACCAGCAACGTGAATGAACTTTATCTTATTATGAGGATTATAAATTTTTTCAAGTAATAAATTTGTCCTTTCCAAACCAAAATTCCACTCTCTTTTTTCATCAATGTGATTCAAATATTCAATAATTTCTTTATAATCCATAAGACCGAGTACTTATGGCTAATTAATAAAACTGACTATAAAAAGGAAATCTTTATTAATCACAATATTTCAGATAACTAAAAAAGGAGGTTCAAATGGCATCAAAAAGACCCTTAATATCACACTCAGAGTTAAAGGAGATTACTCTACCTTCGTACGTTCTAGGTATTATAGCAGGAGTAATTGTAATCTTGTTTGCGATTTTATCCTTAGTAGGATACGTTAGCGGAACATACAGTCCAGAGATTGCTAAATTTGGTCCAGCGATATTAACTTTCTTCCTATTTGTTCATTTTACTATTGGAGTTTTAATGTTAATTTCTTGTTACTTGATAAGAAAAGAGCATCAAACACTTAGTGGAACAATATTACTACTTGTGGTCAGCGTCATTGGATTTGTATTATCCGCAGGTCTTATGATCGGTCCAATTTTGGGTACAATTGGAGGAATTTTAGGACTGACTGAACACGAGAAACTTATTAAGCATCATAGATACTAAATCACTATGATTAAATGCTGCCCTAAGTGCGGGTCAGAAAATGTGAAGTTCTCAGTTTACGATGGGGCTCCCATCGTTACCTGTAGTGATTGTGGTTACGATGAGTCTTCTGATTTAGAAGTATACCCTGAAGAAAGATCAACACAAAGAGAAAAATCAAAACATTCTCCATATAAAAAAGGTGGTCATAAAAGGACCACCGCCCAACGATAAAACTCAACATTAATCCTGAAATTACTCGTTAATAAACTTATCTTTTTTCTCTGTAATAAAAAGTATACTAATACCTATTTACGTAACTTAATTCGAATCTTAGGTATCTCTTTTTCTAGATATTTAATCAAATGTGCAATTGAGAATATTAATACTGTTACAACAGTTGCCATATGGAGCATTAGCCCCCTAAAAAATTCGAAAAAAGAGTACATGAAAAAAGATCTCGACATAATTAACAAAACAACCACAATTAATGTTGAAATAATATAAGAAACATGCATGTGTCTTTTCTTAAGATCACCAGGAATTCTAAATGCGAGCATGCCGAGAATTATAAAATTAATCAAAAAAAAAGGAATGGATACAATAAATGGGTAAAATATAAATAATGCCAATATAATTATTAGTCCAATAACCAAGAATTCAATCATTCTTATCACCTTTTACTGTTGGTTCTAAAATATGTACTACCCCAAACATTAACATTAGGGAAATAAACATCAATAATGCTGCTAAAACTGTTATTGTAATATTAAATAGAGAAGTATCCAATAACAAATCTGTGTAAACTAAGACTATTCCTAAATATGCAATAACATTTATTGGTAAAGATTCAGATAATTTGAAGGCAACCTTTTTAGGTAGTATATGGAAAAAATCAAAAAGCATAATCCATAAACCAACAAGGCCAATTACAACCGCAATACTGAATTTAATTGGATCAATTACAGGCAGTTTGACTATATTTAAAAAAAGAATTCCAGGATGAGTAATTACTATGTCAGGATATGCCTGAGTAAAAATAAACCTTAACAAGTCAAGAGAAACAAAAATTAATACGAGAGAATTACCAACTGCTGTATTCCATCCTAATTCCTCTTTTGTATATCTCCCAAAATAAAACTCCATCAATACTAAAGTCACTATTAATGGGGTTACTATCCAGATCATATTTGGAAAATGATAGGGGGCAGAAAACAACTCAACATATCTCATCCCAATTGCTGGAAAAAGTATATCTACTAAATATGCAGTAAATGCAAAAAAATCATTTACAAAGCTAGACCATATACTAAATACCATACATCAATTCCAATTTTATCTATATATAAATTTTTGTATTAAGAAACGTTTCTTATCTCTTGAATTGTCCTTTTTGGATCATCCATGTATCTATCGAATGTCTCTTGAATTCCATGCTCGGCAACAAAAATTATTCCTTTTGGAACTAAATCATACTTTCTTTCATTTGTTGGAGCCTTGTCATTTTCTTTTCTTGAAAAATGAAAATTAAACTCAACAACTTTTTTTCCATCAGGGATTCCCAATTCTCTCACTATTTCATGACTAAGATGATAAGAAAGCGCTTCAGTAATGGTTTCTTCCGCGATAAAATGATCTAACCTCTTTTCACCTAAATAAGCTTGGGAAGATCCCCTACCAGTTGTAAAAGCTAAAAACTCCGAGAATGGAGCAGTAATAGCAAATCCTGTATTAGGAACATAGGCCCACCAATCATCAAATTGATTACTTTCAAAAACATATTGACCAGAGAACGCCCCACCATGATAAACACTTATCCCAGCAGGTGTTAATGTTCCACCGATATCTAAATCCTCCAACAATATTCTCGACAAACCGATAAATGTTTTTCCTAAAAAGTCAGTTTTAAAATTATCCCCTTCCATGACAGGAACGACTTGAAGTGGAAATTTCTCCAAACCCATAATTCTAGATTCCATAAAGGATACTGCTTTTTCTAAGTAGCTTCTAACCTGCCTATTATACCTTTCTTCATCAGGAATCACATACTGTTTTGCGTATAAATGATTACAGTTCTCGATTCTCCTTCCATTTTTACTTTCAAATCTCGACTTGACTTCCTCAAATTCAGGATTACCAGGGGTATATCTATCTAAGGGCCCAACTGGGACAAAACTCTCCTCAATCTCATCTCTGTTCATACTTAACTTAACAGGATCTCTATTAAGGAAAGAATAGTCTCCTTCAGAAAATCTTTGAAATGCAAAGTAACCACTTGATGTCAATATTGCTAAACCAGCACCCCCTTTTAAAAAAGTCCCTCTACTAATCCCTTTCTTTTCTGTACCCTGATCTTCTTTCTCAATTTTTCTTTGTTGTTTAGCCTTTTTTCCACTCATAATAAGCACGAATTTCTAATATATTAAAAAGATTGAGTGATTTAAAATAAAAAAAGAAAGAGGGAAGTTAATAATCAACTATCATCCTCTTCGTCATCCTCAGATTCGTCTTCATCCTCATCGTCACTTTCATCTGAATCTTCATCATCCTCTTCAGGATCTCCTTTTTCTTTTCCACTTCCTTTTCCTTTATTCTTATCTTTATCATCACTTCCTTCTTCGTCTAAATCATCGTTATCACTGTCATCTTCCTCACCATCTTCTGACTCATCTTCGGTTTCATTATCGTCTTTATCCTTATCTTTTGTTTTACCCTTTCCGATAATTTTAACTTCAGAGTCTTCTCCTGAAACTGATTTTATTTCTTCTTCAAGTGCTTCGATTTCTTCATCACTCATTCCCTTTTCTGCCTTGATCTTTACTTTCACACTATCTTTCTTTTGCATGACTTCAATTTGCATTTTTTCTGCAGTTTGATTCATAGAATTAACCATATTCCTGATCTGTAATTGCTGTTCTGCTGAGAGATTCTTAGTCTTTAATTTTAATTCATTAACCCTTTCCACCAAAGCTGCATGCTCTTTAATCTCTTTTTCAATCTCTACCAAGTCTTCAAGCTCGTCTTCATCACCTTCTTCTTCGATTTCTGCTATATTTTCTTGAGCTTCTTCAATATCTTCATCATGCTCCTCTTGTGCTTTTTGTGCTTGTGTTAATTTCTTTTCAGCAATCATGACTTGAACTTCCATTAACCTTTCTTTAGCGTGTGCAAGACCTTTTTTTGCTTTTTCAGCTTTGTTGAATGTTAAAGCCAAATCTATCCTTTCAATTGCCCTCTCTAAACCCCAAAAAACTGAATCAGGTGTAACTCCTGCTTCTTCCTCAATTTCTTCTGGTATTTCTACTTCAGGTTCTTCTCCTGTTGGATCTTCAACAACCGGCGAATCATTTTCATCCTGTGCAGAAATAAATGGGACCATGCTACATATCATTAACAAAGTCACCAGAATTACGATTATTTTTTTCATAAATATCCCTCCTTTTTTCAAAAGATTTACTATACTAATGTGACAACTAGTATATAAATTAGTAGGTTAGTAAGCTTTGTTAATTCTACTAAAAATACGACACAAAAAATCGAAGGAGAATAGGATTAAATCGAAAACAATGAAGAAATTCAAACACTAACTAACAAACTCTGTCACGTACTCATAAGCCCATTCACATCTTGGTTTTATTATTGAAGTACCAGTGCCAGAATGCTTACATCCAATACCCTCTACATTTGTCGCTCCTATAAGTGCAGAGGATTCTACAGGAACTGCAATACTCTCAATATTTCTACACACATCATGCCTTGCTTCTCTTCTTATTTTCCATAAGAACAAAAACTCAAACATATTCTTGCTTCCAATATTATACATCTGACCTCTGTACCTACATTCATCAGGATTTGTATTTAAATCTCTAATATAATCATCACCCTCATTATCAAATGGCATTCCATAATGAGGAGTTTCAAGCATTATTACATTTCCAACATTCGACTCTCCAAACGATCTCATATATTCTCTTGCAACTAATCCTCCAACACTATGCGCAATTATATTAACCTTTGAGGATCCAGTACATTGTTTCACTAGAATTGATGCCTTAGCTAACCTTTCTGCATATTCATAATAATCCAGATCTACCCCTTCATAATATTCAAATTTCACAGTTATCTCTTTTGGCCAACCGATAGGACAGATTCTAGTAGATGAATTCCCATATATCGTTTCTTCGATTGCTTCAGCAATCCCATCTTCCTCTAACGCTTCCATCATATCATCAAAATCATCAGGACTTCCATGATGACCATGAATTGTTATTATGGGGTATCTTGTAGCATCAGCATTTACAATAGGTAAGAATATTGCTACAATAAGAAAAAAAATAATGATTCTCATGGTATGTGTGATATAGTTTTAATTTAAAATCTTTTCTAAGTTACTATACCCTCGATTCAAGGGTAACACATCTTATTCCAGCTTTATGCATAGAAAACCCTACGAAAGGAACTGGAGTTACTTTATAACTCAATTTCGTATATACATCAATTGCAGCATCATCAAGTTCATCAATAGTGGTAACAGGCACTATTGCAGTCATTGAATTGGGAGTATGCTCAACAAGAGCATTATTGTAAGAAATCATCAACCTAGACTTTGCATCAAATACTCCAGGAATTCTAATAACCTCATAGCTCTTTGAGAGTTTATGTGCAATCTCATCAAGCATTTCAGATTCCCATCCAACTTGCTCACGCACATTCAAGAGATTAAAATTATCATTTCTACCATCCCCCATAATATCTATAGATCTTACCGTCTGAACATAACTATCCACTTCAGAATTGTTAAGTGATGAAATAATTTCTCTCCCAGCTCGACCATCTGCAACAAGTAATGTATTTGGAGCTACGGGAGTTACATAAAGATCTATATGGCCGCCAGCTAGTAAATTACCGTCTTTACGCACAGGAACAGCACTTGTATATCCAAACCATTTAGATAGCGTCCCAATTAAACTTTTATATTCTCCTGAAACAAGAACTTCATTGTCTGTTTTTAGTATCCCACCCCCAACAATTGGAAATGGTGTTGAATAAACAGGCCCTCTTATTCTATTTGACACCCCTTCAATGAGTTCTTTCATTATCCCATTTACATACCTATCATTTGTCGGAGGTACTCTGCTTACTATTGTGCCACCTTCTTCTGTCAATAATAAATGATCTCTTGGAAAAAATGCCTCTCCAGACATCCAGTGTGGAAACACTGAAGTGTGTTCAGAATCAATCACTTCCTTATCTATTCCTTCTATACTTCCAACTATCGTCAAATCCCACCCATTTGCAAGAATTGCGTTTGCTAAAGAATTTGATTCAGTACACAAACTTCCTCTCGGAGTTCCCATATAAACATGATCTATCTTTCCTTTATATGAAGATTGTAGCTGGTGAAGTGGATCCAATGAAGCTGGACTATCTCCTTTCCCAACTACATTCGCAACTAGAGCAGCCATAAGTGCAATGGCGTCTCTTCTGTTAATTTGAATTCTGGATGGACTATTCTCTTTATCCATAGGAAAAGGAGAACTTAACTACACTTAAAAGAATAATCAGAAAAACTGCGGAGTGCAGGGTTCGAACCTGCGTAAGCACTAAGCTAATAGGTCCTAAGCCTATCCCGTTTGGCCACTCCGGCAACTCCGCATAAGTAGGTAAATATTAACGATCCTTTTAAAAATATATCGATAGAATTACTTCTTCTGCCAAGAATAACTTCTTACTTTTGCTGATTGCCCATATCCACAAGAACTACATTTTTTCTTTCTATTATGATAGGTTCTTTTACCACATCTACGGCAAGCTATCATATTCTTCTTTCCAGACTTCTTACCCATAGATGGAGTTCCTTTCATATTATTACTTCTCTGGTGAAATTAGAATTATTGTATCGCCTCTGACAAAAACAGTACCCAACTTTCTTTTTACTTCACCATCTGCAATCTCATCAGCATTATCTAGAACTATATTGATGTGGATATCAAATGCTTTAAGCGTTCCGACTAGTTGTTTTTGATTCTTAAGTTCGATTATTACTCTTTTATCCCTTGCTCTGTTAAGAGCATCTAAAGGTCTTGATGCTTCGGTCATATTACCCCCTCCGAAATGAGTTATTCTACTGGTTTTAACCTTAGTATTTAAATGTTTTGCAATGTATATATAGAAACCTATTTAAATGGACCCAAATTTCAGAACACTTATGGCAAAGTCACAAAGAAGAGCGTATGCTAAGGAAACAGGAAAAAAGTACAAACCATTTAGAAAGCAGAGACTAAATGAATTAGGTGGAGACTCAGTTCTTACAAAAGTTGAAGAAAAGAGAGCTTCCGTAGTTAGAGTAGTGGGTGGTGCTAAAAAAACAAAACTTTTCGCAACAGATATTGCAAATGTTTATGATTCAAAATCAAAGAAATTTGAAAAAGCAAAGATAAAAAACGTTTTAGAAAATCCTGCTGATAGAAACTTAGTTAGGAGAAATATCATGACCAAAGGTACTATAATTGAAACTGAAAAAGGAAAAGCTAAAATTACTTCTAGACCTGGTCAAGATGGCAGCATAAATGCTGTGTTAATTTAAAACCAATAACTTTATATAAACATATAAAGCAAAAAACTTCTAGAATGAATTTACCATTAACAGCCTGGATAATCATTATTTTATTGGGTGCAATCCTAATATTTTCATTTATAAAAAATGTTGTAAAAGCAATATTTATCCTCATTTCTTTTTTTATCTTGGCATTGGTGATATACTTTATACTTTCAAGTATAGATGTTTACAAAGACTTTAATGAGTTAGGAGATGGATTAGAAAAATCTAGGAATCTATACATTTTAACTATCGAAGAAAATAAAATAACCGCATTCGAAAAAATTGAATCATCAACTTCTTTTATTGATGTGAGGTCTTTACCTTCAGTAGATTCTTTAAAAGACTTTGATACAGATAGATACTATAAAATTTTCATATTAAATGAAGAAGCCTTAGATAATCTTGCACAAGAAGAACTAATTTTCAATGGAGTTTTACTAACTTACCCCAAAGCAAAAAAAATAATTAAATCTGAAAATCCAGTTAAAGAATTTATTGAATTTGGAGGTAATGAAGCAGAACCATTCAAGTTAAAATCAGATTTATTCGTATCTCTTCTTGATGAACAAACAACAAGCATGGTCCTTTTCTTAGAAGTAAATTTTGGTAATGTAATTGTTTATCCGAAATCACCAGCAATAAGTTTTATTGAAATTATGCCCAATTCATTTGTTAAAGATAGACTTGAATCACTTCAAGATAAAATGGAATCAAAAGCTAAAGAATTGGAAAAGGAGGTTTAAAATGTCACTATTAGATAAATTAAAATTTTGGAAAAAAGAACCAACTTTAGATTTGGGACCAGAACCAGATTTGGGAATGGGCAAAGGTTTAGATGAGAAAAGTCCCTTTGATACTACACCAGGAGCAGATTTAGGAGCTCCACCAGGATCAGATTTATCCACGCCCCCAGGACATGGATTACCACCTACTGGTCAAACACCACCTTCGTTTGATGAATCATCATCAATGAGCCACCAACCTTTCTCGCCGCAACAGTCAACACCCCCATCAAGAGAGAAACCCGAAATAATGGAAAAAAGTATTGAAGTTGTATCAATTAAAATCGATGCATTGAAAGCCACTCTCGACGCTGTAAATCAAAGATTAGAAAATTTAGAACATATTGCAAGGGAAGAACAAAGAAAGAGAAAAGGATGGTAATGAGAAAGGAAACTCTCTTCTTATTTGCTATAATTGTTGTAATCTTAGATCAAATATCGAAATATTTAATATTATCAAAGATAGGCATCAATAATAAATTAGTTATCTTCAACTGGTTGCATCTTACTGTAACAATGAACGAAGGTATTGTTTTCGGTATGTTTAAAGGAGCAAATTTAATATTCATTTTCATAACTTTAATCTTACTTGGTTTTATATTATTATTTTATGAGAAAATACCAAAAGGCAATTCGTTAATAATTTCTTTTGGATTAATTTTGGGAGGGGGTTTAGGAAATCTAATTGATAGATTAATACATGGAGCAGTAATAGATTTTATCAATTTTCAAATATGGCCAATATTTAATTTAGCAGATGCTGCGATCACAATTGGGGTAATCTTAGCAATAATAAAATTATGGAAAGAATAATTATTTTATCTTAGATTTCTTTTCTTCTTTAGGTTCAATTTCTTCAATTCCTTCTTCATCGACCTCAGTTAAATATTCTTCCCTTTCACCAATATTTGCTATACTCAATATAAAACCGATAGCAGTTATTATTACAGAAAAAATATAAAGAGGATTTATTGATTTATTTAACAAATAGAGTAAAAGAAGATCCCCTAATATCAATAAGAATCCCAATGATAATAAGATCATTCCCCATCTAATGTAAAATAATGCGGCATATAATCCTACAAAAGTCAAACATAATAAAATCAACAAAATGAGCATTTCACCATAAAGAACAATCCCCCCATACTCAAAAATTTTTAAGATCAATCCAAAAAAGGAGATTAATAGCAAAATATCAAGACCGGCCAGTAAGATAGTTTTCGTTTTTTCCATCAAAACCTATAGAATAAAAGTTTTATTTAAGCATTTCTATCCTCGAGTAACGACATATGTAGCCCCTAACAAAGGACACTCTAGAATTCTTCAAAATCTTCCAACTTAGCTAAAATCCCTCTTTGCTTAAGATAGGAAACTTGTGCTTTAGAATACTTGAAAAGTATATCTCCTTTTTGATCTCCTAATAATTCCCATGGTTCCACAATAACCAAATCACCTTCTTTTACCCAAAGAGATCTTTTTAACCTTCCAGGAATTCTACAAATACGAGTTTTTCCATCCAAGCACCGAACCCTCATTCTTGAGCCACCCAATCTTTGCTCTAAAATGCCATAACATTGTTTACCTCTTGGAGTTTTTATTCTACTAATCTGCTGCTCGTATTGTTCTTTCCTTTCCTGCTCTTCTTTCTTCTTACTCATACCGAGAAAAAAATTATCTTTATTTATAAGGTTTTATGTTATCTGTATAAGTAATAAACATAAACTATTTAAATTCAAATATTGTTTTGAAAATATGCCAAAAAAGAGAGTGCAAGAAGAATACCCAAAGACAAAGTGGGGCCTATTAGTGGGGATATTGGTCATTGTATTTATTATTGGAGCAATTTTTATCAGCATCATTGTTTCCTTGTTCGACACACCCTCTCAAAAAATTCTCGGATCAGGAAATGTCGCAGTAATAAAAGTTGAAGGAGCTATTTTCGTTCAAAAGCAATCATTATTCGGTGATTCATCAGCATCTTCAACAGAGATAGTTGAATTCATTGAACAAGCCTCAGAAGATTCAGATATTGATGCAATTTTATTTGAAATCAATAGCCCTGGTGGATCTGCTGTAGCTTCAGATGAAATTGTCTCTGCAATTAAGAAAGTCGATAAACCTACTATATCTTTAATTAGGGAAGTTGGAGCTTCAGGAGCTTATTGGGTAGCTTCTGCAACAGATCATATTGTAGCAAATAGAATGTCTCTAACTGGTTCAGTAGGAGTAATCGGATCATATTTAGAGTTCAGCGGATTACTTTCCGATTATAACCTTACATATAGAAGATTTGTTGCAGGAAAATACAAAGATATTGGTGACCCATTCAGAACTATGACACCTTCAGAGCAAGAGATTATCCAAGACCTTCTTAATGAATATCATTATTTCTTCTCAAGTGATGTAATCGAAAATAGAAATATTCCAAAATCAAATGTAGATGAGATCACTACTGGATTATTTTTTAGTGGAAGGAAAGCAAAAGAATTAGGTCTAATTGACGAACTTGGTGGAAAGGATGAAGCTGAAGAATACCTAGAGGAGAAATTAAATGCAGAGATTAAGTTTATTGAATATAAAAAACAACCTACCTTCTCAGACTTGCTAGTTGGTTTATTTAAAGAGAATTCTTTCTTGATAGGTCGAGGAATAGGATCTACAATATTTCAAGAAAAAGATTTTGGAATCTTAACTTAAATCTTTTATCACACTAATGTCCACTATGTCTTTAGAATCTTCCTGAATCCTTGGACACGCTAGTGTAACAAAAATATCAATAAATGGAAAATTCTCAGTTTGATAAACATCTAAGTTATCAAAAATAAAAGTGTAATACTTTTTATCTGGAAATTTATCTTTTAAAAAATTAAGTCCATTTAAATTATATTGACCCGGTTTGATGCTAACTAAAATACCAACATTATTTGCGCTCAAGAATTTCACATACTTACCCTTCATTTGCCTCTTGACTTTCAATGCTTCATTATGAAAACCCCTTGATAGCTCTCCGCTCTCAGGATTTAAAGAAAAAATAGATTTAGTTGTTTTTAATGCAATCGCTATTGGATGAAACTGACCTGTTCCAAAAAATAAAAAGCAATCCACCTCTTTAAGTAGGGTATTTATGCTAGAAACATCACAACCCAAAACCTGCCCTTCATATTTTTGATTACCTTTTCCTAAAAAAACCTTCTTACCACCTTTCTCTAGAAATTCATTCAACTCAGCAATAAACTTTCTTTGCTGAATGGGATAAACCAATCCAATTCTATTCGGTAGCTTATTAAGAATACTTTCTTTCAAATTAATTTTACCGAAATTGTTTCCTTCAATAAAAACACATTTCATCTTAGAATCTATCTCGAAGCATCAGCTTGTCGTTCTACTTCTTGCTTTTTTGCAACAGCGTTTGAAGTTGGACTTAATTTATACGCCGCGATGATCTCTTCAGCTAGACAATTAACAATACTCTTCTTAGAATTAAAGGATTTATGGTAAGCTCCTTGAGTCATTAATCTTAAGGCGATATCAATTCTTCTCTGCGGTGCACACTCAACAGCTTTTGGATATCTTGCTCCACCATACTCAATAGTAATTATCTCCTCTCTTTGAGAAGCATTCTCAAGTGCTTTTACAAAGACTTTAATTGGATTTTCTTTTAATTGTTGTTCAATCTTCTTAAAGGCACCCTCTACTATTTGATAACCCGTAAGAGCCTTCCCAGTTGTGTGACCACTTGTTTTAAAGTGTTTTTTTGTCTTATGACCCGGAATCATAACCTTATTAATTAATCTTTCAACAACGAAAGCTTTACTTTTATGAAATCTATTTTTAGCGTATCTACCACCAGTTTTTGGAACAATCTTAGGTTCAAGAGAAATATATTTTTGAAGGCCATTATCTTTAACCTGTATACCTTCTGTCTCCCATCTGTTAAATACTTTAATCATGCTGAAAAATCACCCCCAGTGATTTTTGGCATGCTAAAAATTAAATTAATTTTTATCATTTCCTTGCTTTCTCCAACTTACCAGTTAATAACGCATTTAATGACTGACCATTTATCTTGATTACTTGCCATCTGACTCCAGGAATATCTCCCTTAGCCCTTCCCATCTTTCCACCAATACTCTCTATCATAACCTCATCGTGCTCATTTACTAATTTTGTAGCCCCATCTCCTGGTAAAAATGCTGTAACTTGTTTTCCATTCTTCTTCAATTGTACTCTTACGCATTTTCTCATTGCAGAGTTAGGCTGTTTAGCTTCAAGTTGAATTTTTTCAAGAATTATACCGGTTCCTTGGGATATACCACCTAAAGGATCAGATTTCTGCTTAAGTCGAAGAGTTCTTTTAGTATACCATTTACTGCTCCATCTAGCTTTTCCCCTTCTCTTCACCAATTTCTTACCTGAACCCAATCCTTTTGATTTTTTGCTCATATCGACTCCGAATTTTGTGTCCTTTTTTAAAGTTTTTGTCTATACGACCTTAATATCTTCAATTGAAAAGTACCTTCCAATTATTTGTTTTATGAATTTTAGCTTACTTCTATCTCTTCCAATTATAATCCCTCTAGTTCTTGCGTCCTTACCGGTAATTGTTAAAACACCACCCTCTAATTGTACTTCTTCAGGTACTGTTGGATATAGCAAACTTTTCACAAACTCATTAATATCTTCATTAAACTCCACGACCTTAACGTTCTTCTTCAAAGCATTCTCAATTCTCTTAATATTTGATCCACTTTTACCAATAGCCTTTCCCATTTGACCATTATCAACAATAAACATAATATAATTATCCATATCAAGACAATCCTTAACGTGGGCCCCACTAAGACTCTCAAACATAGAAATGAGCTTCATTAACTTAACATCAAAAATTATCTTCTCCATCGTATTAACTCTTAATGACACCTATAACAGAAATAGGGAAGGGTTTCTTACAAAGCGTACCTAAGTCAACATTACTTATTGTTGCTTTTAAGATCTCCGTTTTTACTAACTTACCATATTTATTAAAAACTTTTTCATCATCTTCATGCATATTAGATGTTAAAAGGACTTTCTCGAGATTTCCACCCTTTAATTTTTTTAAACAGTTTTCCTTACCAATAACTAACTTCTTATCTTTTATCAATTTCTTTAATTCAGTAATTGCTATTTTCATTTTTTTACCCTCAATTTAGGTAATCCAGTACCAACCGGAACAGGTTGGTTTATCATTACATTCTCAATTACACTACTTAATTTATCAACTTCACCAATCAAGGAAGCGTTAATAATATGCTTGATAGGAGTTTCGAAAGATGCTCTGGCTAAAACGCTTGATTTTTGACTTACGATTCCATATCTTGTTATACCCTTAACATTTCCAGAAGTACACATTGTATCTGCTACTAACATTATATGCCTAACATCCACATTCAATCCCTGACTTTCAATAACTTTGAATACTTCATCAATAATCGCTTTCCTAGCAGCTTCAATACCTAATACAGCTTCAACTTCAAATATATCATTAGAAATAGTTCTAGTTGCATCAACTTCATCCATCTCTAATGCATCCTTTAAATTTGAACCTGCCGTAATTATAATGTACTCTTCCCCTCGTTTCACCGGAAGCACCTGTTTAATTCCTTTAATCCCACAAAGATGAACCTTTTTTACCTTCTCCTTCATCTTGTAAAGATCATTTAGCGACAATTCCTTACTTTTTGATTTAAGAATAGCATCTGTTCCATCCATTTTTACATTATAGGTCTTAACAGATTTTTGAAGTATTTTGGAGACATCATCTTCAGATAATCCCACTTCTTTAATCTTATCCTTATCAAGAGAGATTCTTATAGCGCTTTCTGCAATATCAATTGAGAACTCAAAAGCGACATCAGATAATTGGGTACCCTTAATCGACAACGCAATCTTCTTTACTTCTTCAGAATTTCCATGTTTTTTCTTCAAATAAATTTCCATCATTGGTGTTGTAAGCGATTTCCTTCCATCGAGAATCTCAATAACCCTTGGAAGACCCATTGTGATATTCATCTCAGCTACTCCAGCGAAGTGGAATGTATTTAATGTCATTTGAGTACCTGGTTCTCCAATGGATTCAGCAGAAACTAATCCAACAGACTCTCCAGGTTCAATTAAAGATTCTTGATATTCTCTGACACATTCATCAAGTATTTTCTTCAATTTAGCATCAGAGATACCACTAGGAACGTTTTCTTTAACTTCTTCTATCACGCTTATTGGTATTTTATCCGAATATTGATTGTATATAGTCATAATTAACACCTTAAGTCATTGTATTAATGATCCTTTTAACATTTATTTTTCCATTCTCAGATTTTGATACATCAATACCATCTTCTCCATATAAAAACTGGACTATTTTTCCTGATGCATCTCTGATCGTATTGTCATATTCACATCTTAAATCTTGCATCGCATTTGCTAATCTTCTATAGAGATAACCAGATTTAGGAGTTCTTAGAGCAGTATCCATTAGACTATCTCTACCAGTCATAGAGCCGAAGAAGAATTCTGATGGTGACAATCCAGTCTTGAAACCATTTCTAATAAAACCACGAGCTTCAGGACTTAGATCCCCCTTATTAAAAGCAGAAAGGGTTCTTTGAACGAATCCATTCTCAATTCTTTTACCTCTCATTGCCTGTTGACCTACACATGCAGCCATCTGCGCAAGGTTTAGCAAGTTACCTCTAGCTCCTGATTTGGCCATAACCATGGTATATGACTCTTGGGAGGCAGTTTGAGCAACAATTTCCCCAGTTTTATTTCTTACTTTATTAAGAACCTCTAATATTTTTAATTCAAGAGTTTCTCTAAGTGTTTTTCCAGGGAATGTTTCTAATTTGTTATTTTGATATAATTCAATAAGTTTTGTAACTTCCTTGTAAGCTTCATCTAAACTATTATGGATATCCTCTTTTCCTTGTTCGGGTAAATCAGTATCTGAGATACTTGTTGTGAAACCCACTCTAAACAATACCTCAATACCCAACCTAAAAATCTTACCTAAGAAATCAATAGTAAAATCTTTCCCATATTTTTTATGAATAGTCCTTAATAGTAAACCAGATCCCTCACCGAGTAAATTCCTATCTAATACTCCTTCAATCAATTTTCCATTTTCAATTTGAGCATGCTCATCTTTAAATGAGAAATCATCTGGTATTAAAACAGAGAATATTTCCTTACCTGATACAATATCTTTTTTTGATAATTTTGAAAAATTAGTAACTCCAACAGCTGTTAAAATGTCTACTGCCACAGTTCTTGAAAGATTCATGTCTTTTGTTAATAAATAATTCCCAGAAATACCATCTTGAACACAACCGATAACGCTTAATCCATAACGAGGGGATATCAATTGGGTTTGAACTTCCATTAATATTTCTGCCTCAGCCCTAGATTCTTCTGTTTGAGGGATATGTAAATTCATCTCATCACCATCAAAATCTGCGTTATATGGGTGACATACAGCTGAATTTAATCTTAATGTCCTTCCAGGAAGAACTCTAATTCTGTGACACATCATAGACATTCTGTGAAGAGAAGGCTGTCTGTTAAAAATTGCGATATCACCATCTAAAAGATGCCTCTCAACAATATAACCTGGTTGAAGCTCCTCAATAGCAGTTTCTTTTGTTTCATCAGTTATTTTCTTTTTCTTTCCATCAGGTCTAATTAAGTAATTAGCACCAGGGTATTTATCCGTTCCATTTTGGATAAATTTCTTCAAAAACTCCATATTCCATTGACTCACTCTTTCTGGAACAGTAAGCTTTGTAGCAATCTCTTTTGGTACACCTACCTCATTTAATTCAAGCATAGGATCAGGACTGATAACTGTTCTTGCTGAGAAATTTGTACGTTTACCGGCTAAATTGTGCCTAATTCTCCCATCTTTACTTTTGATTCTTTCACTTATCGTTTTTAATGGTTGACCTGATCTATGTCTAGCAGGAGGTAATTGTGGCACTGAATTATCAAAAAATGTTGTGATATGGTATTGGAGTAAATCCCAAAGATCTTCAATAATAATCTCAGGAGCTCCTGCATTTATATTCTCAAATAACCTTTGATTAATCCTAACTATATCTCCCAATTTATGTGTAAGATCGTCCTCACTTCTCTCTCCAGATTCAAGAGTAATTGAAGGTCTCATAGTAACAGGAGGAATAGGCATAACCGTAAGAACCATCCATTCTGGTCTTACACTTTTTGGATTTAATCCGAAGAAAACAAGATCTTCATCAGGAATTTTTTCTAACCTTGACCTTATATCAATAGGACTCATCCTTCTTTCATTTTCAAGATAGGTAGTTGGTTTATCTAATGTAATTTTTTGTTGTCTGCCTTTACAATGTGGACACTTATTAATAGTATTCATACTAGAAATGATCTCCTTGATTTTCTTCCTTCTCATTTCAAGGCCAGCTTCCTCTTCTACCTGATTTAACTGATCTAGAATTTTATCACTCTTATTTTTAGGAATAAGTATTCTTCCGCAATCCCTACATGTAGATCTTAACAAACTCAATATAAAACTAACAAAATTAATATGGATAATCGGCCTAGCTAATTCAATATAACCAAAGTGACCTACGCACTCTTTCAGTTTAGAACCACAAGTTTTACACCTCAATCCTGGATCAATAACTCCCAATCTAATATCCATCAATCCACCATCAACCGGATAACCTTCTCTATCATATAATTCAGGTGTTACTATCTTTGCTGAAGCCATCTTTTTAATCATCTTGGGCGATAGAACAGAAAAAACAATACTGCTTACTTGTTTGTATACATAATCTTCTTGAGGTTCAATTATTTCAGGCTTTTTTTCTTTTACCTCTTCCTTAGATTCCTCAGGTTGTTCTTCTTTTTCCTCAACAATTTCTTTTTCTTCAGCCATTTTAATATTTACTCTCCAATTCAAGTTTAGGATACACACCTAATGACTTAAATTCATCAAGTATCAATTTGAAAGCATAACTTACCTCTATGCCAGATATCTCAGCATTATCGCCACAAATAGGACAATAACTTCTCTTCCTAAACTCATCCCTTACGGCAATTGTACCACACCCTTCACAAACTAAAACTACTGTTTTGTCAGAGTCAAACCTTTCTTTGAGTAATAAGGAAGCTCCATGAGCAACAAAAGTATCTTTCTCCATTTCTCCCAACCTTAATCCCCCTTCTTTTGCTCTTCCCTCAGTTGGTTGACGGGTTAATAACTGGATAGGACCTCTTGCTCTTGAGTGTAATTTATTTGCGACCATATGTTTTAATTTAAGGTAGTACATATTTCCAACAAATATTTTAGCAGTATAAATCTCTCCTGTTTGACCATTATACATAGTCTCAACTCCATTCTCTCTGAAACCTAAATCAAGAAGTTCTCTTCTCAATTTTTCTTCAGGTTCAGCATCAAATGTAGTTCCATTAATTTGTCGTCCTGATAAACTTCCTACTTTCCCAGCTACCATTTCTATTAAGTGGGAAATTGTCATTCTTGATGGAATACCATGAGGAGAAAAAATAAGATCTGGTTTAATTCCAGATGCACTGAAAGGCATATCAGATTGGGGTACAATTAGTCCAACAACTCCTTTCTGACCATGTCTACTTGTAAATTTATCACCAATTTCAGGAATCCTCTCATCTCTAACTCTAACCTGAATTAGTTTGTTTCCTTCTTCAGACTCAGTTAATAATACAAAATCTACAATTCCCTGTTCTCCGTGTTTAGCTGCAACTGAACTCTCTCTTCTAGTTGAAGAAGCAAGGTTATACTCATCTAAGGATGATAAGAATCTCGGTGGAGAAGTTCTCCCAATAACTACATCCCCTTCTTTGAATTTTGCCTCAGGGTAAATTATTCCATCTTCTTCTAAATATTTGTAATCTTTCTCACTTTTGTAACCTTTAACATTCTTATCAGGTACAGATATTTCATCAATTAAACCACCAGCATATCTTAATTCTTCCGCTACTGAAGGTCTAAAATAAGAAGACCTACCTAGACCTCTATCAATAGAACCCTTATTCAATATGATAGCGTCTTCCATATTATATCCTTTATAACTCATAATCGCTACAACAATGTTCTGACCAGCTGGGTGTTTATCATAATTTGCAATATCATTGATTATTGTCTGAACTATGGGTACCTGAGGAGTATGAAGTAAATTAACATCCATATCCATTCTAACAGAGAAATTAGCTGCATAAAATCCAAGTGCCTGTTTCTGATTTTTTGAACCTGCATTCAATCTAGTTGATTGGTTAAAGTTACCATACGGAACAAGTGAAGTTGCTAATCCTAACATTACCAAAGGAGAAATTTCTACATGTGTGTGTTCTGGTGTTAATTCCTTGCTAAAAAAAGCGATATATGAATTTTCTTCTTCAACAGCGTCAAGATATTCTATAACACCTTCTTTAACTAAATCAGACCAGCTAATTTCATTCTTTTCCAATTGTTTAAGATGCCTTTCCGTAAGTAAAGGTCTGCCATCCTTTACAACAATCAATGGACGCCTTGCTCTACCTTTTCCTGACTCAATCTGGACTTCATCCAAAACATCGTTGAAGTAAATATTAACGTTACTAGGGATACCCCCCCTCCTTCTTTCATCTCTTACTTGTTGAACAAACTGTTTAGAGTCATCTACAGATCCATAAAATTTATTATTAATATAAACTTCTCCCATTTATTTCACCTGATTTAATCCTAGATTAACTAATAATTTAACATAATCCTCTTCAGGAGTCTCATTTGATATGCTGCATAATAATGACAGATTTTTTCTCAATCCAATATTTGTTCCTTCTGGAGTCTCGATTGGACATAATCTCCCTAAATGTGTGGGATGTAACTCACGCGCTTCAAAGTTTTCCTGAGATGCAGATAGTGGACTTACAACTCTTTGAAGATGACTTAAAGATTCAAGGAAATTTAACCTTTGAATTCTCTGGCTAATACCTTTCCTTCCACCAACCCAGTTTCCAGTAGCCATAGACGAATAGATACGAGATGTCAATAATTTATCTCTAATTATAACTTTAATAGTTGGGAACTTTCCTCTTTTCACAATTCTCTGAAAATTATAAAGTAGATCCCCAATTAATACCTTTAAGTTGACCCGTATTAAATCAGCCATCAGGTCACCACTCATTTTTAGTCTTTTATTCATGTAGTGATCTTTATCATCAACTCTTAAATCACCCTTACTAACCATCATGTACCTTTTAAGCATCTTACAAAGATTGTATGCTTTGTACATTTTAACATCAGGAGTATTACCAAGGTGCGGAAGAAGATACTTATCAAGAATTTCTTTCATTCTTTCTAATCTTATTTCTTTAGATTGTGTAATTCCAATTCTCTTTGCAATGTAATCAAGAGCATCTTCCTCAGTTTTAATATCTGCAAATTCATATAAATTAATTAGAAGCTCATCAAATTTAAGATCTTCACTGATAAATTTAGTTATTTCAGCATCTTTCAAGAAACCTAATGCTTTGATGATAACAATTAGAGGAATATTTTGCACTCTTGTAAATGTTAAATAGAAAATACCATCTTTAGATTTCTCAATTGTATGTGGAATTCTAAAGGATCCTCTTTCTGAGAACATTTTCCCCACAATTGCCCCTGTCGAAGCCCTCTCACACAATAATTTATTTGGAGCTAAGTCTTCAATATTGATTAAAACTTTCTCAGTACCGTTAATTATGAAATATCCTCCAGGATCATCAGGATCTTCATTATGGGTTATTAGCTCATCTCTCGACATTTTTTGTAGATGACATGAGTTTGACTTCAACATTATTGGTAAGTTACCAATCTGTGTGGTAAATGATTCACGCTGAACATCATTAATATGAGAACTAACTTCAATAAAAACCGGAGCAGAATAAGTTATCTTTCTTAATCTTGCTTCAGCAGGAAAAATTTTCCTTTTGCTACCATCAGCTTCAGTTATTTCTGGTCTTGTTACCCAAATCTTATCGAATCTGATCTTAAAATCATCAACGTTATTTGGAATTATTGTTGGAATAATTTCCCTGTTCTCATCAACGATTCCTTGCAATTCCTTTTCAACAAGATTATTGAATGAGGCTATATTAGAATCAACAAAGCTAGGCTCTTCAAAATATTTCTTAATAAGAACCTTTCCGAACTTATACATTTATAACACCCCTATAAAAATTTGATTCACCTGCGGTTGAACTAATTCTTACTACTTTTATGACGTCTCCTGCTTTAACATTTAAATTTTTTATAGCAGCGTCTTTTATTAGAATCTTAGGCAGCTCTTCCATTGTTATGTTGTATTTCTCAAAAAGCTCTTTTTTCTCTTTTTCACTTAACTTAACATGCTTTGGAACCAACACGTGCTTTGTTATATCTAAATCCTTCATCCTTGACCTCTCTCGTTATCATGTGAGTGGGCCGGACGAGACTTCCGAACCCTTATTCGAACTCGCGACCACTCGATGACCTCTTATAAATTAAAAGTCGAGTGCTCTATTGCCCCTCGAAGCGTTATACCTCGATCCAGGCTGAGCTACCGGCCCCTCTTTTTAAATTGAATGGCCAAAATGGCCAATCAAACACGCCCTGGTCGGGATTTTCAAAAGTTTTATTGATCTTCCTTTTTGAACCCGAGTCGAAGCCTCGACAGGGCTTCATGATAGGCCATGCTACACTACCAGGGCAATTTCGCCTATTGCACACATTATAATCTTTTCTAAGCTAAAACAAACTCAATACGCTAGTCGTTTGACTAAAGAAAGATTATTGTGCATTACGCCCTAAACTCTTGTTTTATTTATAAAGCTTTCCCTTAGAAATATTAAAAATATCCCCGCCCGCGGATTTGAACCACGAACCTTTCGGTATCGGCTATCTTCTTATCATCCCTTGCGTTTGCATAAGGTCAAGAAGTGCAAAGCTACAGCCGAACGCTCTAGCCGTTGAGCTAGGCGGGGATTCACTCATGAAAAACAACTTCATTTATAAATTTAATCAATATTTATAGAATTTGACTTAGATTTAACTTTTCGTCTTCCCAAATGAAATCTCGCCATTGCACTTGGCAACTCAACTCCACCAGTAATAGGAAGACTTGCTGTAATCCTATATGCCATAACTCGCTCTTCTCCAGCGTCAACTTGATTAACATCCCATTTTAAAAGAGTCCCTTTATGTTCATGGGTAAGCACTTTTGAGGGCTGTAGTGTACCTATATCAACCCCTTTCTTTACATGACCAATTTGAGTAACTTTATCTGTAACATTAATTGTTTTAACAGCTTTCTTACCTCGATTTTTCAAAGTAATCATAACTTTAATCTCAGATATACCACCTTCTTTTCTATCGACATGGGTTACTTTCTTCTCCACAATTATTGGTGACCTCAAATGAACATATATTAGAAGAACGATAAAGATTAGAATTAAAATGTATAGAAGAATTCTGAAATTAGTTACTATATGTATGGTCATAGTCTCTCCTGGTTGTAACAAAATGTTCCACTGAATCAATCTTCCATCCTCTTCTGACAAAAATTCCCCTTTCGGATCAGTAGATATAAACATCCTATTAAATAAAGAATAACTTACAGTTACTGGACCGTCATAAACTACGTTACCTTTATTTGAAAAAGATACATTTCTTCCACTTTTAAGAAAAAAGGAACTTTCCTTCTCAGATTTATCAATCTCGCTGTAGGCATTTATTTTATATGGTCTTTGTACCCCACTTAAAATAGTCTCTCCCTGATGCATTATTTCAACAGAAATTGCATCACTTTGGGGTATAGCATTCTTATCAATCCCTATTTCAAATTTTTTAACGCTCCTCTCCTTACTTTCCAAGGTGATATTAAAATTTTTATTAAATAATCCATTAACAGATCTTACAACTAGTTCCAAATTTTCATGCTTTACAATATTCTGGTTTCTCAAATCTACTTCAAATTCAAACACTTTCCCAGGATTAGCAACATCCGGTGCAGTTATCTCAGCAGTTACAATGGGGATAGTGACACCTGGTTTAAGCGGTTCAAATAAGGAAATTTTTGTCCTATAACTTGCTAATGCGTCACTTTCTCTAGATTCTATTTTTACATCTAGAAGATAAGTACCTACGCCAGCAACATGAAGCGGTTTAATAATAATCTCTCGGACACCTTCTTCCCCAGGTCCTAATTCCATCAAGATGGGGTTTTCAAGTGGATCAGTTTTTATCTCCCATTCAGGATAGTGGAGAAAAAATATTCTAAAAACATCCTGAAAATCTTCAGAATTTTTTATAGTTACATTAAATTTTGCGAAACTATCTATTGGTATGCTTACAGACTCTGGTGATACATCGGCCTCAAATCCATTCACCATACCAACTAATAAGAGAACACACAACAGTACAATAACACCCTTTAAATTTGACACCAATACCACTTAAAATAATGCGCGATTCCATGTATATAAATCTTTCGTCGTAAATCGAAAAAAGAAATATATTTAAACTGCACCTGTCAAGTAACTAATATGATCATTTCACTATCGGGGAATCCTAGTGTTGGAAAGAAAGTTGCTAGGCTTTCAAAAAAATCATTTCAACAAATCACTACTGACAGATTTCCTGATGGGGAATTATATCTAAGATTTCCAAAAAAAGTTCCTAGGGAAAATCTGATTTTTATACAATCATTTCATGGTTATATCAATGACAAATTTATAGAAACCATATTTGCTGCAAAATCAGCAAAAAACGGAAGGAAACTAACTCTAATTGCAACTTACTTTCCTTATCTCAGACAGGATAAGGAATTTAAACCAGGGGAGATAGTATCAAATGAACTTTCTGCTGAATTAATCAGTTCTGTATTTGATGAAATCGCTATTTTTGATCCCCACCTTCATAGAGAAAAAACACTATCTCACATTTTTCCAATTAAAGCACACAAACTAACTGCAAACTCATTAATTGCAGAATATATTAGGAAGAATATTAAAAATCCATTCATTATCGGTCCCGATTGGGAAAGTTACAAATGGGCTGAAAAAGTCGCTGAGATGATAAACTGCCCATCAGCAATTCTTAGAAAAAAAAGAATCAGTTCTAGGAAAGTGAACGTTTATTTAACAAAAAAAATAGATCTAAAAAACAAAAATGTTGTTATTGTTGATGATATGATATCAACAGGCCATACCCTACTGGAAGCAATTAAAGATTTGAAAAGCATAGGAGCCAAAAAAATTACTTGTATTGCTGTACATGGAATTTTTGTAGAGAATGCTTTGAAGAAGTTAAGGAAAGCGGGAGCAAAAGTCATTACAACAAACACAATACCCAATTCTACCGCAAAAATTGATGTCTCAAAATTAATTGTTGATCATCTTAAGAAGAGAAATTAATATGCTTTACCGAAGTAGAAAACTCTCTTAGCTTTCTTACCACACTGGAAACATTTTCCTTTAGCGTCAGCAATGGATACTCGTGATGTAGCACCACCACTCTTATCTTTAATCATATCCTCACAACTCGATTCTCCACAAAATTCCCCTAAGCCGACTTTTTGACCTTTTATTGTTTTAATAAAGTCAGCCATATCTTTAACCTTAACAACCTTCTCTTCAAACATCTTCTTACTATTATTCAACAAATCGTTCTGAATACTTGTTAGGAGTTGAGTAACTTTATCATCGACTTTATCAAACGGAACGATTTCTTTTTTACCAGTATCCCTCCTAACTATAACTACAGATTTATTTTGAATATCTTTCGGACCAATTTCAATTCTGATTGGAACACCTTTTAATTCCCATGCGTTAAATTTCCACCCAGGTGAATATTCATCTCTGTCATCAAGGTAAACGTCAAATGATTTTAACTTCTTCTCAATTTTTTTTGCCTCATCAATTACCTTTTTCCGACTATCATCTTTGTATATTGGAATAATTACAACCTTTGTGGGTGCTAACATTGGTGGCAACACCAGTCCCTTGTTATCAGAGTGAATAGCAACCATAACTCCTATCATTCTAGTTGTTATAGCCCAAGTATTTTGCCATACGTATTTTTCACTTTCATCTTTATCAATGAACTTAATGTCGTACGCTTTTGCAAAATTCTGTCCATCGGAATGAGCGTCAGGACCTTGAATTGCTCTCCCATTAGGCATAATAAATTCAATAGCATTAGTCGATAAGGCCCCAGCAAATTTTTCTTTGTCTGATTTTTTTCCACTAACACCATGCAATGCTAAATGATTTGTAACAATGTCTTTCCACATATTCATTATATCATCAATTTCTTTGTCAGCTTCTTTTTGTGTGGCAAATGCAGTATGCCCTTCATTCCAAAGAAATTCCCTTGTTCGCAAAAACGGAACAGGATGTTTAAACTCCCATCTTACAACATTATTCCACTGGTTTAGTCGTAATGGCAAATCTCTCCACGATCTTATCCATCTTGAATATGAATCATACATAATTGCTTCTGAGGTAGGTCTAACTGCCAGTCTCTCACCTAATTTTGTATTTCCACCATGAGTTACCCATGCAACTTCAGGAGAAAATCCTTCAACATGTTCTTTTTCTTTTGTTAGAAGACTTTCAGGAATAAAAATAGGAAAGTAAGCATTTTCTACACCTAATTCTTTAATTTTCTTATCCGTAACACCCTTTATCTTTTCCCATATGGAATAAGCATAAGGTTTGAAAACAATGCAACCAGACACTGCAGAATAATCTGCTAATCCAGATTTTTGAATTATTTGAACAAACCATTCTGTAAAATCATCTTCTTTTTTTACAGTTATTCCCAATGTAGTTTCCTTTTTCATATTATAACCAGATTTATTTTGAATATCTTTCGGACCAATTTCAATTCTGATTGGAACACCTTT
>JBHPEA010000018.1:0-25886 GCA_042577505.1 Nanobdellota archaeon
GGGATAGAGTAATTGAAGTTTGTAAAAGTCAACCAAAACAATCACAGTTAGTACTAGTTGTTTTTCTCATTGCTTGATAGAGAAAAACAACTAGTACTTCTAATTATGGATGAAATTGATCAGCTAGTAAAAAAAGCAGGAGATGAAATACTTTATAACCTAACAAGAATAAACGAAGAACTAAAAAATAGCCAAATCGCAATAATTGGATTATCAAACGATTTAATGTTCATTGACCACATAGACCCCAGAGTGAAATCTTCCTTATCTGAAGAAGAAATCTTATTTCCCCCTTATAACGCATTACAAATCCAAGACATACTAAAAAAAAGGGTCTCTGTAGCATTCAAAGAGGGTCTTTTGGAACCAGGAGTTGTAGAAAAATGCGCAGCCTATGCAGCAAGAGAGCACGGTGATGCAAGAAGGGCATTAGAACTCATGCGTGTCGCAGGAGAGGTCGCTGAAAGAAAGGGAGAATCAAAAGTCCAACTTAAACATATCGATGAAGCAGATGACAAAATAGAAAGGGATAGAGTAATTGAAGTTTGTAAAAGTCAACCAAAACAATCACAGTTAGTACTTTTTGCAATAATCTCCATCTCAGAAAAAGGCTCTGAAACAATTTATACTGGAGAAGCGTACGAACTTTACAGAACATTATGTCAACAAACCTCACTAAGACCTCTAACTCAAAGAAGGGTCTCAGATGTTGTCGCGGAATTAGACATGCTAGGAATAATCAACGTTAAAGTGATCTCAAAAGGAAGGTATGGAAGAACAAGGGAGATTTCATTGGGAGTACCGCCCCACGTGATCCCAAAAATAAAAGACATCTTACAGCAGGAACTGGATTTATAATTCTAAAATGGAAAGTATTGAAAGAAAAAAAGAAGTTGTACGACATTTTTTAGATAGGGGCATTTTAGTAAGTTCCGATTTCTTAGAATCTTTCAATTCAGAAGAAAAACTAGATCAAATATCTGGACTTCCAGAAGATCTACTGATTTTACAAAAAGAAACCCTGTCATTAATTGGAGAAAAATTAAATTGGAGCGAATACGAAAGAGTAAAGGTACTTGAAGAAAAAGGAAAGGCAAAAGTAGAGTACACAAAAATTGAAGAGAAGAAAGCACCACCATTCAAAATTGTTACTTCCCACGAAATGGAACCAGAGAAAAGAGAGGTGAGTAATTTCGTAGACTACTTCAGCGTAAGATATAAAAATTTTGAAAGATTGCTAAAATCTAGACACGAAATTGTAAACTTAATGTCTGTAAGTAGAGCAAAAAACAAAAAAGAAAAAGAGACATTATCGATTATAGGTTTGGTAGCATCTAAAGATTTTACAAAAGCAGGTAACCTAATTATCACTTTAGAAGATCAAACTGGATCAATCAAAGTTCTATTAAGCAAAAACAAACCAGAACTTTTCAATCATGCAAGAGACCTTGTTCTCGACGAAGTTGTGGGGATTGTGGGAGTGTGCGGAGAAAATATTGTATTCGCAAATGAGGTTGTGTGGCCAGATATTCCATTAACAAAAGAACTTAAGAAAAGCGCAAAAGAAGAGTACGCATTATTCCTCTCTGATGTCCACGTCGGATCTAATTTATTTTTAGAAAAAGATTTTCAAAAATTCACAAATTGGCTAAGTGGGAATGCAGGTAATGAAAAACAAAAAGAAATTGCATCAAAAGTAAAATATATTTTCATCGTAGGAGATTTGGTGGATGGTTGTGGAATATATCCATCACAAGAAAAAGACCTCGTAATAAAAAACATCACAGACCAATACAAAAGAGCAGCAGAACTTCTAAAACAAATCCCTAAAGAAATGAATATCATAATTTGCCCGGGAAATCACGATGCTGTTAGATTATCAGAGCCCCAACCAAGACTTTACGAAGACTTTGCAGCAGATTTATACAGTATGCCCAATGTAACTCTCGTCAGCAATCCTTCGTTAATTAATATATCCTCCGACGGAAAAACCCCCGGACTAGATGTTTTAATGTATCATGGTTTTTCGTTCGATTATTACATTGCAAACGTTGACACGATAAGGAATAATGGAGGTTATGACCGAGCAGACCTAGTCATGAAATTCTTATTACAAAGAAGGCATTTGGCTCCAAGCCACACATCAACACTGTACATCCCAGACACCCAAAAAGACCCATTAATCATAGATCAAATCCCAGACATATTTGTTACTGGCCACATACATAAATCAATTGTCGCTCAGTTTAGAAACATAACTCTAATCAGCGGTAGTTGTTGGCAGTCTAAAACAGATTACCAGGAAAAATTAGGGCACAATCCAGAACCAAGTAGAGTTCCAATTGTAAATCTCCATACAAGAGAAGCAAAAATATTGAGGTTTGGCGAATGATTGCAATGAGTAGTGATATGAGAGCATACCTTGATAGTATTAACAAAGTAGTTGCTGAAGAATACAAACTTGCAAAAATCGTAAGAAAAAAAGGTTTTGATCCAAGCCTAGAAAGTGAAATGCCTTTAGCGAGAAACATGGCTGAACGTGTTGAAGGTTTAATCTCAATGGTTTCTCCCCAGATAATCGGATCGGGAGTTTCAAAGAGAATCTCTTCTTTAGAAGAAAAATTTGGAAAGTTAGATTGGAGGGTAGCATTATCTATCGCATTAGAAGTTGCCCAACAAAAATTCTACAAATTTGATTCTAAATTAAAAGCAATGGAAACAGGAATTCGTGTTGGTCTGGCGTACCTTACTCTAGGTGTTGTAAGCTCGCCAATAGAGGGATTCGTGGAACTAAAAATAAAAAAAAGAAAGGATGGAAAAGAATATTTCTGTCTAATGTACTCTGGCCCAATAAGGAGCGCAGGAGGAACTGGTGCTGCAGTTTCTGTTTTAGTAGCAGATTACGTTAGAAAAAACATGGGCTATGAAATCTATGATCCCACCGAAGAAGAAATCCGGAGGGTGATTACTGAAGTATATGATTATCATGAGAGGGTCACAAATTTACAATATCTACCAAAGGAACAAGAGCTACAATTCCTAGCAAGCAAAATTCCAGTTCAAATTGATGGGGACCCTTCCGAACAAATTGAAGTTAGCAACCAAAAAGATCTAGAGAGAATTGAAACCAACCGTATAAGAAATGGCCCCTGCTTAGTAATGGGAGAATGCCTTGCACAAAAAGCACCGAAATTATTGAAACAGTACAATAAGTGGGGAAAAGATTTTGGTATTGATGATTGGGCATTCTTAGATGAATATGTGCAGTTACAATCAGAACTAAAAGCCAAAGGTGCGGAAGAAGATAGTGGAGGGATTAAACCAGTTTACACATATATTGAAGATTTAGTCGCTGGTCGACCAGTCCTCACACACCCCCTTGCAGCAGGAGGATTCAGATTAAGATTTGGAAGATCAAGAGTTTGTGGTTTCAGTGCAGCAAGCGTCCATCCTGCAACAATGCGCGTTCTTGATGAATTCATTGCAATTGGAACCCAGGTAAAAGTAGAAAGGCCAGGAAAGGCAGCGACATTAACAGTCTGCGACTCTATCGAAGGACCAATTGTTAAATTAAAAAACGGAAGTGTGATTAGACTTAATTCAGAAGTAAAGGCAAAAGAACTAAATGACGAAGTTGAAGAGATATTATTCTTAGGAGATATTCTATTTAATTATGGAGATTTTTTCACACGTGCTCACAAACTTGTTCCTGCGGGTTATTGTGAGGAGTGGTGGATACAAGAGTTTGAGAAGGCAGCAGTCACACTTTTCGGATCCTTAGACCCCAGCAAAATTGGAGAATTCTGTGGAGTTAATGAAGAGGTAATAAAAAAAATCTTAAAAGATCCTTTAGAGAACTTAAGCGGCAAAGACGCAATGTCCATTTCTACAAAATTGAATATCCCTTTACACCCCCTTTATACTCCCTTTTGGAAAACGATTTCCAAAAACCAATTTCTAACTTTATTACAATGGTTAGAAAAAATGAAAATTGTTAGGGAAGAAGAAATTGAGAAGATTATTCTACCATACGAAGAACCTGGAAAAAGGATTTTAGAACTTTTAGGAACCCCCCACATCGCGACAGGAAAAGAACATATTGTTATTACAAAGGATGAATCTTACCCTTTATTAGGATCCCTGGGAATAGAAAGCACCAACGAGATCCCTGAGTTAATAGGGATTGTGAAGGAAAAAGAACAGGGAGATGTTCTAGATATCATTAACACATTAGCTAAAGTAACAGTAAGGGACAAAGCAGGAGTTTTCATCGGAGCAAGAATGGGTCGACCCGAAAAAGCAAAGATGAGACAACTAACTGGGAATCCCCATACATTATTTCCTGTTGGAGAAGAAGGAGGTAGATTAAGATGTTTCCAAAGCGCTTTAGAAGCAGGAAAGATTACTGCAGAATTCCCAGTGTACGAATGTAGGAAGTGTAAAAAAGAAACTGTATTTTCAATTTGCGAAACTTGTGGGGAAAAAACCGATAAAAAATTCTTCTGCAATATGTGTGGTTTAATTGATCATGATGAATGTAAAAAACACGGAAAAGCAGCTTCTTATCGAAAAAAAGATATTGACATAAAAACTTATTTCCAACTGGGTTTGAAAAAACTAAAAATGAATGCCTACCCAGACCTAATCAAAGGCGTAAGAGGGACTTCGAATAAAGGCCACATACCGGAACATTTTATGAAGGGCATTCTAAGATCAAAACACGAGGTTTCTGTAAATAAAGACGGGACGGTTAGATATGATATGACCCAACTTCCAATTACTCACTTCAAACCTATAGAGATCGGAACTTCAATAGAAAAACTGAAAGAACTGGGTTATTCGAAAGATACTTATGGAAAAGAATTAACAGATACTGGCCAGATAGTTGAGATAAAACCCCAAGACCTAATCATCCCTTGTTGTAGGGAAGCCCTAGATGATGGTGCAGACAAAGTCCTTTTCAATGTTGCAAACTTTATTGATGAAATGTTAGAAAGGATGTATGGCGTTGAACCCTATTTTAAATTAAAATCTCCTGACGATCTTAGAGGAAAATTAGTTATTGCACTTGCACCCCATATCTCTGCAGGGATGGTCGGAAGAATAATCGGATTCTCAAATACTCAGGGATTGTTTGCCCACCCTATGTTCCATGCTTCTTGCAGAAGAGACTGTGATGGAGACGAACTTTCTATTGTAATGCTATTGGATGTATTGTTAAATTTCTCAAGATCTTTTATTCCGTCTACCAGGGGAGCAACTCAAGATGCCCCGCTAGTATTAACCTCTGAACTAACTCCTTCTGAAGTCGATGATATGGTTTTTGATGTTGACGTTGCTTGGAAATACCCTTTAGAATTTTATGAGGCATGTTCAAAACTAAAGGATCCTACAGCAATTAAAATAGAGAGAATAGCAAACAGACTGAATACAGAAAAGCAATATGAAGGAATGGGATTTACTCACCACACCACCAACATTAACAAAGGGGTTACCTGTTCTGCATACAAAACATTACCTTCAATGGAAGAAAAACTTAAAGGACAAACAAGACTTGCAGAAAAGATCAGGGCAGTAGATCAAACCGATGTTGCACGTTTAGTTATTGAAAAACATTTCTTGAAAGACATAAGAGGAAACTTAAGAAAATTCTCAACACAACAATTTAGGTGTGTGAAATGTAATGAGAAATTCCGAAGACCCCCTTTACTGGGAAAATGTACAAAATGTGCCGGAAAAATTCTTTTCACGGTCTCAGAAGGATCTATTGTTAAATATCTCCAGCCCGCAATTTCTCTAGCAGAAAAATACAACGTCCCCGCCTACGTCCAGCAAAACCTAGAACTAGTAAAACGAAGAGTCGAAGGTGTCTTCGGAAAAGACAAAGAAGTTCAAGAAGGATTAGGAAAGTGGTTTGGGTAATCACCAAGTAGTATGAATCTGATACCTACCCTCTGAACAACCAGCAGGATTATCAACACATTTTTTACAACTCGTTTCTCCACAAGGGCCGTTTAAACTGTACCATATCTCATTTTCTCCCCAGCCCAGCTCCCAACACTCTCCACTTTTACACTCCTGCCCATTAACACCTGGACAACCACCCACTCCACAATTTTTCACCACACCTCCATCATAAGAAACTCCGGTATGGAAGTATAAATTTAGACAATTAAGGTTTCCATTGAATGGTTGAGCTGAATTCGAGGTATAATAATATGCATCGCCAGCATTGGGGCTCGATTGACCACAAACCCATTTTATTGCATAATTGCTCGGATCCTCATCCATACACTCCCTTTCATCTACACAAATTTTCCCACTTGGACAGCAGCCATTTGGTGCACCTGAACAAGGAACAGTATCCGATCCACATACTTGATCAATACAATCCCACATATATTCTGGATCTTGAACTTGATCCTCAGGACAGCATAAAATTGTGCCATCTGGTTTAGTACCTGCAATATGAGTTCCTTCTTCAGGACAAATCTCTCCCTCACATTGACACCCCAAATCTGTTTCTTCACACCCATCAAAACCACAAGGAATCACGATCCCTCTCGACTGTTTACCAATGTATTCAAAACCACTAGAATGAACGTAATTACAAGGACCCTCCCTTGTCCACCAAGAGATATATCCATCAAAATGACATTCACATTCAAAATCACTCTCACTACAATCTGCTAAAGTCCCTTCTATATAACAGGGCCCACATTCACCAGGTTCTGGCTCGGGGAAATCACACACCGCATCAACACACTCCATTCCCACAGGACAACATCCACAAGGTTCATCAACACAAACTTGCCCCTGCTCACAACAAAAACCATAATTAGTTGCAGTATTACATCGAGTATCCCCCACTTCACAACAACCATAAGCAAACAAACTAAATGAAATTAAAAACAACACCAACCCAGATTTTGATGTGTGCATAACCATTTTCTCATTGGAAGCTATTTAAATTTTGCTGTTTGGTCGTTCTAATTGGTAGGGATAAGAGTCGAAGGAGTCTTCAGCAAAGAAGTACAGGAAGGATTAGGAGAGTGGTTTGGTTAAAGATTTTTAAGAATCAAGAACCTCTTCTACAATATAACCCCCCTCTTGAACTACCAATCTACATATTTTTCATAATTAAAATTTATAATCCCTCTTTATTCAACGATGCACACTATTTACTACTATGATCTCCAAATAACTAAAAGAAATACTACTAACCAGTAGTCATAATTCATAACCTTTAAATACCCAATTTTCACCCTATTCTATATGGAAAACAAGCTTAGAAAAACAGCTTATGCAGTAGCATTTACTGGTTTAATTGGAGCTACAGTATATATTACAACAATTGGAAAAATAGCATATGATTTCCTATCTTCCCCCAGCCAACCAATTCCTGTCGAAAGAACTTATGAAGGAGAAAATCAAACTTCTTTTGATCCAAAATCTAATACATACACCCTCCCAAAATCTTCCCAACCAAAACCAAGCTCTCCTGAACCAACTCAACCAAAAACACCTAATAAAGAAATATCGGATGTTGTAAACCACGATTCATTTGAAGATTATTTTCAAAAGGCGATGGCAGAAGGAATCAAGGGTAGAAGCCCTAGAGAGGTTATGAAAATATTCTTACAATACAGAAGCCAATACAAAAATCAACCAGGACTAGCTGGAAACTATCTAAAAATTTCAGATCAACCAGGAAATCTTATCGATTACTTACAAAGCATCAATCCCCAAATTGAAAACGGATCATTAAGCGCATTAGACTTTAGTCCTTTATTCTCTTTACACCAGTATGCAGCTTCAGCAGGAGGCAAGAAAAAAGAAGTTAGAGAAAACGCAAGAAGAATACTCGAGTCATTATCAAAAAAAGAAGACTTACTTACCACTAGATTAAGTGGGTGTTCTAACCAAGCTATCGGATGCTATCATGCCCTTGTAAATAGTTTTGTAGGTTTAGTCATTCGCAATAGAGATCCAAATGACCCCTCACAAGAATCCGAAGACCAAGACTTATTCACAAGTTTAAGAGACAATGTTTATTCTCAGATAGTCTCCCAAGAACAAGACGATGAAGTAAGAGAACATTGGGACAATATTTTTGATAGGGTAATTAACTAGAAATTCAGTTTCAAAAATCAAACCTTAAAAATCTCAACATGAGGGATTCCAGAAACTTTCTTAACATGCTCCTCTTTTACAATTCCTTTCGAAACAAGTAAAGAAACAGACTTTTCTCCAATAACATGAGCACATTGTGCAATCTCAACTAACTTCACAACATCATCTTCATTAGCTTCTTCTCCTTTATAGAAATCCTGAGTCAAATCTAATTGTAAATTACCCTCTTCAAACTTCTTATCAATTAGATCGTTATCACAGACTGAAAGAATTAATTTATTTTCGTGTTTATGTTTTTTTACTATCATTCTTTAACAGGATGTTTTGCTCCACAAGCAGAACATTTTAACATTGTAACTGGACCTTCTTTTTCTAACTTTGTGTCAGGTTTTCCACACTCTGGACACAAAACAAACCTATCTGCATACAATCTTACTTTATCATTAATCCTTGAAGCTGGTAATTTTGTTCCAAATATTAATGCACCAGTTCTCTTCATCTCACCAGGAGCTGCTAATTCTTTCAAAACGAACTTTAACATATGTCTAACATCTCTCCTTAAATGATTCGCAATCTGAGGAAAATTAGATATCACCGTTCTATTACCCTGTATATGTCCCATAACCTTAGGAATCTCAAACCTCTCTCTAACAGATGCCGCCTCTGGCAAATTTTCCCTAACATCCTTCAACATTTCTTTATAGTCTTGCATTTACCCTCTGAAATCTAAGTTGGTTTATAAAGGTTGTTGGGGGGTCGATAAAATGATCGGTTTCACAGAGTTATTCCAAAACCTTAACCCTACCAGGTTTAATCTCAAAGATTTCCCCTTCTTTCAGCAAATTAGAAATAATTTTTTCTGCAGTTTCGATCTGTGACTCTGACTGCAACTTATCAATATCCACCCCTTCGCCTTCATCCAACTTTTTAATCAAATTAAATATTTTAGTCGAAGGATCCTCTAAACTTTCTTCCACAACTTCAGATTCAACAGCCTCACTCTCTTGAGTCATCGTATCACTTTGAACGGGGCTTCCTTGATTAACATTTTCAACAGGACTTTCTTGCTTTACCTCTGAAACACTTTCCTGAGCGACATTACTTTGAACGGGAGTTTCAACTGATCTTTCCGGAGCAACATTCTCTTCCACTGCACTTTCTTGACTAAAACTCTCAGTTGGAGCTTCAGCAACAAAAGGAACTTCCAACTTACGAACTGCCAACCAAGCAGTATCAATTTTAGTTACAATCTCAGGAACAATATATTTCTCATTGTTAAACTCACGAGGCCTACCTATTATATTAATCGCATCTCCAATATTTCCAGAAGGAACAGAATTATCAAAACTACGTAGAGGAATCCTCCCAGTCCCATCATCAACTACCAACCCATTCTCTTCAACAGCTACAACCACCCCCATCAGATTTACACGAGAAACCTGCTTATCATTTATGGGGATATAACTTGGAGCCCATTGATCTTCCTGCTTTACAAAACTAGAATTATTTATCTGGGATACATTCACTTTATAGGCAACGTGTCTTTTGAACTGGTCCATTTTAGATTTTCTGTATAAACCCTTTCCTGGGTTCAAATATATCTCCGGATCTTTTTAATTTTTCTATAATCTCATCAACCTTATCGTTTGATATACCTTTCAACTTGCCTTCTTGAACAACATCATCGATAGGGATTGTCTTTCCAATCTTTCCTTCAAGATCAGAAATTATCTCTTTTACCACAAATATATTATTCCTCTGAGAGGCCGAAGTACTTGTCGCAATTCGGTCTATATCAATTTTTCCTGTCTCTGGGTCGAGACCAACTTGATTAAGTGAATAATGCAGTAAATCAACAGCACGCTGAGCATCTTGTCTTGTAACCTTGGGACTCAACCTAGCACGTGCAGATGACTCTGACATTCTAACCAATGCTTCAAGCTGCCTTGCAGAAATAGGAATTACAGGTAAAGCACCTTCCTCGCTCCCAGTAGCCCTCATTTTTAGATAGTAAGACTTTATCTCTTCAAGAGCTTCATTTGTCAATGCAGGTTTAATTTTCTGTCTTGAATATGAAACATACTTCTTTAACAAATCCCTGTCAATTATTGGTTTAACCTTGTCAGGATCTTGATGCAACCCCAGTATGTGTGAAGAAAGTGCATCGTCCCTTTCTTTATTTGGAAGATCTTTAATTGGAAATATTAAATCAAAACGATTAATCAGTGTTGGAGGCAAATCAATCTGATCGGCAATCATTTTGTAAGGATCAAATCTACCATAACGAGGATTAGCAGCAGCTAAAACTGTAGTTCGAGCAATCAAGGTAGCCTGAATATTTGCTTTCGAAATACTTACGGTTTGGTTCTCCATCGCCTCGTGCATTGCAGCAGTATCTTCCTCCCCCATCTTATCCATTTCGTCTATGCAACACATACCATCAGAAGACAATACCATTGCTCCAGCTTCAAGCGACCACCCTCGCAAAAACTCATCCTTAACAACTGACGCCGTCAAACCAGCTGCAGATATACCTTTACCAGAAATATACCTTCCCTTTGGAGCAATTCGTGTGATAGACTTCAACATTGCAGACTTAGCAGCTCCAGGATCTCCAATAAGTAAAATATGCATATCTCCTCTACTAACAACACCGTCCTGCCTTGTTTTCTGCACTCCACCAAGCATTTGCAACACCAAAGCTCTTTTAATTTTATCATAACCAAAAATTGAAGGTGCAACAGAATCAGATAATTTTTCAATTATCTTCGGATCTTGAGACAATTCAATTATCTCTTTCTCCTCTTCCTCAGAAACAACTACATCCGCATACGTTTCTTCAATTGGAATCACATTATTTGCCTCAATATACAAATCAAATTTCACCGACTTAATACCAGTCCTTTGTATTATTGGAACTTCTTTAACAAAACCAATAACTTCGATTTTGGATCCTGGATTGGTTTTCCTTTCAGAAAGGGGAGAAACCAAATCATCTTTAAGAAAAACATTCATTCTTTTTGGCTGCTCTCCACCAGCAAGCGTGTCAGGGCTTTCCTCCAACACAATCCCTTGAGCATCAACAAGTTCTTTTGAAGTCAAATTAAATTTACCTTTCCGACCACAGCTACAACGAGAAGGCTCACGAAAAGACTGATCAAGTTGTAATACATTAATTATATTCCCGCATGAAGGACATTCAAATTTAGCGGAAGTAACTTGAGGCCTAACATCTGATTTTTGACGAACAACCCCTTCCATAGAATACAATTTATTCAGATTAGCACTTCTAATATTCCTAATCATCATCTTTTGAGAATCAAGTAATGTGAGAAAACGAACTTTAAACTCAGGGGCCTTATCAAAATCAAACTCAGAAACAGCTAATTCCGCCGCCTTAATAACCTCTTCAGGATTCTCTAATAAATCTTCAGCGAGTTCAGGTTCATACATAGAAAGTTTAACGAAATCAATCTCAAGCCAATAATTACCCTGACGAACTTTATCCATCAAGTTATCAAGTAGATGATTTTCTATAAACTCCTTGAACTTTTTTATCTGATCTTTGGCCTCCATTTTTTCATTCTTAAACCTACACTATTCCGTAGATTTTCCATCCCACCTCTGAGAAAACATTACTTGACTTTTTTCAGATTCTCAATAAGCATATCTAAAGCGATGTGAACTTCCTTTTCCGATTTTGTTCCAGTACATACAACCTTCCCATTACTGAATAAGAGGAACGTCGCTTTAGCTTCCTTAAGCTTGTAAACTAGTCCTGGAAATTGTTCTGGCTCATATTCTGTGTTTTCCAACTTCATAGCTAGAACATTCAGATTCAAATCCATTCCAACTGAACCAGAAGCAACGATATTTTGAATCTCAATCTCAGGTTTTATTGTAATCTTAATATTAATTTTCTCTAATGACTTAATGATCTTCTTCACAGCTTCCTCAACTTTCTCCATTGATCTAGCTCCAGTACATACAACCTTACCAGATGAGAAAATTAATGCTGAAGTCTTAGGTTCTTTGATTCTAAGTACTAATCCTGGAAACTGCTCTGGATTATACTCAGTATTAGATAAAGTAGCAGCCATCTTTTCTAAGGGTACATCATGCTCTAATGAAGTAGATACGACTATATTAACAACTTCTATATCTTTTTTGGTTTCTTTCTTTGTCATTTTCAAAAACCTCGCTTAAATTGGCTTTATTTTAGCTAATAACCATGTAAATGGTCGCTATGTAAGGATCAGTCTCTTTTTTACGCTTTATAGCGCGGTTATTATTTAAAATTTATAAAGGGTTATTCCTTTATAAAGACTTCCATTTTTAAACAGAATCATTGGAGTTTATAAGGCCCCTTGATTTCTCATGGAAGTTTTTATTAGTACATTTATATTACCCTCTTAATCACAAACTTTTTTAAAATAATTACCACTCTACAGAGATGAATATGGCAGAAAAAACAAGACGCAAACTTTCTCCTTTAGAAAGATCTTTTTTAAATGAAAATAAAGGGATCAGAGAAGTTTACAAGCTTCTAAAATTAGAAAGGCCCCTCACTTGGTGGGAGATTCAAAAAACCCGAAGACTCATCAATAAAACCTATCTTAGGATTGCAGAGGATTATAACAGAAAAAGATATCTTGAAAATTTCACAGTTTTTTCTTATGATAAAACAAAACATATTGAATATGCAAAATTAATAAAAGAGGCATACACTGTTTTAGATAAAAGGGAAAAAGAACGTGAAAGAATCAAAGAATTACGAGGAACTCTTTCAGAAAGGATAAATGATTATTTAGTTGAAAGAAGGGATTTCTTGAAGAAAGCAGCTATAACAAGTTCGGTTATTTTAACTGCTACAGCTTTAAGTTACAAATTATTATCTGTGCCAAATATTCCCAGCAGCTATCAGGCAAGACCAGCAATAACTACATCCCCCGGCCCAGCTCCTTCCGCAACTGCAGCACCACTCCCAAGTTCCCCTCCTGGTCCAGACCCTACTACAATTGCAGCACCGAAGAAAGAAATCCCTTCAAATCCCCCTTCCCTTTCATCAGCTCCTGCCCCCTCAGAAGAATCGCTTGAAGAAAGATTAGAACCTCCACAACCAAAATTCTTCAATTTGAAAATTCAAACTGTTGAAAACTGGGGATATTCACATTATGCATCCATTCTAACTGGTTTAACAGACTACAACACATTATCAAACATGTCTCCTTCAGAAATTCAAGATAAATTTTCACAATGGTACAAACAAGGAAAAGGAAACCAACTAGATTCAAAGATCATGGAGCTTTGGTCATTAAATAATTTCAGTAAAACAAACCCAAATATCATTTACAGAAACTCAACAATCAATTTAGGGATCGTCGACGGAGGGGCATTAGGAAGATTCTCCAACGCAACAATGGTTTCTGTGTCTGGATCGGACGAAGGACCTAAGATTACAGAACAAGATGAAGAAAAAATCGAAACAATGAAAATTCTTTACAAAGAAAAACAATGTCCAGAATCATTTGGAGACATTTCAATTAAACCCTTATGCAACCATTTTGATATTGAGAAAAAAATCAATATGGAGGTGTATGGACCAGCCAAAACTTCAATGGGAAATGCCTGGAATCAATATTGGTTCTCATCACATGGGATTGGAAAGGCACACAGAGAAGGAAAAATTAGCGGTCAAGCTGCATTCGGAATATTCAACGATTACTTCCAAAATTTCAAATCAGACATTGAAAGTAGTCTAGACAGAGTTCATTTCTCATGGACTAATGTGAAAGGAAAAGATAGACTAAGAGTAAAGTTACCTGGAGAAGGAATAGATCCAAGCAAAGTCGCAGGAGTTTACATAAACGAACAAGCAGCAGCAGGAATCATTGACTCATGGGAAGAAAACGTTAGATTTTACTTTGAAAGGGCGGCTCAAAGAAGAGGCAAGAACCTAGAAGATCACAAATTACTTTATGGACAATTCCAAAACGTAAAACAAATATTTGACAATTATAGAAAAGAAAATAAAATTCCTACTTATACTTCAGCAGGAAGTACCTAAATCCTTTCTCAATAGCTTCAAGTGATGCTTCTAATATATTAGACGAAACACCTACGCATCCCCATTCGTTTCCATTGTTCTTAAACTCAATATAAACTCTAACTGAGGATCCAGCACCTTCATCTTGAGCAATCATTACTTTATAATTTACTAACTTAACTTTATCAATCTCTTTATGATTTGTCGCAATCATTTTCTTAATCGCTTTGAAAGTAGCATCAACAGGCCCCCCTTTCACAGGAGCAACTACCTGTCTATCTTTACCATCTACAAATCCAGTCAAAACACACTCGGAATATTCTCCATCACGATGTTCAGACATAATTTTCCAAGTAGATATTGAAAAGAAGTCTTTCTCTTTCCCAAGATGTTTTTGTGTCAATAAATACTGTTCTGCTTCCAATGAACCTATGTCATAACCTTTTTTTTCCATGAACTCAACATCTTTTAACATTGCTAACGCTCTAGGATCTTTTTTATCTAATTTAAATCCAAACTTTTTAGCAACTTCAACAATATTTGCACGACCAGACAAATCAGATAACACGATCTCTCTTTTATTCCCTACTAAAGTAGGATCTATATGTTCATATGCAGCACCTTTCATTACAGCGTCCACATGAACTCCCCCTTTGTGAGCAAACGCATCACGACCAACATAAGGTTGATGTACATCAGGTCTATTATTTGCTAGTGTAGATACTGTTGTACTAACCTTTACCAGTTTTTTAAGATCCACATCAAGCTTCTTACCCATCTTCAACTGTAAATTAGGAAGTATAACACATAAATCAGCGTTTCCAGCCCTTTCACCAAATCCATTTATAGTTCCTTGTACATGCGTACAACCTTGCGATACAGCCATTAACGTATTTGCATTTGCAGAACCAGAATCATTATGACAGTGTATTCCTAACTCTACTTTCAATTTCTTCTTTTTAACAAATTCATTTACCTGATAAACAATAGAACACATTTCATCAGGCAATGTTCCCCCATTTGTATCACACATTATTGCTGTTTCTGCACCGCCTTTAACAGCAACCTCAATGCATTTGAATGCATAATTTTTATCGTCTTTAAAACCATCAAAGAAATGCTCCAAATCATAAAATACTGTAACCTTATTCTTCTTAAGAAACCTTAAACTATCTTCTATTAATTTCAAATTTTCTTCGGGTGAAACTTTAAGCTGTTTCAAAACATGTTGTTTCCATGTCTTCCCAAAAATACAAGCTACTGGAGCTTTAGATTTCACTATCCCTTGCAAATTTTGATCATCTTCAGGTTTTCCTGGACGCATTGTTGAACCAAAAGCAACAACTTTAGCATTCTTCATTTTTAATTTTGAAGCTTGCAAGAAAGCCTCCATCTCTTTTTGGTTCGAAGCTGGCCATCCTAATTCAATGTAATCGACACCAAAATCATCAAGAACTTTAATGATCTCTAACTTATCTCTTATACTGAGATTTACATCAGAGCTTTGTGTTCCGTCCCTAAGAGTTGTGTCGAATACCTTAACCATTTCCATTCACCTTTTTGTTAGTTTTTTATTTAATCATTTTAAAAGTCTTTGCCACCAGAATTTGTCAGTGGACTTCTAAATAATAATGATAGCACTAATTATAATAGAAACAATTCCTTTAGTCAAATTTATTTTTGCCATCATTTTGAATATGATATTTGATATAGTATTTAAATTTTTAGTATCATCAGGCTCTCAGACTATTGAGCGAATCAAGCCACCTACTAATCCTTTCTTCACTATGCATCTCTCTTCCTTTAGGAAAACAAACAAACCCATTTCCACGGTTTCGTAATCCTTCAAAATCCAATGATGTCAATCCTATGTGTCTCTCAGGAACCCCGCCTAAATCTCTAACAGACTCGGCAACTTCAATTCCTAACCAACTCTCCCCCCTGTGTTCAAAATGACCATCAATTATAACCGGAGCACCCAACTTATTATAGTTACCAGAAATTTCTCTAACTACTCTTTCCATATCTTCAGGGGAAAGACGATTAAGTCTTGAGTAGACAGGAATATGAACCGACCTCTTGCCTCTGCTTTCTAAAACTTCGCTTCTTTCTCTAAATTCATGCTCTTTATCTGTGGCAAGTTGTAGGACAGGAGATACTCTATGCAATGCAGCATAAAATTCTCCTAAAGAGATGTTTCTTGGATGACATTCATTTTCAAGAGGAGAAATTGGGGGCGTACATCCGTTTGGATGGTATACCCCTCTTAATTTTACATTTTCATCATGAAGTACAATCATCATATCAGTATCCGAAAGTTTGTATAAATTATCAGGAATTCCTGAGAAGACACCAGAGGCCCCTATTTTATAATCTCCAAAAAGCCCTATGGCCCCACATTCAACACAGGTATTAACTTCACTTCTAGTAGGATCTAAGCCAGAATCTCCTTCTCGAATAGATGTAAATCCTTCTTGCATTCTAATAATAACATTCAATTCACCCGCCGTTCTATATATAATTCCATTATAATTTTTCGGGCCTTCATCAACATGCTTTACTGCATAAAGTTCCTCGAGTGTTAAATCTTCTACTTTACACCTACCCCCATTTGAAGAACATCCTTTTTCAGATTTTTCAAATCTTACTTTAGTATCTTTTTTTGCGGCCTCATAATCTTGCTGAGAAAGTCTAAAAAAAGTATTTGGAACTCCATTAGAGGGCTCATTAAATATATCTAACGACCCACAGTCCTTACACTCTACAACAGTATTCTTAGTTTTATACTCATGTGACATAGAATTCTAGTGGATTTTACCATTTATAAATCTTTCTATAAATTTACTACTCACCAGGGGTATAACCAACAGGAGTATAAGGTTGGAAGTCTTTCCCTTCTATTACATCAACCAAACAAGTGTGAGGGGAAAATGGTTTATGTAAAAAAGCAAATTTCTCACTTCCCGGAGCACCTCGAGCTTGGTCCATTACTCCAAACATTGGACCTCCACTTTGCACTACCACATTTCCTTCAAATCCCCTTGCAATAGCCTCTCTAACAACAGATAATGCATCTGGATTAACAATAATTGCACGAAACCTATCAACCCCTTCTTCAGTTACAATTTCAATCCCTGATTGTAGCGTATCAACAGAATGTAATGTATATCTTCTTCCTTCTTCAGTACATCTATCAAGAATTCTTTGATAAGACTTGTGCAAAGTTTCCAAACCCTGATTAGTATCACACATTAGAACTTCATAAACTTCTTCTACAGAAGGAGATACATCCACAACATAAGCGCCTCCAGATTCTTCAGCAAGAACTCTCGTAACAAGACCAAGAATTCTCTCAGCTTCAGCTTTGTCGTCGCCCCCCATTTTCAAAAATAAGGGAATGACTTTTAGTTTAAATATCTTATTATTGAATTTACTACCAATTAGAAACTAATGAACACGCTGAGAATCATATTCGGGAGAATCATGTAAAGCAGCGACGACACCTGAAGTTTCGTCTTTACTTAAACAAACAACATTCTCTTCTTCACCAACTTCTTTCTTTAAATCCTCACCACGTTTAGACCATATAACAAAGGTTCCTTTAAAGTTACCTTCTTTTTTTGCAGCATCTTTAAGTTCTTTTCCTTCCCCTTTTGTTCCATTTTTTTGTAATTGCCAGTCTGATAAAACCAACACATAATCTTTCATTTTCTCAGGATCACTCATATCAGCTAAAGCGCTTTCATAACTTCCAAGTCTTGCCACTTTTTCTAATCCCAACATTTCATATAAAGCTGCAGAACCTACATAAACAGCATCAATTTCGACTTTCTCTTTTTTTAATCCACCTGCAATATTCTGAATCAGCCTTGGATCATCAGACACTACATATATTTTAGAAGGTTTTTTGACACCAGTATCTTGATAAACCTGACTAGCATTAATTTCTTCCTCCTCAAAAATAGGACAGACAACAGACAACTCAGGTAACTTCTCTAGGGAACTGAAACTTAAATCCCCTCTTTGTTTTTGAGCCCTATAAATTGCATTATCTCTACAAGCTTTTGACAGAACAGTATCTGATACTTTAAAATCAGGGTCATTCTCTAACTTTGCATGGTCTTGGGGTAATGATAGTTTTGCATCAATTGTACTTCCTTCAGGAGTCTGATATCTAATAGAAGTACATTCTGCACACCTATAGATCATTTTACTCTCAGCCATAGTATTAGAAATGTCCTCATTCTTTTAAAAACCTTTGCTTTTAGTATTCATTCAAGAGTAGTTAATTACATATTTTCTATATAGAAAATAAAAATCATTAATTGAACAATAAAAGTTACTTTTAAAAAGTATATACTGTTATTGTTATTTTTAAGAATGCACTTTTCATTACTAAAGAATAGCAAATCATAGAAACATTTATATAGAAACCCCCCATTATAAATATTCAACAAATGGGGGTTGTTATTGACCAATGTTTTGGCTAAAAACCGATTATAATGTTGCTGAGAATGTATATGAGCTGAAATTGACTACTATGTGCTAAATAGTAGCGTTTTAAACAAAGATAAAAAGAAAAGAACCCCATTTCAACCTGTAATACATAAACAAGGCTTGTCTAGCCATTAAAAGGGAGAAAAATGATCGTTCAAAAAGACTTTTTAAACAAACTCAAAGATTTCGGACTCAATACATACGAGTCAAAGTTGTGGACAGCACTTCTGTCCCGTGGCGTATCGACAGCAGGTGAGCTTTCTGACATTGCAAATGTACCAAGAAGCAGAAGCTATGATGTTCTAGAGAGTCTTGAGAGAAAAGGCTTTATCATCATGAAGCTTGGTAAACCCATCAAGTACATTGCAGTGCCACCAGAAGAAGTTCTAGAGCGTGTTAAAAAGAAAATCAACGAAGAGTCCGAAAAACAATTAAAAGCAATGGAAGACCTAAAAGAAGGGGATGTTATTGATGAATTAAAATTATTACATTCACAAGGTATTGAACTTGTAGATCCTACTGATATAAGTGGATGCGTAAAAGGAAGAAAAAACCTTTATGACCATCTTGAATCATCTGTTAAAAAAGCTGAGAGTTCTATTTGGATTATGACAACATCAAAAGGCTTCATCAGAAAATCAGAAGCCCTGAAATCTGCCCTTTCAAAGGCAAAATCAAGAGGAGTAAAGATCAGAATTGGAGTTAACGCTTCTAAAGAAATCTCAAAAAAAGTCCAAGAGATGTCCAAGATAGCCGAAATCAAAACCTCAGACATCAAAGCAAGATTCTGCTTAACAGACGGAAAAGAAGTAACATTTATGCTTCTAAACGACGAAGAAGTCCACTCATCCTACGACGTAGGAGTTTGGGTAAACTCAAAATTCTTCGCATCAGCACTCGAAGCTCTTTATCTAACTGAATGGGAAAACATGAAGAAAGCTGAGTGATTTTTTATTTCTAAAATTTAAAAAAAAGAAAAAAGAATCTAACAAGGATTCCACGTTGCGTAATCGTTTAGTGTAGCTCCTCGGAAAGTACAATCATCTCTAAAAAATAATTCCCAATCCGAATTTGATTGACAAGTTCGGCCCTTACAAGGATCATCTATTTCATAGTCACCCCGACACCAATTCTTCCCTGTTTGCCAATCACTTACACATATCATAGACCCATCTTTTGGATCATCGGCTGCACAATGATGACAAAATGTATCACCCAAACAAGGACCAAGTGGACAAGCAACATTCAAACTTGTACAAAAGTCTCCAGGATTTCTAAAATTTTCAATACACAACTTCCCAATAGTAGACTGACAATCATGACATACAGAATCTGCGCTACAATCAGCATTTGTTTCACATTTTTTTGGTACATCTAATCCACAATTTTGTTTGCAATCTAAAGCTCCTGTACCTACACACCTAGTCGGGAAAGCCCAACCAGGACAGTCACACACCTTTTCGTGAGCTTGACAAGTCGTTCCACAATGGGCATTAAAAAATCTTCCTTCACCAGGAGAGATCCTATCACCACTTTTACAATTCCATCCTCCCCATTCCTGATTACAACCAGCTAAAAGCAAAGCTGCAACAACTAACATAGACAAAATAATTATTTTTCTCATAAGCGACACCTCATTTTATGTTAAACTTAGAATTATAGTATTTAAATTTATCTTAAGAGATCCTACATAAACCCTGGTAATCTAGATTCAATGAAGCTTTACAACCTTTTCTACGCACAGCATGTTGAACGAATTCATCTTCAGGTTCACAAGATCTACCATTAATTTCTTCAGCGTCAATTTGAAGGTTAATTTTCATAAATCCGCCTCCAGATGTTGCAGCAAGACAATCTCCAGATGCACTGTGATACCCACAACCTAGAAGCAATAAAGGCGAAATAAAGATCAACAATATTAACCTTTTCCTCATTTTCAAACCTCACAATCTCCTTTGAAACTTGGAGAATCTGCGACTGCTAAATCATCTAGACCATTAGCCATACCATAAAAGACACAATAGTTCTGAGCATTTTCCATATACCTATCTTTCTGAACGCAATCCTTATTATAATCAATCTGAGCATCTAAAATAAAATAATCATCAGAAGGAATTGAAACTTCATCATAAGGATCATAGCATTTAAACTCCATCCTTTCAAAGCCAGGACTAGGAGCGCCACACCCAACAAGCAATACAAGTCCAAAAATAATCAACCATTTCATAGTTTATTTTTTGTCAACTTTTGAGCAAATACTGCAGCCACAAACAATACCACGAAATAAATTGACATCATCATTATCTCGTAGCCTGCAGACATTATACCTGCATTAAATATTAAAATTTTTCGAAATATTGCTTCACCCAACACAAATGGACTTTTTGAAGCAAAAAATGCAAGCGATGGAACCATTTGTTCTATCGGAACAACAAGCGAGGAAAAGAAAAACAAAATTATACTGATAGTAATTGAAGCAATAGTGGCAGTTTCTTCAGAATTAAACAAGAATCCAATAATTACACCAAGCAAGATAAATACACTAGATACTAAAGACAAACTCATTATCAAACCCAACAAATCTGAAGTAATACTTATTTTAAAGAAAATGTATGCAATTATGCTCAGTATGCCAGACTGTAATAACACAATAAACAAGTTAGACAACACAGCACCAATTACAAAAATCGGATCCAAAACAGGAGTTAAATAATTCCTAAAATGTGCACGAGAAGCCCTCTCATTCAATATAGTGGTAGAAGATAACAATATTGCAACAAACATTACAACTAAAGTAAGTAAAGAAGGGAACAAGAAATCAAAAGCACTTTTCTGAGCAGTAACAGGTTTTAATATGGTTTTTATTGGTTTCAATAAAGTCTCAGTTCTAATCGAAGTCACATTTTGCAATCTTACATTTAACTCATCAATGGCTGTTGACATATTCTGTATTTTTCCAACATTCTCCTCAAGTAACATTTGAGCACTAACTAGTTCAAGAACTGCCAAAGCCTTATCAGCCTCAAATTGATCAAGCTGTTCTTGAGCAGAAGCGTAGGAAGCATTAGCAGAAGCTATTCCCGACTTAAATTCCCCAATATTCTTTTCAGCATCTCCAATTAAACTTTGGGAAGAATTTATTCTATCTGATATCATAGCCAATTCGGCAATTCCCAGCGAATTAATCTCAGTTTCAGCGTTTTCAATTAACCCCTTATACATCAATAAGTTTGCTTTCTGGGTGTATATATCATTCAAAGTACTTTCGAGGTTGTTACATCCATCGAAAGGAAGTGTAGAACCATTATTACATGTATTGTTATACAAAAACTCAAGATCCGCAATTGCCTCATCAATAAATGCTTCAGTAGAATTCACACTCACTGACAGATTACCAATCAACCCAAGACTTTCCTTTTTCCTTATTTCAACCAAAGCAGAAGTATTATCAACCATAGCTTGAGAATCATTCAGCTCTTTCTTGAATTGTTTAATCAACGACTCAGTTTGATTAAGAGAATCATCTACTTGTTCAAAGTCAAAACCAGAAATATCAAACGAAGCGTTTTGAGTTCTTGCTGCATATGAAGACAACATAGCGCTTAGGTTTGTAGCACCAGCTGCCATCTCCTCAAGAGATTGTTTACTCACAGAAAGTTGGTCACTAGTCGTTGAAAGCATATCAAGTAAAGATTGCACAAAACCAATACTCAACTCCTCCCCTTTCTTAGACACCTTATGGGACATAGATTCCCATATAACCATTGCTAAATTTATACGACTATAATCAATGTAAAAAGTAATCTCGTTACCTTTAGTAGTTACAGAGGGATCAATCTTATCTGGAAATTGAATACAGATATGAGAATTAGATGTCTTAACAGAATCAATACACCCTTCTAATGTATCATAACTTTCCACATTATAATCCCTAGATTTCAAATTCCCAAGAATATCGTTAATCACAGTACTATTTTCTTTTTGGTAATAAGCAACAGTTATTGAGTGCAAACCTTGTGTATTAAATGCAGCACCAATAATCCCAACAATAATCAACGGACCTAATAAGATTATCAAAGAAGAAACTCTAGCTCGATAAATTAGTTTAATGTTTTTTACAATTATTTGCCATACTATCTTGTGGTATTTCATGGAAGCTCTGATAAAACTTTCTCAACAGTTGTACTATCCCATTTTTTTTGAAGTAAATTATTTCTTATCTGCTCTTTAGAATGGCCTTTTCGAAATGCATTCTGAACAGAAAACCTTAACTGAGCAAAGTGGCCATAATCAGTTCCATGTTTCTTCTTAGTCAGCGCTTCAAATACCTCAGAAAGACTTGGCCTATTAACATCAACATCAATTAAATGTTCACCCGTCTCTTTCATTATGTTCATAATCAACCTTAGAACATGCTCCGCATCAGGGGTATAAATCACCAATTGATGATCTCTATATGTTACGTAAGCTAATCTTGCCCTTTTAGAGTGTAACTTCGTAATCAACCTTTTATAATCTCCAGGAAACGTCTCCAGTACAATTTCTTCATTCCGGGAATACTTAGCCCTTAATGAAGTTGGAGTTCCAACATCGAGAATGTTGCCATCACTTATTATTCCTACTCTATGACTCATCTTCTCAACATCCCCCAGGAGATGAGAAGATACGACAATAGTCCGCCCAGACTTATTAATTCGATGTATTAACTCTAATATATGTTTACGCAGTATTGGATCAAGCCCAGCAGAGGGTTCATCCAAAATGAGTAATGGGGGATTATGAATTAATGCGCAAGCTATATCCAGTCGACGTTTCATTCCGCCTGAAAGCTCCTTGGCAATAGTTTTTTTCTCATGAATTAAATTCATTGAATTTAATAATTGATCAGAATGTGTTTTGATAAATGCATCAGAAAGACCATACAATTTCCCAAAATATTTCAAATTCTCAAAAACTGTTAATCCCTCATAAAATGAACCTTCTTGTGCAGCAAAACCTACTGATCTTTTAATTTGATCAGTGTGTTTACTAACATCACGATTATTCATATAAACAGATCCTGAATCAGGAGCATAAAATCCAATAAGCGATCGCAACAAAGTAGTTTTCCCAGCACCACTAACGCCAATTAAAGAAAAAATCTCATTTTCATAAATATCTAAATTGATATTTTTCAACACCTGTTTATTCTTAAAATTCTTTGAAAGACTCTTAAGTCTAATAATAGGTCTGGGCATTAAATCACTCTCAAGATCTCAAACTTTTAAAGCTTATGTGTAAAAGGCAACCTTTAAATATAACTACCCTCTTTAAGTGACTTAAGATTAAAAGAGGTGGATTCAAAAATGGTAGATTTAGATGTTCAAACCGTAATCAACTTGCTTACAGTAACTCTCGCTATAATTATTGGTACACTATTAGCAATAGTCTATTCTTTGAGAGTCTTAGTTCTTATGGAAAGAAGAGTAGCACGTATCGAAATGCACATTGAGCGTGTAGTCGAAAAAGTAATGAAAGAAGAACTAAAGATTGAAAGATTAGCTAGAAGAAAGAAAAGATAATTCTTTTCTTCCTTACTCTTTTTATTTTATTAATCGAATTCTAACAATCCTGATAACAATCTGCTTCGTCACCTATATCATATTTAACCGAAATAGGTGTTTGACCATCACAATTTTTACTAACTACTTTGAACTTTAATCCACCGATTACTTTTGATCCATATTGAATAGTATCATACTCCCCATTAACACTTAATAACGCTGATTGAGGGGGGGTGCAGGTTAACCCAGACCAGATATCGTAACTTTCTCCTTTATAATCCAACACATGTTGAGAATTATGGTCATAAACCTGATCTAAAAAAGCATCACAACACCCATCCTCACATTCATGAGCACAATTATCTTCTGGACAATTACAAGGATTTTCACCTCCACTACAGGTCCCATCACCACAAACAGCATTGCAATCAGGATCTAATGAAAGAGGATCACAGTCAGGATCACATATTCCATCTAGTTCTATGGAACAACAATCTCCCACTTCAGGATCGCATTTAAAGAGACCATGGTTCACACTATAAGTTTCCTGATCAGCAGGCACATTAATATTTAGATTTAGTCTATCTTTATACCCCAATACATCAGTATAATTTAAACGATGGATCCCACTTTTTACAATTATAGTAGCTGTTGTTGTTTCTCCAGTATCAACACCATCAATAGCAATTTTTGCACCAGATGGATTGGACCAAAAAGTCACATCAACATCTCTTACAAATTCAGGGCAATCTGGGTAATCGAATCCTCCCTGACAGTCAGGATCACATATTCCATCATCTTGTAAATTGCAACATCCATCTTGAGAAGAGACACAAGAACAATCACTAGGACAAGAGTCAATATCCTCTTCCCCAAAGTTAAATAATCCAAGATTATCGTAAGAGTTTCCTGGCATAGGATCCCTCATATCAACATTAATGATTTCAATATACAAACCATCATGAATTTGGGGGCTATCAACTGCTATATAAATTGGAGTATCATCAATAGTAAGCATAGCATTCCTTGGGTAAGAATCTCCAAAAGCAGCAATCATTACAATATTATATGATTTTCCAAGAACCTCAATTTCCTTACTTTCTCCTACACTAAAAACAGTTTGCGAAATCCCCTCACAACAACCATCCCCACATTGGATCTGGCAATCTTCAGGACAATCGCATGAAGTCTCACCTTCATCACAAGTTCCATCACCACAAATAGAACCACAACTAGGATCACCATTACAATCAGGATCATCACAGTCAACTAAACCATCACAATCATTATCAACCCCGTTGTCACAAAACTCTTGAGCACCAGGATGTATACAAGCACCGCATTTAGTATTAGCATTTTCCAAACTACATGGTTTAGGATCAATTATACAAATCTCACCAGGAGGATTAGTTTCAACACAATCATCCCCTCCACAACAAGAAACCAACCCGCACTCATTAGATTGCACTCCATCGTTATCCTTATCGCAACAATCAACAGGACAAGCGTCAATAGTTTCACCAGAATCACAAGCTCTATCCCCACAACATCCAGTTAAAACAACACCCACTATAAATAATGTAAGAATAATGATATTTTTCATTTAAACACCTCAATAGAACTGTGTTATATTGTTATCCTGGTTCTAAATCTTCTATTGAATATAT
>JBHPEA010000019.1:0-24526 GCA_042577505.1 Nanobdellota archaeon
ATATATAACTATCTATACTACATTAACAAAAAAGTTATCAGTAATATAACTATCTTCCCTACCATAAACAGAAATTTCAATTTCATAAAGGAAAGAACCTTTTTTATTTGGAGCTTTAATTTGAATAGGCAATGCAATATATTCATTAACCACTAGCGGTTTTTTTCTATGATCATAAAGGAATCCTGGACAATCTTCGTTAGGTTCGGGCTTAACTTCACAATCCCCTGTCGAAATAATTGTAGTATCAAATCGTATTTCTATATCTTCATTGTTTTTTACTCCATATGCAATAATTTTAGCCTCCCCAGTTTCAATCTCAATCTCGCTGAAAGGAAAACTAAGTGTTTTATCCCCCCTTCTCAAATCATCGCTGATTTGTTGTCTCAAACCACCAGCCATTTCTTTAGAAATCTCTATAGAAGTTTCAAGAATCCTTTCTTCTTTTGACACACAGCTAACTACAACCAATAAAATTAATACAAAAACGAAATATTTTTTCATAACTCAAAATTACTTATAGAATATATAAATCTTTTTGGAAAGAAGGGTGGCTGCCGAGATTTGAACTCGGTCTGGGAGATCCACAGTCTCCAATGCTGCCAGGTTACATTACAGCCACCATATACACACAGAATTCGGTGTCGTTATTTAAATCTTCTTTTTTTAAAGAATTGACGATAGAGATAAGGTAGAATAAAGAAAACAGCATACACTAATCCCTCAACTAATGGATGGTGAGGTAAATTTAATAATAATGTGTCCCTAGTAAAAACAGCAATTGCACCAATTATTAACAAATTTATAACTGCAATACTAGGAATGGCAATTATATTAAGAACGTGGTGTCTAATTTCAAGATTCTCTATATCCCTAATTAAAACTTCGAATAACAATCCAAACGAAAAAGCAAGAATGGCTATCATAACATACAACCAAAATCCATGGAATACGACCAATATTGGAACTAGGACAATAGAAATTACAAAATTAATTATCAAAGCAACAATAAAAACAGACAAATAAACAATTTGATCCAGGAATCTTACAAAACTAGTTCTTTTTTCCTTGGCACGTAAAATTATCTTTACAGTTTTATCAACATCCTCTTTTGTCCATTTGGCATTATTCATTTTTCCAGAATAAATTTGCAAGTTTCATATATTCAATAGAAGATTTAGAACCAGGATAACAATATAACACAGTTCTATTGACACTAAAGGATCTTTGAATATTCTTATCAAAAGGGATTGTAGATATAGGATCTATCCCAGACTTTTTCAGGAGCGAAGAAGATTTTATTCTTGTATTTGAATGGTTGTTAACAACAGTCCCTAAAAAAGTTACACCCAACTGTTCAGCTACATGAATTAATGGAAAGATTGATTTTGCAGAATGTTCATCAGGTCCAGAAATAAATATTGCCTCATCAGCTAAACTTAAAAGATCTTTTACATCAGATCCATAACCAGAACCTCCGTCTAACAATACAATATCTGATTTACCATAAAGTCCCAATAAAGATTCTGAAATTGATTTCTTATGATCTAGCGAAGTAATATGGCTCGGTACCAATTTCAAACCAGAAGGGTGAATATAGGTTGCCTCAGTTATGTGGTTTTCCCCAGAAGTTACATTGCGCAAAGATAGGGGAACATCTAATCCAAGAAAATCTTTTAGTGATGAAGAAAAACAATCTACAACAGTAACATCTCTGCCTATATTGTTTAAAGCGAAACCTAAATTAATAGCAGTAGTAGTCTTTCCAACACCTCCTTTTCCCGATAAAACCGCAATATATTTTGTCATAGCTTGGTTCTCGTGTACTCAAAAAACTCTTTTATGTTATCATAAAAGTTAACCATGTCGTCGATCTTCACTTCTTGCATGTTGCCATCCTCAAGATAAGCTATCATTGTTACATGCCTTCTATACTCCTCTCTTTTATCGTATCTTGCTCGAGTTAGCTTCCTCAAATTCAAGTATAAATTTACAGCATTTAAAATGTTTCGGTCATTAGGATTGATTTTTTTAAGTAACTCTGCACGTAAAACCGGCATTTGAGGCAATTTATCAATTACTTTATCCTCTTTAGCTTTATTTAACAACGCATTAATGGTATTATCAAAGAAAAGAATCATTCTATCGATAGTGTTTTTCAAAACATCAACAGTTCTAGTATACTTAAGACTGACATAAACTAGATGATCTACTCTTTTTAACTCTTCTATAGCATTCTCTAGTGATTCATCCATGATAAAGTAAACATGCCCTCCATAGCATTAGATCATTAATCATGTATAAATATTTTTGCCTTATTTTCTCCTAACTTTAAATGCAGCATCATGTACAAAGCCTTTTGCCAAATACAAATACTGACCTATCATTTTCTCGGTTATCTTAATTGTATTGTAATCATCAGAACAAATAACAAAACAATCCTCCTTTGCAAATTCAGTTTTACTTTTCTGGTGCTTTAGTAATATCTGCCTAATCTCTCTAGCCTTATTTACTATCTCTTTGTTAAATTTCATCCTATCAACACATCTTGATCTGAACATTTCTAAACGACTCTTGAAATCATCAGCATACATTGGAACCCTTTTATACAGTCTTTCAAAAGCCAGCACAGACTGGATGCCATACGAAACTCCTAAGAAAACATTCTGTAGAATAACCGGCAACATCCTTGGATCTTTAACCATTGGAAAAGTAACGGTTAACATATGGTCTGCCACTTTGATTTTCTCTACTGCTTTAGTACGATATTCCTCATACTTTTCCATATAGGATAGTATACTGGTAGAATATATAAATTATTCGACGAATTATTCTCCTTTTAACTCAAGAATTGCAGCAGCTAAATCTCCCTCATGTTTAGAAATCGCTTCTTTAGCTTGTTCCTCGGTGACACCAGTTTGATCAACTACAGTTTTAACATCATCTTCATTAATTTCAGGTTCAGAACTTATTTCTCTTTCAGAAGCCTCACCAACAACTTGGTATGTTTCCTGTCCCATCATATTTACTTTAGAAACTTGAGGATTTGCAATTATAATTTCTTTATCTGCAGTTTTGATAATGACTTCAGTAGCTTCAATTTCAGCCTGCTGAATACCCATCTTCTTCATCATCTGCTGCATTTTCCTTGGGTTCATTCCTGGAATAATTCAAATCACCTAAGCTAGACCTATTAAAGATCCGCCATAAGAATAAAGTAAAATCATTAAAATCATCACTACAATACAAGCTATTACTACTGATCCTGGTTTGAATCGGATCTTACTATGGTACTCATCAAAGTACCTAACTAAACCTCCAATTCCACTCGGCATTGATACTTTATCTTTTGACATTTTGAAAATTTGCAGGGACAGATAAGCCACCTTCTGTCAGACCCTTTAACACCCTAAGGTTCGATGGTCTGTCTTAGCATTTAACTAAGCGTCGCTTGACTTATCGTCGTGGACTTGCACCTGCTGGGGCTAGCCGTTTCAACCTTCCTCATGAGCAAAGTCAATTGGTTAACTCATCTCTGTTGCCAGAAACTTCACAAAATCATCCCGAACATAAGGGGTACCGTTTCTGAGCTGTTGCCTCCCATCACTGGGACTCCGAAGAGCAGCATATTTGCGGTGGGTGGACTTTCCTCACACAGTTTGCGTAAGCTAATTCCTATCCCTGCACCCTCCAAGAAGTAAATAACTCTTTATAAATGTAACTGATTATCTTTGTTTACCTATTGATGTAGAAGTATGACTCTTGAGGTAATCGACAACAAATCCTGCTCTTTGTTTTTCTAATCTTTCGCGAAGTAGTTGAACGGATAAACTTTCTTCCATCTGTAGGATAGTACTACGCAATTCAGGATTACTCTTTCCACCTGCAACATAATGATCTTGAGCTCTCCAAACCATCTGCAAAGCTTCTGCCGGTTTACCAGCTAAACCTGCTTGAGCAGCCTCACTAAGAAGCTCTTGCGCCATTGCATACCCATCATATTTTGCTTCTGACATAGAGGCTAGGGAATATATATTCATTTATAAGGCTTATTTAAAAAAAAGAAATTTTATAAACTCTATTTCTCTAGTTTACCTTCAATGAAAAAGTGGTGTGTTTTAGTAGTTGTAGCTTTATTATTTCTAGGTATAGTTAATGCTGAGGTTATCGATGAAGAGGTACTAGAACAATTAGAAAACAACGAAGAAGTGGAAGTAATAGTAATCCTAAAAGAAGATCCAGTTAACGAAGATCCCTTACAAATAACTGAAGAAGAAAAGCAAAAAATCAATGAAAACCAAGAAGAGGTCTTAGAAGATTTTGACACAAAAGCGACAGAAGATGAATTTGAAGTAGAACATCAGTATGAAACTCTAAACATGCTTGCGGGAAATGTTACAGAAGAAGGGTTAGAAATATTAGAAGATAATCCTGCAGTTGAAAAAGTAATCTTAGACTACACATTAAAACCTCTTTTGGATGTAAGCTCACCCCACATAAGCGCGCCATCAGTCCACAACTTAGTATATGGAGGACACAACATTACAGGAGAGGGTGTTACCGTTTGTGTTCTCGATTCTGGAATAGACTATACACATGACAATTTGGGAAACTGCTCAGAATCAGAATTCTTAGCTGGAAATTGTTCTAAAGTTTTAGGAGGTTACGATTACGTCAACGAAGATAACAATCCAATGGACGATTTAGGACACGGAACTCATGTTGCAGGAATCGTCGCATCAGACCACAGTACATATCAGGGTATCGCATATAATGCAAAACTCGTTTCTTTGAAAATTTGCTCAGCTTCAAATAACTGTCTTGGATCTGATATCATAGCAGGAATCGATTGGTGTTTAGCCAATGCTTCAAAATTTAACATTTCTATTTTTACAATGAGTGTTGGCTCAACCGCAACCTATGGTAGTAATTGCGACGCATCAGCATATAGCGATGTTGTCAATCAAGGTTACTTTTTCACAATCTCTGCAGGAAATTCAGGAGACAATGACGGCATATCATATCCTGCTTGTGGTTGGAACGTTACAGCAGTTGGAGCAGTTAATGATGGAGACAGTATTGTTTACAATAGAGCATCATTCATGAAATTACTCGCTCCAGGATCAGGAATCATCTCTAACGCAATCTCATCAGGATTCACATCAAAATCAGGAACCTCTATGTCAGCCCCTCACGTCGCAGGTGCAGCAGCTTTACTTACTCAATATAAAAGACTAGAAAGTAACATCAATTTAACACCTGCCCAAATCGAAGGAGCATTTAACAACACAGGAGCAGATATCAGCGACAATGGAAACGATTACAAAAGAATCGATGTATTTGAAGCACTAAAATATCTAGACAATGTTTCACCAACATTAACCTTTGAAAACCAAACACCAGATAACAATTCAGTTGTATTCGCAACTTCAATTTTCATAAACCTTTCTTCAAATGAAATTGTTGACACAGCAATCTTAGAATGGAACGGCTCAAACGAATCGACGAATGGTTCAAATTTGAACTTCTACCTAAATAAAACTCCACTTACTCCAGGAATTTACCAATACAAAGTTTTTGGAAATGACTCAGCCAATAATTGGGGTGTTAGTGAAACAAGATTAATACAAATAGACAACGCTGCTCCAACAGTTACACCAATTATTACTTCAACAGACAACCTAAATAGAACAAATGGAACTTTATCAGGTAACTGGACCTACTCAGATAGTGAAGGAAATCCACAACAAGCTTATGAAATAAATTGGTACAATAATTCAAATTTACTTTTCCAAAACACCACTTCAATACTAAACGGAAACACAACAAAAAATGAAGTTTGGACGTACAGCATCAGAGCATATGACGGATATAATTGGAGCAACTGGACCAACACCTCAATAACAATTCAAAATTCCCTACCAATCCTTCCAAATATTCCAGACATTATAAAAAACGAAACAGACCTAGTCAATATCAACGAAAGTGGACAAATAATTCCTACAGACAACGATAGCGACACATTAACAATAACTTATACTGCCCCATTAAACTCCTCAGGAAAGTGGCAAACCAACATTACTAATTCAGGAGCTTATGAAATCACAATTAATGTTTCAGATGGAACAAACTCAACAATACAAAATGTTACAATTACAATAATTGACAGACCCGATTTTGATAACGATGGGATACCGGATATCTATGACACTGATGACGATAATGACGATTTAAATGACTCACAAGATTTCATTAAAGGTAATAAATCGAATGTTAACACAACAGCATCTCAATTCAGCATCACAATAGATGGATCATCAAATTTATCAGAATACTACAACGGTTCAAGAAGAATTAGGTTCCTTAATAACAGCATAGAATACGTTCAATTCGATTTCAATCTATCAAATGAGTCAATTCTTGATCTTTCAAACGTTTCATTCGAAGTAAACAATGGAACAGAAGGATCAATTGTAATAAGTGGAGTTGCATTACCTGCAGGTATAACAAAAACTTTTTTCTTAGACAATCTATCTGAAAGTGAAGGGGTTTGTATTAAAGATACAGAAAATATTACATCAGCATCTCAAATCTCAAGTGATTGTTCAGACACAGATGAAATTTTCCTATCTTGTCCAGGTACTAACGGCCAATATGATTGCGTTTATGATAGCCCCCAATGGAAAATTACAGGTTTAAATCATTCAGGGGTAATCCAACAAAATGACACTGTTCCACCAAGAATAATCGACATCGGTCCAACTGGTACACTATCAACAACAGGCACATCAAGATCAGTAACATTATATGTAGAAACCAACGAAAATGCAACATGTAAACACGATAGAAATGGAAGTTTATCATATAGAGATATGACTGGAAATTTTTCTACAGACAGTTTAGGCAAAGAACACGAAAAATCATACACTTATACTTCTGATAATTCAAACGAAACCTTCTACGTTCTTTGTGAGGATATATATGGAAATACAATGAATACCACAAACTTCACAACTTACGCAGTCGATGTTGGTTCAAGTACCTCCAGCAGTAGTGGAGGGGGAAGCGGCAGCTCAGGTGGGGGCGGAGGCGGAGGTGGCGGTGGAGTAAAAGCCGAACCAGTATGGAACCACTACATCGACCTTGTTACGTCAAATGAAGAAGCAGTGATAAACATCACAAACAATTTAATGGACATCACTGAAATAACTTTCATTCCTAGGTCAACACTTGTAGGTATCTCAATTAAAATCGAAAAAACTTATTTAATCGTTGGTGAAGCCCCAGGTAATATTTTTGATTATTATATTATTACGACAAAAAATTTTGGAGATGCTAATATTTCAAAAGTTGAAATCAACTTCAGAGTTCCAAAAATCTGGATAAGCGAAGGAGACTATGATAAAAATACAGTAATTATGAAAAAAAGAGATGGATGGACCTGGACAAATTTATCCACCAAATACTTAGATGATGATTCAGAGTATTATTATTATGAAGCAACAACTCACGGGTTCTCATATTTTGCAATTACTGCAGAAAAATCTATAATCTTTGAGGAGATAGATATACCAGATCTAACTCCTAGAAATATCACCCAAGAAGAAGAAAAGGATTTATTAGATTTCCTTCCTTGGAAAATTGGGCCTTCTCCTCCATATTATTTCTCTCTAGGACTCGCAATTGCTATTACGGCGATGGCTTTGATACTCTTCATCATTACGCTTTTAAGGAGGAGGAAGATTTTTTGATTAAATAGATATGTCTTTTATCTTTACCAGTCTCCACTTCTCTTTCATCACTTATCTCTAAATGATATTTCTCTAATAATGGTTTAATAACCTCAATACTTTCACTCATAATAACAATGCTGCCTTTATCACTTAGTACATATTCAGAATTATAAAAAAACTCATCAAAAATTTTAACCATTTTATCTTTATTCCCATCTTTACGCAAATCAGGAAGTTTTGTAACAATTCTATCAATTTTTTTCTTATCAAATTTAATATCCATCCACTCTACATCAGATCTTGAAAAAGTAATTTCCTTAACGACTCCAGCAATTTTTGAATTCTTCTTTGTTGATACAATGTTTCTATGGTTTGCATCAACAGCAATAATCTTAGATTTAGTCTCTTCCAACTTATCATTAAATTCAATCTCAGGAAATTTAGATTTTTGGTAATACCTTACAGACTTTCCTAGTGAAAACAGTGCAGCCTCTATGACAACTGTGCCTGAATTACAGAAAGGATCTAAAAAAATCTCACCATCTTTAAAACCACCCAGTCGAACCATTGCATAAGCAACTGTCCCCCTGATATCAGAAGGAGTCATGAAGATTCTATATTCCCTTTTATGTAGATCTAAATCAACCATATCTAAACCAACATAGCATTCTCCATCAACAATATAAATCACCAAAACATTATCAGAATTTCTTAAATCAATATCGAAACCTTTGTTATTCAAATACCCTCCAATTTCTTTCATCACATTGTCGCTATTAAAAGAATGTTCACCCTTTCTTATCGATAAAACTTTATAACTCCCTTCAGGCAATTTAATTTTACTTAATGATTTTTTAATATGATCAAATGGTTCTTTCTTGAATGAAAATTTATCTAGAAGTTTTATCACTCGATCACAAGATTGAGCCTTATAACTTAACATAATCAATTCTTCTTTTTTCTTAACATTAAAAATCAAACATCCTTTATCAACAACAGAATCACAACCAAGAATTTCCTTTATCTCTAATTTTGCGACATCTTCAATGCCTTTACTCACTATCGACAGTCCCTTCATTACCATTCTCTTTCGGTATTTTTGCTATACCTACTGTTTTATCGTTTTCTTCTAATTTCATTAGACGGACTCCTTGAGTAGCACGACCAATAGTTGAGATATCTTTTGCTTGAGTTCTAATTATAATCCCATTTTTACTAATTAATAAAACTTCGTCATCCTCTTCAATACTACTTATAGAAACAACTTTACCATTCCTATCTGAACAAACAATATTAATTACTCCAGTTCCGCCCCTGTTCGTAAGACGATATTCAGAAACATCAGTTCTTTTACCATAACCATTTTCAGTAACAGTCAATACTGTTTTATTATCTTCTGCAACAACCATTCCAATAACTTTATCATCGCCCTTTAAAGTGATTCCACGAACTCCACCAGCAGTTCTACCCATATTTCTAACATTAGTCTCATCAAATCTAACTGCATTTCCATTTTGTGTAGCAATGATAATTTGTTGCGTTCCATCTGTTAATCGTACAGTAACAAGCCCATCATCTTCATCCAGGCCACAAGCAATTATTCCACCTTTACGTGGTTTTGAAAATAAAGCCAAACTAGATTTCTTAATATTCCCTTTTCTGGTCACCATAACGATAGATTTATTCTCACTAAACTCTTTTACAGCAACATAAGCAGTAATATTTTCTCCCTCCTGCAATTCAAGTAAATTCACAATAGCTTTCCCTTTTGATTGTCTACTACCTTCTGGAATTTCATAAACTTTCAACCAATTTACTCTACCTTTGTCAGTAAAAAATAATATGTAAGAATGTGTATGAGCGACAACTACATCCTGAACAAAATCCTCATCAGTAGTTCCTGTACCTATAACTCCTCTTCCACCCCTTCGTTGAATTTTGTAAGTATCAATTGGCAACCTTTTGACATACCCATTTTTTGTAAATGTTATTGCCATCTCACCCTCTTTAATCAAATCTTCAATATCTAAACTTGTGGTTTCCATTGGAATAATTTCAGATCTTCTATCATCACCATACTTGTCAACTAAATATTGTAACTCGCTCTTAATTATCTCAAGTATCTTTTGCCTACTTCCTAGTATAGCTTCTAATTTTTCAATCCTTATAGTTAGCTCTTCCAACTCTTTCTTTATTTTATCTTGCTCAAGTGCAGTTAATCTTTGCAACCTCATTTCTAAAATTGCCAATGCTTGCTTTTCGGAAAGAGAATAACCTTCAATTAAACCACTCTTAGCTTCACCAACAGAAGGACTCTTTTTTATCAATACAATAACTTCATCAATACTATTCAAAGCAATTACTAATCCTTCAAGAATATGGTGTCTTTCTTTAGCCTTATTCAAATCGAATTGAGTTCTATTAGTTACAATTTCAAATCTATGGTCAATATAATTTTGTATTATAAACTTTAGAGGCATAATTTTAGGTTGATTATTTACAATTGCAAGCATGATGGTCCCAAAAGTGGACTCCAACCTAGAATGTTTAAACAATTGATTCAACACAATTTCAGGATTAGCATCTTTTTTCAATTCAATTACAATCCTTATTCCATTCCTATCAGACTCGTCTCTTAAATCAGAAACGCCCCATACAACCCTATCCTTTACTAAGTGAGCTATATGTTTGATAGCCTCTGCTTTATTTGTTAAATATGGAATCTCTGTAACAATAATCGATTTCCTATCTCCTTTCTCCTCAATCTCTGTTTTTGATCTGACAGTGATCTTACCCCTTCCAGTTCTATAGGCATTAATAATTCCATTTTTCCCACAAATTAAAGCGCCTGTTGGAAAATCAGGCCCTTTAATATATTCCATTAAAGCTTCAATGGAGATTTCAGGATCGTCAATTTGGGCAATAATGGCTGCTCCAACCTCTCTTAAATTATGAGGTGGCATATTTGTTGCCATTCCAACTGCAATACCGCTAGATCCATTAAGTAAAATATTGGGCAATTTTGAAGGTAGGACAGTTGGTTCTTTTGAAATCCCATCAAAATTATCAACGAACTCAACTGTTTCTCTGTCTATATCTGACAACATTTCTTCTGCTAAAGGAGTTAGTCTAGCTTCGGTATAACGCATTGCTGCCGCCCTATCACCATCAATAGAACCAAAATTTCCCTGACCATCAATTAAAGGATAACGCAAAGAAAATGGTTGGGCCATTCTAACTAAAGTATCATATACTGCCTGGTCTCCATGTGGGTGTAATTCCGCAAGAACCCTACCAACGATGAAAGCAGACTTTCTATAATGTTTATTTGATGCCAAACCGGCCTTTCCCATTGCAAATAAAATCCTTCTATGAACCGGTTTCAAACCATCTCTAGATTCAGGTAAAGCACGCCCAATTATGACTGACATAGAGTAATCTAAGTAAGAGGTTTTCATCTCCTGGTCGATTGGACGCTGGATTATTTTTTCCCCATTTTGGGGAGAATTTTCGTCTGTCATAACACCTAATTTCTCGTCGATAAAACTGTATATTTTGAGGTTTATAAGTGTTGCGGTATTATGACCTTTTTTTGATAATTTTTACACACTTTTTCAATTTAGTACTCACTTAATAGTGACTACTAATCCAAAGTTTTAAATAGCCCAAAATATCTCAATGAAAATTAACTCAACAAGGTGATTCATCATTACAAACAGTTGTGATAATATCGGAGCACTGCTAAAAGCAGAGGCAGAATTTATCAGAAGGCACCTTCTAAATCATCAACTTTTTCGTGGAATAGATGAAAAAGGTGATGCTCTTGTGAGTTTCATAGAAGATTATGGTTTCTTACCAAGAGAACTCCTTTGTGGTTATGGTTGCTCAATAGGAGATAGATGCGAAGAATCGAGTAAATACAAACCAGATTACAATACCACTTTAATCGAACCAGACCTTTTATCAGTTGGTGCACCAGAAGAATGTAATTTCACAGATTCTAATAAATGTGAAAGATCTTTAGAACTTCTAATTGCTTTAAACGGTGTTGTCTCAAGACATATTGAAAAGCATATTTATTACAATCATTTTTCAGATCGAAGAGAAGCTGTAGCAGATTTTGTAAGTAAATACCGATTTGCAGTCGATCAACTTTTCTGCGAATATGGTTGCAAAGAAGGCAGTAAAATTCTAGTACCAAGCAATTCTGTAAAAATACCTTCTTCCTATATGATCAATTCTTAATTATGGCTTTCCTAACCAAATAACTATGTCCACAATAAACACAAGCTTTCCTATTATCACTCAAGAATTTAGTTTGAGGTTGATATTTCATACGATTACCACATTTAGGACATCTCAAAATCATTCTTCTTTTTTCTCTTCAGACTCTTTCGTTTCGCCCTCAGGTTTCGGATTCAACAATTCATCAACCCTCTTAGAAACCGCGTCATCCTCTTTTTCTTCAGTTTTTTTCTCCGGCTCTTCAGCAGCTAACTCTTTTGCTTTTTGTCTAAATTCCTCTACTTTCTTTTCATCATACTCTTGTTTCTCCTCTTCCGTAGACTCTTCCTTTTCTTCTTCAGAAGGTTCTTCAGCTGGAGCCCCTTCTTCAGTAGCTTGTTCCTCAGAAGTTTCCTCTTCCACTGGTTTTTCTTCCTCAGTTGCCTCATTAACACTTTCTGGTTCTTCCTCAACCCCTTCTATTTGTTCAACTGCTTCCTCTACTCTTTCATTTTCGGTTTTCTCTTGAACAGGCTTCTCTCCAATATCAACAACTTCTAATTCAGTTGAAGATGGCTGCGGTTTCTCTCCAGTCTCATCAAAAACTTCAATTTCGGGTTTCTTCTCTTCTTCCTTCTCCTCGACTTCCACATTGGTAGAATTATATTTCTCCAACTCAACTTCATGACCTTGATCATCAACTAAATCAACTTCCTTCTCTTCTTTCTTACCAGCTTCCTCAGCTTTTTTCTTTTGTTCTTCGTTGATCATTTTGATCTCCTCCTCTTTCTTCTCAATTGCTTTTGCAATATCATGGAAAGACTCAAACGTTTCCTTTAATTTTTCAGGTGGAAGATCAAAGTATTCAAAGAATTTCTGAGTCAACTTAATTAACCTTGTACGACCATATTTTGTCCTAGAAATGTAGCCAGCATCTTCCAACAATGTCAAATGATCATAAGCTTTATTCGTTCTTATATGTATCAGATCTGATTGTTTAATTGGATAACGAAATGCAATAACTGCTAAAGTTTCCAAAACAGTTTTTGGGAGTTCTGTTTCAGTCACAATTTTACTAACAAGGGGAATAAACTCTTCCTTAACAGCTAATTTCCAAGAACGCCCTTCATCAATTATTTTTATAGAAGATTCCCTTTGATTGTAATCCTTCTTTAATTCCTGTAGTGCTTCAAGAGTCTTTTCTTCACTAAGGTGACATAATTTCATCAAGTCGTCAACACTCATCTTTTTGCCTGAAGAAAACAATAACGACTCAATTTTTTTCTTGTGTTCCATGGGCTAAAATATATTTCTCTCCCTCTTTTTTAATTTTATTGTTTTTTTCTAATTCCTCAATAAATGGTTTAAGATCATCACTTCCCATCTTTACGACGTTTGAAAGTTCATCTAATGTAAGCTCTCTCTTAACAAGCACGACTAAAATCATATTTTGTATCATGGTCTTGAGATTTCTTTTCAAAATATCATTCTCAACTGCTCTACTTTTTGCAACCATATCAACATTATGTAATTTTGCCTGCAAATCGTTTATTACAGCATTTAACTCCCTATTGGATATTGCTAAACTTTCTGGTTTTACAATATCGACTGAGGAGGGCATATAATCAAAACAGAATCCAATAAGACTAGTTATCCCTTTTATCACAATCTCGAGCTCAACATACGTAGAGAACAATTTACCTTGCTCTGTAATCTCAGCAAATTTTGTATTTAATAGAACGAAATCAGCATCAGTCTTAATTTTCTCAACGTAAGAATTTATAGCTTTATCAACATGCTCTTTAGGTTTCCCAACAACTTCTATGATAATTTTTGCCCTTATATGTTCATTTTCCATAAAAAAGTGTCAAATTTTTAATTATAAAAAGCTATCGAAGAATAAAATTTTCCAATTACCATTCTAAAGGGGTACCAAAAGTTTTAATATACATACTTTGGGTTAAGTATTAATCTGTTGGTGGTGGCAAATGTTTGATTTTTTAAAGAAGAAGAAAAAAGAGGAGTTAGAGTTACCTCCTTTACCGGAATTACCCGATTTACCTGAAGAACTTCCTAGTCTAAGGGCTGTTGAGAAAAAAGAAGTACATCATGAGCCAGAAGATCTTCCTCCGAGTCCTCCTCCTTCATTAGAAACTCCCATTAAGATCCCTTCTTTTCAGAGACAAGAGGAGAGGCTTCCACAGAGACCTCCTTTACAGGAAAAACCTGTAGCAATGGTTGTTAAACCTTCTCATAAAGGAGTTTTTATTAAGGCAGAATCAATAAAATCACTTCTTTCTGATCTTAATCATATCCGAACTGATCTAAAAAATTACCAAAAAGATATGGGAGAATATGAAGAGACTAGTAAAGATGAAGAAAAATTATTTGATAAATGGCAAAAATCTGTTCAAGATGTTCAAAAAAAGCTAATTACAGTCGATAAACAATTATTTGGCAAGGGGTGGGAAAATGAGTGACTTAACTGTTCCAGTTTACGTTAAGGTAGATGATTATAAGGAAGTTGTAGAAGTATTAGGCGCAATTAAAACAAAACTGAATGACGCAAAGAATACCTTAGATAAATTGAAGGAGCTAAAAGAAAGAGAAGATAGTGAACTTCAATCTTGGGAAGCAGCTTTAGCTGATGCTGAAGCTAAAGTCAATGAAGTTGATAGTGTGATAGAAAGCCATTAACATGAAAAAGAAAAAAAAGGAATCTGAGGTAACTTACTTCGTCTCAATCGAAGATCCAAGCACATTAAGAAGATCTTTGTTAGAGGCATCTAGAACTACGGTTCATAGTTTAGCAAGTTATGAAAAATTCAAAGCAGTAAGAAAAGAAAAATTTGAATCAATCCAAAAACTCAGAAGTGACCTTAAGCAAATATCTTCATTATTAAATAAATTAAAAGAACACATGCCTAAAATTGAATCGGCAGCACCAAAAGCAAGAGCAGCAAAAAGAATTGCAAAGCGATTACCACCAATGGTAATTACGAAGCACATTAAACCCAAAAAGGATTCATCTGATTTAGAGAAACTCGAATCAGAATTAGATGATATCGAGAAACAGTTGGGAAGTTTGAAGTAATTTCCGATCCTTTAATTAATTCTTCCGAAAATTTGCAGTTCCCTTAATTTACTTCTAAAAAGAAAAAGTATATAAATAAGTATACTTTAGGGTATACTTATGGAGAATATGGATGAACATCGGGAAGATAAGTGTCAGACCAACAAAGCACTATTTACTTTGTCATTCAGACATAGAGGGGGATTTGATAGTAATAACAATTTTATCTCCCACAAAAACACTTTGTGATAAGCGGTACGGAAAAAACAGGTTTACTTACATTAAACAATTCAAGAAATTTATTGTAAAAGTCCACACAAAAAAAGATGAATCTGAAGGAAAGATTTGGGTAATTAACGCATTTAAAGATGAAATGTCCACAATGTAAAGTAAAATTAGAGAAAATGAAATTTGACGTCGGTTATGGAGTAGTTATTGACTCATTACACTGCAATAAATGCGGATTTAATGTTACGGGAGATAAGGATCTAAAGAGTGCAGTTAATCATTTACGCAGACAGATGAGAAAAGAAGTAAAGATTGTTAATGTGGGCACTGGATTAGGTTTGAGGTTCCCAAACGAAGTTGTTAAGAACTATAATTTAAAGAAAGGAGAAGAGATTGTTCTAAAACCTGAACAAGATGGGATTAAGTTGGTTGTATAGTTTTTACACAACATTTTAAAACAACTTCTAAATACATTACAACTATGAGGGGATGCCGGAGTGGCCAAACGGGATAGTTGTTTGGTGCTTTAGGTACTAAATAATCCAAACTCAAGTTATTGAGTGATGAGGTCTTCACAAGAGACCAATGATATACTCGATGGGCCATCTATTGGCTTAGTGCCTACTAGGGTTCGAATCCCTATCCCCTCACTTTTTACACTGGTCACCTTTGCGCGAGATATTTAAATAATAATTCCTTCCAATTCTTATGGTTCTCACTAAAAAGGTCGTTCCAGATATCGCAGAGATTCTTGGGGCTTTTATTGGAGATGGTTGGATAGAAAAGGATCTAGATGGATTCTATATTACTGGTAGCCCCACAGAAGATCGGCAATATTACGACAATCACCTCTCCAAACTATTTTCAAAATATTTCACCCATGTTCAGCCAAAAGAATTCACTTCCTGGGGCGTTTATGGCATCTATACATATAGGAGGGAAGTTATTAAAAAAGCCATTAATTTGGGATTCCAAATTGGACATAAGTCTTTAAGTGTTAAAATTCCAGAATATTTGCTAAATAACACACCAGAAGTCACAACATCACTTATTCGTGGAATTTTCGATACGGATGGTTCATTTTTTTGTGACCATTCTAGAGCCCCCACTTCTATTGAATGGAAAAAGACCCATAACTATAGTCCAGAAATTCAGATTACTTCTTGCTCAAAAGAACTTATGGGCCAATTGTTTGACTTAACTAGCAATATAGGATTGAGACCCAAATTACATCATAAATCAAGAAAAGGGTTCGTATGTGGAAGAAATGTCAATAACTCTTATGCACTTCGGATCAGAAGGTTATCCGATGTTATTAAGTGGTTTGATACAATCGGATCTAAAAATCCCCGACACATAACTAGATATTCTTTATGGAAAAAATTAGGTTTTCTCCCCCCAAATACTAATCTCCAACAGAGAGTAAATATTTTGGGAATGGAGTAAGTCATCTATTGGCTTAGTGCCTACGCAGGTTCGAACCCTGCATTCCGCAGTCTTTCATTTTTTACATAAAGTTATTATACTACTTCTCCAATGATAAAACATTCAAATTAATTGAGGTGCTTAAATGAAAAGAAAATTTGTTCTTATTTTAATCTTATTATCAACATTAATTTGTTTTTTGGGTGCAGAAGGATGCGTTCCGTGTATAGATGATGACGATGATGGATATGTTCTAGATCCAGAAGTCGATGACGCTTGTTCTATAATGGGGCCACCATGGGATTGTAATGATAATGATGCAGGAATTAATCCAAGCGCAACAGAAGTTTGTGATGATGAGATTGATAATGATTGTGATGTTCAAATTGACGGCGATGATCTTGATTGTGCTTTCCTTTGCGATGTTGATGATGATGGCCACAACTCAGAAGAATGCGGTGGTAGGGATTGTGATGACAATAACGCAAATATTCATCCAGGCCAATATGAATTTTTTAATGATATAGATGATAATTGTAATATCCTTGTGGATGAAGGTTTAGGTATAAACATTGAAGATGCAACAGCAAGCAATTATGATGGAGCAATTCAAGCAAAACAGCTTTTTTACGATGGCGATGTGGATTGTTTTAATATTGGGTTTGGTAAAATGGGCTATGACAATACATTATGCCCTCCCTTAGATGAAGCATATGTTTATTTTAAGGGTCTTGGTGTAGGTGTGACTAATCTAAAAATTCAACCAGCAGAAGGACCAAGCATACCTTGTACAGATTGTGAATTTATGGGTTATAATGAAGAAGAAGACTTTTCTCTGTTTAAGGTTGGCGTCTTTGGATCTCCCCAATTAAAAAATAATCTTTGCCGAGTAAGTCCTTGTGCCATATTACCTGATCCAGAACCAGTTCTAGGGGATTGTGTTGATGATACACCATGTGATCCTGATGAGGACACACAGTGTTTTTATTATGAAAAGAAGGGTTGTACTGAATGTCATTGCGTAGAAGAAGATGAATGTAAGGGTTCTGTTGGGAACTGTTATGATGATTGCAGGTCTTGGAAGTACCATTGCATTTGTGCAGATTGGGGTTGTGGTCCAGAAACTGCTTTTGATAAAAAAGATTGTATATGTAAGAGTTGTGAGGAAATCACTGGATTACAATGTGAAGTTGATTGGGATACCACAAATGACCGTTGTAGCTGCCCAGGAGGGAAGTTTATTTGCCCATCGGAAGATTTGCTAGAATGTAAAGCAAAGGGAGGATTAAGAAACCTTACTGATTATCCAAGTTGTAATTGTGTTTGTGATAGGGAACAGTTAGAAAAATGTGAAAATGGATGGGATACTTCAACTTGTGAATGTAAACCCCCCTGTTCGGATGACATAACCAATTATTGCAAACATGAGAATACTAATCCAAAAAAATCTTGTTACCTGAATGATGCTTGTGAGTGTGATTGCTCTTGTGCACCTACTACGACTCCATGCCCAGATGTCCCTTGTTGTTGTGAAGAAGGCGAAACATGTAAATCAGGCAATTGCGATTGTTGCAAAGCTGATCCTTCAATATGTGAAGGTACATGTGGTGTACAGCAAGATGATTGTGTAGGAGATTATCCATGTCCCCCTTGTGAAAATAATTTTATGTGCCAATTAGCTGATGATCCTAAAGATAATAAATGTGTGCAATTTTGTCAGGCTACACAATCAAAATGCGATTTAGAAGGTACTGAAAATGATTATTGTTGTCCAATAATCGAAGGTAAAAATCCACTAAGAACTGCAATCATAAATGAAGTAACTCAGTCTTGTAAATGTATCCCTTGTGACGTAAGGAAACCTGATAACAATCATTGTGGGACTGGACCCCCCAGGGATAGCCATGGAGATCAAACTGACGAATGCAATTCTCCTGCAAAAGTAGGGAATAAAGTATCCAATTGTTATACAGATCATGGTGAAGGTCCAGGGTGGTGCATCTCTGACTATGATGGCGGAACGTGTATTAAAAAAGGCGATGTGGGAGATTAACCCTATTAACTTTTTTTCTTTTTTATCCTAACTCTCCACTTTATACTTTTATCTGTGAGATCTTTCATCTCACTTGATTTACGTGTCAACGAAGTAATGTCGTTGCTACATTCCGCATTTCTTTTCTAAAGTTTTATATAACTAAAAATCGAAGATAGGAAAAAAGAGGTGCTATTATGACATTCAAAGATCAACTTGTAAAAATAAAAGATAATTGGTTTTTAGTTTTAATTGGTTTAATCGTTCTTTTCTTTGTAATTGGTGGGAGTAATATCTTCGGAGGAATAAGCGATAGCTCATACATGGGAAAAAGTTATGCACAGGAAAATTTGGGTTACGCAGATTACGAAAGAAGCGTTGCCCCAACATCTTATAGAGGAGGAGATGATTTCGCTCCCGAAGTTGAAGAAAGAAAAATTGTTAAAACTGCGAGCACCAGTGTACAAGTTGAGGAAGGTCAATATTACAATGCAGAATTTGAATTAAAAAGAATAGTTGAAGACACTGGTTCTTTCATTCTAAACCAAAACGTAAACAAATTTGGCAGGGATAATGATTACACAAGGGGAAATTTCCAATTAAAAGTTCCAACAAACAATTATTATGCAGTCGTCCAACAACTAAAACAAATTGCAGAGAATTATGACGGAAAAACATTATCTTTCAATGAAAATGCGAGAGACATCACTGGTCAATATGTAAGTAACGAAGTTGAATTAGAACTTGAAACAGAAAAACTAAAAACATACCAGGGACTTTATGATGAAGCAGATAACGTCAATGACAAACTACAATTAACAGACAGAATTTTCAACCAACAAAGAAGAATAAAATACCTTGAACAAGCACTCAATAACAAAGACTTACAAATAGAATACTCCACAATCTCAGTATCAATAACAGAAAAAACTCCAAAATATGTTAATATCAGTCTAATTGGATTTTGGGAATTAATCAAATTATTTGTGGGAAGCGTTAGTTCCTTGTTCGCACTGTTCTTTGTAATAATCCCTTGGGCTATTGCCGGATTTATTATCTGGATAATATACAAGGCAATAAAAGCAAGAACAGAATAATTATTTTGTTTCAAGTGGGAGATAAACCCACTTGTATTCTTTTGGATAATTGAAGGATTCTAATTCTCTAATTATGCCAGAGAATCTTCTTTTTAGATCATTAATTAGTCCTCGAAATTCAGCTACGCTTCTTACACCAACCTCAATCTCAAAATCAGCACCACCTACTGTTGAATCAACAATGAATATATTCGGATGCGTTTCAGCATATGTCATCAGTTCTTTCTCTTTTGCAACTGTCATATTCTGCAATGTAAAATGAACTTTGTAATACAGAATTCCAAGTAAATCATGATTAAGCATCGCTTTAAATCCAAGTATAACTTTTTTCTGAATCAAATTTTTAATTCTGTACTCAATAACTTTTGGTGAAAGATTTGTTTTCTTACCTATGTCAACCAATGATAACCTTGCATCATTAGCAATAATTTTTAAAATTTTCAAATCACTTTTATCCAATACAGCCTTCTCTTCAGATCCCCCCACAATTTGTTTATTAGGTTCATATTGCTCCCCTTTCTCAAGAAAAAAACCTCTTGTAAATAAAATCATCTCTGTAATCACAGAAATCCATTTATCTTCTAAATAATTCTTATACAACCTAAGAAACTCATCCCAGAATTTTTTGAAAACATAGACATTTTCCGCCCACACTAACATGTTGGCATCCCACCTAGTGTCAATACTAACAAGCCAACCGACTCTTGGATGGTTATACAAATAATTAATTATCTCCATTTCTTTTTCAGGAGTCACATTGTAAAAATTCAAAAAAACCCTAAAATTGTAATATCCAAGCTTGGAAACATCAAGAACAGTATAATAACTTTTAATAATATTTTGAGACTCAAGTCTTTTTATCCTATAATTCACTACATCTTTACTTAATCTAACTTTCCTAGCAATTTTTGATACTGGCTGACGTGAATCTTCATCTAAAGCTAAAAGAATTTTCCTATCTTTAATATCTAAATTAATTTTTTGCTTTACCACTCTGGTTATTGCAAATAGAGAATTATTTATAATATTTTCTCTTTTTTCCGGAAAAATTCAAATTATTGGGGCAAATTAGATGAATTTTAATTAATAATTTTTCATTTATGTACACCGAAAATATATTAATTACAACAAACTATTTTTAAATGCATAACCATTCACCAGTTAATATAGCGACACAATGAAGGGATAGTATGGGGAAAGATAAGCTGGAGAAGATAATTTCTAAAGTAGATAGTAGTGTTCCCTGGTTAAAACATCATATGACAAATCAGGGCAAGTATCGTTTCGGCAGGTTGTTTTTTGATCATACAAAAATTTGGCCATCATTCTTACCTTTTGTTGATGAGAAACAAGCAGCCGCATGGGAAAATGTCACCCATTCAAATCAATACCCTTTATCAACTTGGCAATTTAGGCTTTCCCATAGTAGAGAATCCCAGGCTCTTTTCAAAGGATTACCTTCTGATATCTGGGATGTAATTTTTTTAGGACCAGGTACAGGAGTAAGCGAACATGGAGTACTGACTCATTTAGCAAATCTAAGGAAAATTGGTACAGATTCAATTTGTGGCTTGGTAGATGTCTCCCATGAACTTCTCCATAAAAGTCAAATGTATATTAGTGGAAAATTTAATTTAATGAGTCACGAATCACAACCCACCATTCGAACAACTAGTATGACTTTTGAATTACTCCCTAAACTTGCCAATATGATATCCAGTCGTAAAAGACCAGTTCTATTTGGTATACTCGGCCACACATTTGGAAACCAAGAATATAAAAATATCTCTACAAGGTTTGAGACATCAAACGAAGAATCAAAGGGCATCTCCCCCTACCTTATTAGTCTTAGAAGCTTAACAAGATCTCGTTCTGGACATCTACCTGAAGATAGAGTCCTCTTAGGTGCTTCCTTAGTGCCAAAAGATATGGACGAGAGTATAGCTAGAATAATTGCAGAAAGACTTGAAACTGCTTACAGAGAAAGCCCTTTCTATAGCTTTATCGCGGATAGTATTTCACATGAGGGCTATATTGGAGAACAAGCAAACAGAGGTTCTGTAAGAGTTGCCATCGATACAAAAAGAAACTCTGCAAGATATCTATATGAAGGACCAATCGGAGATAGAGAAGTAAGTTGTACACTTTATCAGTCCGATAGATATGATATTGCACAATTAGAGGGGTTATTACATGAATATGGATTCCAACTAGAATATGCAGTTACTTATAGAAGCAAAGGAGAAAATGCTTTAAGTGAACCTTATGATGTTTTATTCACAGACAATTCTTCTAATGAGAGAACACAAAAACTTTTATCATCAGATCCAAATTTGGAAAGAAGTCAACTCAATGATAATTTTACATTATTGATTGCAAGACCTGTTGATGTCCTCCTATCCGATGGTGAATATTATTCAGTTAACGAAAGATTAAAATATAAATTGGAAGAGGGGGGGATCGATATTTTATCTGCTCTGTATTCTTTGACAATGGATCTAGAAAAAGAAGTAAATCAATGCGTTGAAAATGCCCATATCTACCAAGTCCCTAGAGAAATGTCGACATCTGAAAGACAGTTGAATTTCATGAGAACAGCTACTTGGCTCTACCAATTACAATCTATAAGAAACGAATGGTTCTATGAACCCCACCAATTTTCCACCCAAAACGGAAACCAAGTCCTAAATTTATTAAGTAATTATGATCCTGGATTGAAAAGGCAAACTTCTCCACAATAAGATAAATTTATATAATTAATTCTCTATTTGACGCAATATTTGAGAATATATTTTATATATCTGATTTTATTACCTTATAAGAGGGAAGCAATGTTATTATCACCCTTACTATGAGTAATAAAATGAGAGAAAAAATTTTTAGGCAGGGAAAAAAGGTCGAATCAAGGGACGTTTATTCATTAGTCATAATAGATGACTTAATGGATGATTTCCTTGATAAATAGACGGTTGCGTTTCTTCTTACACAATTTATTTATACCCTTCAATAAAAAGCGTATTCTATGATAGAAATTTGTGCAGTTGGTGGTTATAATGAAATTGGTAAAAATATGACTGCTATAAAAGTAGACAACCAAGTCATTATCATTGATATGGGTTTACATGTTGATAATTATATAAGTTTTACAAATGATGAAGATGTAATAGGATTGTCAGAAAAGAAATTAAGAAATGCAGGAGTAATACCTAATGATAAGGTAATTGAAAAATGGGCAGAAAACGTTTCTTTGATTACCTCAACTCATGCACATCTCGATCATATTGGAGCAATTCCTTTCACAGCACATAGGTATGATGCTCCAATTCTTTTAACTCCTTATACAGCAGAGGTCGTAAAAAAAATTGCTTCAGACGAAGAGTTAAAGATTACAAATCCAATCGAAATTATGAGGCCCAATTCTACTTACAAAGTTTCAGAAGACCTAAGTGTAGAATTCATAAACATTACACATTCAATTCCAGAAACAGTATCAGTTGCAGTACATACTAAATATGGGACAGTTGTTTATGCAAACGATTTCAAATTTGATGACAATCCAGTGATCGGGAAAAAACCAAACTACAAACGATTAAAAGAATTAGGAGACAACGGAAATGTTGTTGCATTAATAATGGATTGTCTTAGAGCTCCAGAAGCAGTAAAAACCCCCTCAGAAGGTGTAGCAAGGGAAATGCTAAGAGACGTAATGTTAAGCACAGACTCCCAAGGTAAATTAATGATTGTAACGACATTCTCATCACATCTTGCAAGATTAAAATCAATTGTAGATTTTGGAAGAAAGTTAAATAGAAAAATTGTGTTCCTTGGAAGATCTCTTTCTAAATACTCAATTGCAGGAGAAGAAGTTGGTTTAGTTGATTTCTCTGAAGATGTAAAATTCTACAGATACGGTAACCAAATTAGAAGATTCCTAAAAAAATTCAAGAAATCAGATTCAGGAAAATATCTTTTCGTAGTAACTGGACACCAGGGCGAACCAAAAGCAACATTATCTAAAATGATAGGCGAATATGATTTCAAGTTTGATCCAGAGGATATTATTATCTTCTCATGTACAATAATCCCCTCTCCAATCAACGCAGAAAACCGAAGAAAACTCGAAAAAAAACTTCACAACAAAGGATTAAGAATTTTCAAAGACATCCACGTCTCAGGCCACGCCTCAAGAGAAGACCATAGAGACATGATTAATCTCCTAAGACCAAAAAACATCCTCCCAGCCCACGGAGAACCCATTATGACACAAGCTCTTGCTCAACTAGCAAAAGAAAAAGGATACAAACTTGGGAGAACAGTTCATATCCTTAATAATGGGAATTTTTTGAAACTTACTTGATCGGCTGCAATGGTACTACAATCTACCGATAATTCTTCTTAAGAATCTGATAAAATTGTTTAAATCTAGGAACGTTTGAAACATACATTTCTGTTGCACTGCTTCCAATTGTATTAACTTCAATATTCCCGTTATTGAATACTTTGTTGAAGAACCTCTGATTCTCGGTGAGGTGGTCAATCTTGTTAAATATTATGGATCTTTGAGACTTGTAGATAATCCCCCATTTTCCAATAATCCTTGATTCTTGGATAATGAAACTTTTCATCTTAATCCATATTATTGTCAATATTAAAATTAAAAGCTCCAACGAAACAACTAACAAGAGTAAGAATTTCGGAAAACCAGAAACCATAA
>JBHPEA010000020.1:0-23612 GCA_042577505.1 Nanobdellota archaeon
GGGGCTACTTATCGCAATTTGCATGTTATTAGAAGAAATTACAGAGCAACAAGTAAAAATAGGTACTATTCTTGATAATAAAACCCAAGAAGAATACGACCTATTAATCAAGAAAGGTGGTGCCTTTAATGGTCACACTGAATACAAGATCGACATAAAAAAAGGAGATAATACTGCCGCTTTTCTAAAATTTGCCCCTGGTTTGCACGGAGTAGAAGACTACGTCTTAACAGCATTAAAAATCCAAGGACACTTTAGAGGGAGAAATCTTTCAGACGCTTTAATAGAAGCGTTATTCCAATATGCCGAATTAAATGAAACACAATTTTCAAGTACTGTTCATCAAAGAAAACCATTATCTGCTTATATTTTCCATAAATATGGTTTTGAACCGGTTGAAGATAGACCCCAAGATAGGGTGGATATAATGGGGAGGTATGAAGATACCTCACTTATGGTAGCTTTTCATCATCCAAGAAAAGCAGAACAATTTGAAAGATCCACAGTTTGTAAAAATACTAAACAGTACAAAATCGTGGATCCTCAACCAGGATTCACCCAAGATAGTGTAACTCTACTTACTCCATACTTACTTACAAATACATTGAAATGCCAACAAAGAAGAGCATACACACAAAAAAGATTCACAATTCAATTTCTTGGTAGGTAAAAAAACTCACCGTCCATTTAAATAAGGAGTAACTCTTCTTAACATTTCAACATCATTTGCATGACCACTATATTTCACACTAACTTTCACTCCATCTAGACTTCCATGGAGAAGTGTAATTGCACCAAGTCTATCCATTATTGTATGCCTTGCTGGTTCATCCCCTATAGGATATATTTCCCTTGCTTTATGTAATTCTTCTTCTGACTTAACAGGAAACATTACATTCTCTTCAGGATCAAAACCATGTCCAATACCAAAACTAGGATTTGCAATAGCGGCACCCATACTAAGTATTCTAAGTGGCACATTTACAATATGTTTAGAATATGGTCTAGATCTTGCAATTTCTCTTTTATATGTTTCTGCATCAACATTAATACCCAAAGTTTGTTCACCTAATATTGGATAATCTGTTGTAGCTTCAATATATAATCCTCTACCTCTCCAAGGTTCAAATGTCAATTTATCTTCCTCCAAAACTCCAACTTTTCTATCTAATGTCAACAATTTTTTCGGACGATCCTGTTCTTCAATATTATCATCTAATTTTTCACAAAGACCATAAGTTTTTCCATCAAAATTTGGAACAACCGCAAGATCTGTTGTCATTCCCAAAATTTCTAAAATTCTAAATGAAAACGAGGGATCTCGTTCCAAATCAATTCGAAGATTATCAACTCCATAGGCTAATAATGTAGCTAACAAGTGTTCAGGATGAAGAACTCCAGCATTACCATTTCTTAAAAGTACAGAACATTTGTATTCAGAAGCATATTTTAACTTTGCCTCTATCTCTCCATCAAAAGTCTCGAAAACAATTCCAGTATCAGGCTCTGCAGGAGAAAAGCGAGCTCTAACTATATTGCCCCCAAAAGGTTCACTGCCAATTAGTTCAAATGGATTCTTTATAGTAGCTTGTTTTCTCATTTTAAATAATCTCAGAAATCAATCTGAGGACCAACACCCCTAAATTGAGAACTCAAAAAACGTTTAAAAAGATTGTTGTAATCAAAAAAACCCTTATGTTCTAACTCAATCCAATCTTATCAGCAATACCTTTAACAGAATCAATAGCTATTCCAAAGAATTCATTAAGTTCTAAACCAGTTTTCTCAATTTCTCTTATCTCATCCCTTTTACAGTTTGCTGCAAAACTTTTATCTTTGAACTTTTTCTTTAAACCTTTTACTTCCATATCAGATATTTTCTTTCCCTTAAGTAATGCATAAGCAAAAATAATCCCAGTAACAGTTTCTGAAGCAATTAAAGCGTGTTCAATCTTTTTTGTCCTTGGATTATCCTTGAAAACAGGAATCTCTTCCCATCCATATCCATGTGATTGAACTATTTGAATAAATTCATCATCAAATCCTTTTTCTTTCAAAATCTCTGCAGCTTTAAGGGTATGTTCTGCCCAATTTTCTTTCGTCAAAGACCAATCAACATCATGCAATAATCCAATCATTCCCCAATATTCTTCATCCTCACCAAAATGTCTTGCTAAACCCCTCATTATTGCTTCTGTTTCCAAATAATGATTCATATCACTTTCTTCCTGGGGCATTGATTTAATTAATTCCAATGCTTCTTCTCGTGAAATTGGTAATGTCATTTTTTCATTGTAAATTTACTAATTTTATATAACTTGTGTAATTCACTCCTTATTAACCTCAGCTGTTAATATCTTATAATCCAAACCTGGAAAATTATACTCATTCAATGGTCTAAATTGAAAATCTGGGGCCATTCTTTCCAACATCAATTTACCCAAAAGACCTGTAGTAACTAACATTGAACCCTCCTTTCTTAGTTTATAATGTGCGCAAGCTAATAAAGAAGGTAAAAAATTAGGTATCATTTCCGAACCATCCATTATATCGCTTAAATCAAAAGCAACAAGAGCATCCAAAGAATTATTCCTTACATAACCCTCCAAATAATCAATAGCTTCCCTCGTAATTATGGGGTACCCTAAGGGACTTTCATCATTCATCAAATTAACAGATGTAATCTCCCTCCCATATAGTCTGAGTGCATCAGTAGAATGACCTAGGAATGCTCCGACCTCAAATACATCCCCTTCTAATTTCCATCTTTCGATTAAACCTTCTCTTATCGCTGTTTCCAAAATCCAATATCTTTGCTTAATTTTTCTAACATCTTCTTGTTCTAAAGGAACATGTCCAAATCTATCTTCTAAAAATTCAAGAAACTCTTCATCCGTTATTGGACATTCTATCAAATCTGGTTTGAAAGTCATGTAATAGGTAATATAAATTGATTTAAAAAAACTGGTAAAAAACAACATTTATATAACCTAAACATTCCACAAATCCATGCAACTCCACAAAATAAAAATCGAAAAAGGACAAGAAGTAATGGTAGTACTAGAAGAAGAATTTAAAAAACTAAATCTAACTGAAGGAGCAATTGTTTCTATTATTGGTGCTGTAGATGAATGCTGTATCAGTAACATGAGAGAACTTCATGCAAAGGAAGATGTTGAAAAGGTTTACAAACAACCATTCGAACTTTCAGGATGTGGAGAAATCAGAGATGGAAAACCACATATCCATTGCACACTAAGCAAAGAAGGAGATCAAACCATCCACGGTCATCTACATTGGGCAAAAGTAGAAAGCTGGTATGTTGCTGTTTATGTTCTGATTAGTTAGCCTTTTAAACAAAATATAAATCCCTAACCCATGCAGCAACAAATAGTATATAGTGAAAACGGAGATCATTACCAATGCAACGATACATTAATCTCGAGAATATCTCTCCCAACACCTTTTCCTGTTGGTCCTGTTAATGTTTATTTAATTAGACAAAATGATAGAACTACATTATTCGATACAGGTCCAAATGAAGAAGAAGCTTCTCAATTACTTCAAGACGGATTAGACCTTTTTGGAGTAGATTGTATACATAATATTGTCCTAAGCCATAATCATTTTGATCACAGCGGATTAACAAATAAACTTGTTGAACAATATGGATCAAGAGTTTTCCTACACCCAGAAGCAAAAGATTATGTAAGCACAGATGGTGCAGATATTAAAAGACAGGTTTTCTCTGAAATCTTCCAAGGAGCTGGATTTCCGAAAGAAACTGTTGATTTCATAGACCACGTATTCGCTGGATATCAAGTATATGGTTGTAAAGTTGATCCAAAACACTTAACATATGTTGGAGAAGGTAACAATGAGGACTTAGGTGGAAATGTCATCCACTGTCCAGGTCATAGTGAAGATCTTATTGCACTTGACATAGGATCTATATTACTCTGTGGAGATGTTTTTTGGAAAGATAAAACTCCAAATCCCTTCTTCAGCAGAGGAAATGAAAACAGAGGATTAAAAGCGTTCTTGGAAACATACAAAAAAATGTACGACAGAGAAGTTGGTCTAGTCCTTCCAGGTCACGGTAGCCATATCGAGAATCATAGAGATTATATTGACTTTGTTAGTCAACACCATGAGCACAGAGTTAGACAGGTTATAGAATCGTTAAGTGAGGGTCAAGAAAAATCTGCATATGAAATCATTCACGATTTATTCGAAGAGAGAATCGAGAACGGAGAATCTATTGCAGACGCATATTTCCTTGGATTAGCTGAAGTTCTTGGTCACACTGAATTATTAATAGAACAGAACGTAGTCTCTGCAAGAAAACACAAAGGAGTAATTCTATACAAACTTAAATCTCCCTAACTCTCTTAATTAACTCTTTAGCCTTTACGATATCTAAGAATTCTTCTTTTTTCATAGAAGCGACATCTTTGGGTTTGTGTTTTTTGAATATTACAAGTTTGTCAGCTTCCATTAATTTGGATATGCTCTCAAAATCAGGCCTCATTTTTTCTCCTAACTCTGTCAGTATCAACTCTTTATCCATTTTAGCAATAACATCAAATGGAACTTTCTTTGTATCCACAGCTTGAAAACCTAACTCCTGATACTTTTTTGAAAACGCAGACTTTCCCCCTCCAATAGAAAGATCTTTTGGACGAAATAGATCAATCCTTTTGAAAACAGAGCCACCAAATACATCATAAATACGAAATGCTTTTGAAATTGTAACTTCCTTCAATCCTTTCTCATAATCAGAAACCATCCTACCTGAAACTCCAATTTTCTTAGAAAGAGCATTAAGAGAAAGTCCCATCTCTTCTCTCTTCTCTTTAATTTTATTCCCAATGATGGTAGCAGTAACTCCTGCATTGCTTTTCTTAACAAAAGGCAAGTTATTTTCTAAAGCAAAATTAAAAGTGGAAATATTCAGTGTAAAAATCCCATATCTTGAATAAACAATATTATCTTCCAGTAAAACTCCTGCTTTCTCGGTAATTAACAAAGGAACAGCATGAATATACGATGCAATTTTTTTTATCTCGTTAGCATACTCTTCATTAATAGAATTTGCATCTTCTAATACTTTCAACAACAATATAATATCTCCTTTCCTAGAAAAGATATCAAAACAACCACGACCTAAATTCTTAACTACAAAACCTTTCTTTAGTAAAGTTATAGATAGCTCTTCGATTAAGGATCTTTTCATTAAAAAAAGAAATATTATAAGAATTTAAAAGACTTATTGAAATTCTTTAACAACATCAACGATCTTTTTAATATTCTCATTGGTTACACTTATTGGGTAACCTTGTAATACTGCTTTCAAATCGTTCGCTGTTGTTGGCATCAAATCAACAATCTTACAGATATGTGGCTCTCTTAACCTTGGTATTTTAAGACCTTCAATTTTCTTCTTAAGATCCAATTGTTTTTTAGAACCACTAAAAACTTGTAAATATTCTTCTGCTTTTTGAGCCCTGAAATTCAATTCTTTATCTCTCTTCTTAATCTTGTCCAACTCATCCTTCACTTCAGCGATTGAAAGTGGAGTTTCTTCTACAATTTCTACATTAGTCATTAAACACACCTCTTCAAATGCGCGGGATGTACAACCAAAGTTTTCTTCTTTCTAAAATCTTTGATTTCAATTTCATAGCATCTCCCTTTTTGTCCTAATACAACTCCGCTCTTACCATGAAACCTAGGAAAATACAATCCCTTTTGGTAAGCCGGTTCCGCACTAAGGAACACCCTATCTCCTTCCTTAAATGTCTGGAAGAATTTTGTTAGACTTAACTTTCCTTTAGCCTTAGCAGGTTTGCTAAGCTTTCCTCGTGTTTTTCTCCTAAATCCGCCTATTCTCTTTGCCATATAGCACCTACCTCAAAAGGGACGATATTTTGTTTAAAAATGTTTCCATTATCAGAAACAAAACATTTATATATCTGTATACACATTTCCAATTAGACTAGAACAAATTTTAAGGTATGTGAGGTTTTATAAATGAAAGGATTTTTTTCGAAGTTGAAGGATAAATTAAGTGGGGATGAAAGCACAGAAATTTTGGAAGAGACTGAAGAAGAAGGATATCTTGAACTTGGAACAGACTCTCCTACCGACACAAAATCCAAGATTACTGTTAAACCATTCATTATTGAGAATTTTGAAAACATCAAAGTAATTCTTGATGCATTAAGAGCAGGTAATACTATCGCCTTAATTAACATCAAACCATTAAAAGATAAGGATCTAATCGAATTAAAAAGAGCAATTAACAAATTAAAGAAGACGTGCGACGCTATCGATGGTGACATTGCAGGATTCGGAGAAGATTGGATCGCAGCAGTTCCATCATTCGCTCATATTCAAAGATCCCATAAATCTCCAGAAGAAGAAAAGGTTTCTGAAATCAAAGAAGTTGAAGAATAATTATTCATAACTTTTCTTATAACTTGTATCTTGCCTGTATCTATGTAGAATCTCTTTTTCAATGTCATTAACTGCCTTACGAGCAGTTCTGTTCAAATCCCAATCCATTGTTTCAGAAGAAAAAGTAGCATTAGGAGCTTCTGCCCTCATATTAATGTTGTATCTCTTTCTTTTACCTGTAGTATCCTTGAGCTTAACCTGGACAACCAGTTTAGAAGGATTCTTCAATAACCTCTCAAACTTCTTCAATCCATCAGCCAGTACAACCTCAAGAGCAGCTTTCTCTGTATCATTCAAAACTTCAAAATTAATATACTGAATTTCCATAACTAAATACCTGTTATATTACTATTTAAGCTTTTTGGAAATAACCGAAACGTTTTTATAATAATTTATCAATTTTAAGCTATGGTAGAAGAAATACTTGAAGGTCAACCTTGCCCAATGTGTAAGGGAAATTCACTCGCTCTCGTCCAGGAAGAGGTAGAAATTCCTTTCTTCGGAAAGACATTCATATTCTCTATGACATGTACTAATTGTAAGTATCACAAATCTGATATTGAAGCTGCAGAACAAAAAGAACCAGTCAAACTTTCAATAGACGTTGAATCAGAAGAGGATCTTAAGATAAGAATCGTTAAATCTGCAGCAGCCACAGTCAAAATTCCCCATCTAGGATCAATTACGCCTGGTCCAGCTGCAAATGGCTACGTAACAAACATTGAAGGCATTTTTACAAGATTAAAAGAACAAATTGAGAACGTAAAAGAAGCGGATGATGATGAAACTAATAAGAAAAAAGCAAAAAACATGTTAAAGAAAATTGGAAAAATCCTGTGGGGTCAGGAAAAATCAAAGTTAATAATCGAAGATCCTACAGGTAACTCAGCAATCATTTCTGAAAAAGCACAAAAATCTTCATTGAAGGCTTAATCTTCGTGCTGCATAACCTGCAGATACACTTCCAGATTGGATTAAAACTGAGTCTACTTGTCCCCTAGTTAAAGGGTATGCGAATTCTTTTATAGAGTATTCCAATGTCAAATAAACATCTCCTAAACAATTTGGATTAGTTTCATTACCGCTATGAAGATAGGTCTTAGCATTTCCTGGATTACCTTTTGTAAAAACTTGTGCTCCACAAAATTTAGGATCAGATAATAACTCGTCTACAATAGCTGAAACCGCAACTGATTCTCTAAAATCCCTAACAACTTCTTTTCTATCAAACTCAACCGCTGCCATAATAATCACCTACATAAAGAATTCTTATTATACTTATAAAGGTTCATAACAAATTTTTTAAATATTGAATATATCTCCATTTTCATGCCAAAAATAGGAATTTTCGCAGGATCTGGATTAGAAGATCCTAAATTGCTAGAGAATCCAGAAAAAAGGAAGATCCACACCCCTTATGGCCCAATTTCTGATTTAGTTACAACTGGAAAAATCGGTGGTGTTGATGTTGTTATTATACCAAGACATGGAAGCCACCATCAAATCTCTCCAACAAATGTGAACTACAGAGCAAACATATGGGCAATGAAAGAATTAGGGGTAACTCATATAATTGCTCCTACTGCTTGTGGTTCATTGAAAGAGGAAATCAAACCAGGAGATTTGGTTTTTATCGATCAATTTGTAGACAGAACAACAAAAAGAAAATCAACGTTCTATGATGGACAGCAAGTTTGTCATATATCAATGGCAGATCCATTCTGTAAAAAAATTAGAGACGTTTTAATTCAAAGTGCAAAGAATCTAGGTATAAGCCATCATGAGAAAGGGACCATGGTCACAATAGAAGGTCCAAGGTTCTCATCAAAAGCAGAATCTCATATTTTCAGAAGTTGGAATTGTGATGTTATTAACATGACAACAGTACCAGAGTGCGTTTTAGCAAGAGAAGCTGGTATATGTTACCAACCTATTGCAACTTCAACTGATTATGATTGCTGGAGAGAGTCAGAAGAAGCAGTTTCAGTTGACATGATACTAAAAACAATGAAAGAAAACGCTGATAAAGTAAAAAAGATTATCGTTGATGTCATTCCAAAGCTAAATGATTGTGAATGTAGTTGCAAAGAAGCCATTAAAACCTCATTACTCTAACTTTCTTGCTTGTTCTAACACATTAAGTGCATTATTTCCTGCTTCTTCCATATCTCTTCCAAAAGTAAGAAAACCATGATTCTTCATGATAACAACATCGTGCTCCCCCAACACATCAAGAACTGAATTAACCAGCTCTATAGTGCCATATGGCTCTTCTTTTTTTGTAGATACTAAGCCCAACTCTTCATATTCTCTTAAAATATCTATAGAATGTCCATGAAAGATAGCGTTCACATCTTTTCTCTTTTCATAAATAGCAGAATGAAGCAAAGATTCCGAAGAAGGTTCTTTTATTCCATTAACTTCAATATTCTTACCGTCGACATTAACAACTTCTACAAAATCTTCTTTAGAAATTTCACCCAGAACAGATCCAGAAGCAGTAATAATAAATCCTCTTTCACTTCTAAAACTTAAATTCCCTGCTGAACCCTTAGGATGCAATGGAGCTAAACCCTCTTCATCAAATCTTTTACACCAGTGGATTAACTCGTCAATTTTCTCATTATTTAGAACTTGCTTTTTAACGAATATAGTTACAAACTTCGTTCCTTTGTATGATTCTCCCATTTTGCTAGCTCAGAAGGTTCTATTAAACCAACTTCAGTAATTATTTTTGTGATATATTTTGCAGGTGTCACATCAAATGCTGGATTCTTAGCATGAGAATCCTTATTTGATGCTCTTACTTTAAAAATTTCACCATCTTTTTCCCCTTCTACAAAAAGAACTTCATTTTCGTCCCTTTCCTCAATTGGAATACCTTCTCCACTTTGACAACCAAAATCAACAGTAGTTAATGGTGCAGCAACATAGAAAGGGATACCATTCTCTTTTGCCAATACCGCCTTCTCATAAGTGCCTATCTTGTTTGCAACATCTCCATTCCTAGCAATTCTATCTGCTCCCACAATGCATAAGTTTATTTCTCCCTTCTTCATATAATGGCCTGCAGCATTATCTGCAATTATTGCATGAGATATTCCTTCTTCTTTTAATTCAAAAGCTGTCAACAATGATCCTTGCAATCTCGGTCTAGTTTCATCTGCAAACACAAATATATTCTTACCACCCTCTTTAGCGGATCTCATTGGAGCCAAAGCTGTCCCATAATCAACAGTTGCTAAAGCTCCTGCATTACAATGAGTTAATATTTTATCTCCTTCTTTTATCAATGTATTTCCATATTCTCCTATCTTCTTACAATTATTTATTGACCACTCTGCATACTCACGAGATTTCAACCTAGCTATATTCTTTCCATCTTCAATACTCCTAGTATTTAGAATTGCTTTCTCAACAAAATCAAGTCCATGAAATAAATCGTATGCAGTTGGACGAGCATTAGAAAGAATCTGTTTTGCTGTTTTTACAGAATTAATAAATCCTTCATAATCAATACCTTCATATTTAATTGCAGTAAGTGCCAAACCATAAGCACCAGAAGCCCCAATTGCTGGAGCCCCTCTTACTACCATTGTTGTTATTGCGTTAGCAACTTCTTTGTAATCATTATACTCAACAACTTCAAACTTATGAGGAAGTTTCCTCTGTTCGATCATTTTTACTTTATTGTCTTCCATCCATACAGTTTCATAGTCCTTTCCATTAATTTTCATATATTTTAGTCAACAATTCATATTTATATACTTATTGCAAAAAATATTTATACCCTTAAATGCCCTACCTCCCAGAGGTGTTTATATGACAATAAAAGAAAGAATCAGAACAGTGCCACACTGGCCAAAGAATGGTGTTATGTTCAGAGATATTACAACTTTAATTAAAGATCCTGTTGGATTAAAATTGGTTCTTGACAATTTTACATCAAGATACAAGGATAAAGATATCTCATTAGTTGTGGGTATTGAATCAAGAGGTTTTATTCTTGGTGGAGCTTTAGCATACAATCTAGGAAAAGGATTCATACCGATTAGAAAAAAAGGAAAACTACCAGCAGAAACCGAAGAAGAATCATATGAACTCGAATATGGATCTGCAACTGTTGAAATACATAAGGATGCTATTAACGAAGGAGACAAAATCCTTATCATTGACGACCTTATCGCCACAGGTGGTACAGCAATTGCAGCATGTAAATTAGTTGAAAAGCTAGGTGGAAAAGTTGAGGAATTCGCAGCTATTGTTGATTTACCAGACTTAGGTGGAAGCAAAAAAATCATAGATGCTGGCTACCCTGTATACCATCTTGTAGAATTTGAAGGAGAATAATTAAAACTCTTAATCGTTGCTAGTTTGTAAAAAGCTTTTTAATTACTACTTGAATCCCTCCTCTTCCGGGAGTTAATATGAATTACAACAGTACAAGATACGCACCTAACCACGCATGGGTACATGAAAAAGGTTATGTACCATTGACTTGTTCAGACCTAGTTCCAGATCTTTCAAGAACTGTTGAAGCAAATTTCTCACGATTTAGTTCAAGAAGAGATATTCCTCTATCAAGAGGTAACGGAAGATTTGTTGAGGGTTTTTTCCATCGAGAAAGACGAACATACAAAGAAAAATCTAGAAGAGAACTAAGACAATCAACTTACAGATATGTATTCTTACAGCCCTAGTTACTCAACGATTAAAAAAATTTATGTAGTCGTTCTCCTGTCATAAAACTTTAAATACTATATACATAAAAAATCAATTTATGGAAATTATCTTATTTTTAGCGGGATTCTTTTTGATAACTTTCATAGTAGGGAGGCTTCTTGAAAGAATTCGCATACCGTGGATTTTCTCTGCTCTTTTAATAGGACTCGGATTGGCCGCTTACAATCCATTTCCGGAAATCACATCCTCCTCATCATTCCTTCTGCTTGCCGAACTAGGTATGTATTTCCTCCTTTTTATCATCGGTTTTGAGCTTAATATTAAGAATATATTAAGCCAGGGTGGTTTTATTTTCAAAACCACGGCAGTAATAATTATTGCAGAGACCTTGTTTGGAACACTTCTGATACATTACGTATTCCACGTTTCTTGGACAATCTCCATACTTATTGCATCTTCATTTGCAACTGTTGGTGAAGCAGTTCTTTTGCCAATTCTCGATGAATTCAAGCTAGTAAAAACAAAGCTCGGACAAGCTATTATTGGTATTGGCGTTTTAGATGATATTATCGAGATTATTACAATCATAGTCGCAACTATAATTATCGGGCGTTCCACAGGAGTTATTCATGTTAATATCGCCCTAAATTTAATGACTCTTGCACTGCTTTTTGGAGTGGTTTTCCTCCTTGTCAGCCTTCATAAAGTATTGAATAAAAAGCTCCACTCCTTCAAGTTCAAAGATATCCCTTCTTTTTTTCTTTTTATAATATTCTTTATATTCTTATTCATAGGTATTGGTAAGTATGCTGAGTCAGCAGCATTAGGTGCCATCTTGGCAGGAATTGCTTTAAGAAACATCGTGCCAATAGAAAGACTAAGATTTATAGACTCAGAGATTAGGACAATGGCGTATGGTTTCTTTGCCCCTATTTTCTTCCTATGGGTTGGTGTAGATACTGACGTAAGTTATATCATTAAATTTCCTTTTTTGATTCTTTTGGTAATGCTGATGACCAATGCAACAAAGATCATCAGCAGCTATTTAATGGGAAGAAAAGTAATTGGGGCAAAAAAATCAATTATCCTCGGAATAGGTCTGTCTGTCAAATTTAGCACTAGTATTGTAATCATTAAGTTATTATTCGAGAAAAATTTGATTCAATCCGACCTGTATTCCATTCTTGTGGGAACAACAATTGCATTTAAATTTGTAATCCCTCTGCTGCTTGCGTACCTTCTAAAAAAATGGAAAATTGGATTCTCAAAAGCAAAAATCACTTAGCGTTCTAAAAAAGACTTCCTTTGCTCCAAAATAAATCAATGAGTCGGGAAGGTAAGAACCTTTATATAGCCTGTAACCTTCATTATTAGTATGGAAAAACCAGACCCAAATTTACCAAAATTCACTAGAAATGAAAAAATAGTTTTGAAAAAGATTATTGAGCAAGCTAAAATCCCTGACTTACAAATTGCTAAAAAAATGGGACTTTCCCAACAAGCAATATTCAAGATTAGACACAAACTAGAAAGTGCAGGAGTTATAAAAGGTTATATGCCCCTAATAGATTTCAAAAAAATTGGAATTGAAACATTGGTTGTTGTTGGCATCAAACTCACCAGCTATATATGGGAAAAGTATTCAGAAGAACAAATTTCAGAAAGAATACGAAAAATTCCCCAAGTGATAATTGCTTATCGAATTCCAGAATCAACTATTTCTCACCTACTGGTTTTGGGATTTAAGAATATTAATAATAAAGATAGTTATCTTATGAAATTGCAGAGCAAATATTCTAAAGAGATTGAAATAGTGCATATTTACCCTTTTTCTGTAGATCGGATCATTAAAGCAAGCCATATAGGATTGTTAGACACAATTATTAACAAAGAAGAATCCAAACCAATTGAGTTTTTTTTAGATAAATAACAATTTTCTATGACGTTTTTGTTGATTACTACTACCGTAAGTAGTTATACTTTGTTCACCTATAGTATATATGGAAAAACCAATTAGGGCAACTACTTGTAAGCACTGCAAAAAGCAGATTAATGACAAGGCAAAGCTTGTCGGTCTAACATTTATTTGCCCTTATTGTGAGAAACCAAGCGAAGACATAGGTATAGAAAAATTGAGGTGAAGATAAGTAACAAGTGGGTTAGAGGCAAAATTGGGGTGGGACTTAATGCAGAAAAATCTACTCCGATTTTGCAGTTAACTATAAGGGGTGATTTAAATGATACATTTTGAACAGTTAAATCAATCATTAAAAGATGTTTACTGGGATTTAATTAAGGTATTGAATAAAAGTAATTAACTAAGTGGGGTGTACATGAAAATGATAAAGTTTGATAGAAAATCATTCGATGATAACTCCTATTGGACCTCTCATCAGGGATTTAACTCTGAAGACATTATGGAAGATTTTGAAGATAAATAGGGTATAAATTCCCATAAGAGGCTATTAGTTGTTCATTGAATAACGTCTTATTCATTAAAAAATATGGAGGTAACATAAAAATGACAGATGAACAAAAATCAGAAGATGATAAAAAGGAAGTTAAAACTGAGGAAAAATCAGAAGAGAAGAAATAAAGGAGATATTTTATCTCCCTTTTTTATAAGTTGGTGAATTTATTAAGTTAAATGGTGAAAAAAATGTTCGAATTTCAAGGAAAAAAAATTATTAAAAATGAGGATGGAGAATATCTAGAGTTAGCTGACAAAAACCAAAAAAAACATTGTGAGGTGGAATGATGGATAGTATAGCATTATTCGGCGATCAATTTGTAATCAAATATGAAATAAGCGAATTCGACAGTTTATTTGAAAATCGCAGCATAGTAAACAAAAGTAAGCTCGAGCAAAAGGAGAAACAAAATGAGAATATGCTTTGGAAATATTGAGGTGGACAAATGATGGCAAATAATTGTTTAAAATGCATATCTGAAATACCTGAAGATAGAATATATTGTGACGAATGTCTTATTAAGACTCCAAAAAGTTCTTAGATGAAAAAAAAGAAAAATAAAAAATTACTGATCCAAAGGCACATCCGTCCCTTTTTTCTCAGGTTCAGATAATGGTCCAGCGTCAGTTTTTAGTGCTTCAACTTTGTCTAACATCTCCCAGGTGAAGTCGGGATCGTCACGACCAAAGTGACCGTATGCTGCTGTTTTCTTGAAGATTGGTCTTCGAAGTTTCAGATGTTCAATGATATCCTTCGGTCTCAAAGGAAAATGTTTTTGAACAAGTTCTGCGATTTTATCTTCAGGGATCCTGTTCGTACCGAAGCAATGGGTTAATACTGATACTGGCTGCGCAACTCCAATACAATAAGCGAGTTGAACTTCGCATTTATCAGCTAACCCGGCAGCAACAATATTCTTTGCAACATATCTTGCGGCATAACTTGCAGACCTATCCACTTTTGATGGATCCTTTCCAGAAAATGCTCCGCCACCATGTGAACCATGTCCACCATATGTATCTACAATAATTTTACGGCCAGTTACTCCTGCATCAGCAACAGGACCACCGATAACAAACCTACCAGTTGCATTAACGAAAAACTTTGTATTGCTGTCAATCCAATCACCACAAATAGGTTTAATAATTTTCTCTGTTACTTCTTCCTTAACTTTATCTTCAGTAACATCCCCGTCATGTTGAGTAGCGATAACAATAGCTTCCGCTCGTTTTGGAACTCCGCTTTCATACTCGATAGTAACTTGACTTTTACCATCAGGTCTTAAGAAAGGAATTGTTTTATCTTTCCTAAGCTCAGCTAATTTCTTAGTCAATTTATGTGCCAACACAATAGGCAATGGCATATACTCTGGTGTTTCATTTGATGCATAACCAAACATCAACCCTTGATCACCTGCTCCTTGTTCTTTAGCACCAGCAGCTTCAACTACTCCCTGTGCAATGTCTGGACTTTGTTCTGAAATAGCAGATAAAACACCACATCCATCACAATCAAATCCATAATTTGGATCATCATAGCCAATCTCACGGATCGCATCTCTAACAACCTTTTGAACATCTATGTATGTTGTTGTTGTCAATTCACCAGCAACAACTACGAAACCTGTTTTTGTTAGAGTCTCAACAGCGACTCTAGCCTGAGGATCTTCTTTATATACAGCATCCAATATAGCATCAGATATCTGATCGCACATTTTATCAGGGTGCCCTTCGGTTACACTTTCAGACGTAAATAAATATCTTCCATCTTTCATATTATCACCTTACTATTTTTTATATATAGCACTACTTACCCCTATTAATAACCTTTTGACAACATTATTCTCATCGGAATAATCACAACCGATAATATTATATACCCCACAATTATTCCTATAGGAATATGGCATATGAATTAAACGAAATTAAACAAATAAGAAAGAACCTAGGAATTAGTCAGATTGAACTAGCAAAAACTGCAGAAGTATCACAATCTCTTATAGCTAAGATAGAATCCAATAGAATTGATCCTACATTTTCTAAAGCAAATAAGATATTCAATGCATTAGATAAATTGAGTGGTAAGAGTGGAAAGAAAGTAGAAGAAGTTACTAAAAGAAAGATAGTGTATGTAAATCCAACTGATTCTATCAAAAGTTCTATTGAAAAAATGAAAAAACACGGAATTAGCCAACTCCCAGTAATTGTAAACCACAAATCAGTTGGGCTAGTATCCGAAGCAATCTTGCTAGATGCAATGGTAAAACACAAAGATCCTGATTTACAAGTTAAAAACATCATGGGAGATCCACCACCAATAGTCCCAAAGAACGCAGGAGTAGAAGTTGTTACAGATTTACTAAGATACTACCCCATTATCCTTGTAGCAGAAAAAGGAAACATTGTGGGAATCATAACAAAATCAGACATATTAAGCAAATTCTTTAGATAATTAATGGATATAGTACGGAGAATTTATTATAATTGGATCCCCATCATCATTCCTGTCGTGAGGCGGAAAATAGGGTATTTTTGACTTATCAGGATTATCTGCATCAGGATTATCCCAAATTATTCCAGGAATTGTAGGATTTTTTATTGGAACATCAGTTGGAAGTTCCATAGGAAAAGGAGATAAACCTACTACATTGTCAAGACCTTCTTTAGGTTTTTCTTGAATATTACATTCCATATAGAATAATAATTCTGATTTATTTAAAAATCTTCAGTAAAATTTACTTAGCTGTTTTTTCTTCCCAAAGAACCTCATCAACATAATGTATTCCTTGAGGTATAGGAAATTTATAATTTTTTCAGTAAGACTTAAATAGTAATTTTAATAAGAAGGAATATAATGAGGTGTTATTTATGAATAATAGTTTTCTCCAATTAACGATTAGTATGTTAATCACAATTATGTTAATCAGTAGTTGTACCCCTCCTTGCATAGATAATGATGGAGATGGTTATGGAGATCCTGTTAAGGGTTCTTGTACATTTGATAAGTTAGATTGTGATGATGATCCTAATGCCTGTGGTGCTAATTGCAATCCTGGTATAAGTTATGAAGGTAGATGTGCTGATGGATATGATGATGACTGTGATGGTACTATTGATGGATTAGATGATGATTGTGCAATTCCTAGACATCCTGGAGGACCTTCCCTATCCCCCTTTGATCCTGTTTATTATACAAGTAATGAATTGAAAATAGGTATGGAATATGTAAAAGTTAGATTACAAAGGAATAGTGAGAGACCTTTACGAATGAGTGGAATGGGAATACCTACAGTAAAACCTAATCATACTCCTTTTGAATGGCAAGTATTACAACCTCGTCTAAACGAAGATATAAATTTTCAAGTAATTGATGAGTACGTTAGAGACTACCAAGAAGTTGGATTTACTGATTTAGTACTACCTCTAGTATCATGGCATGAAGATGCCTCAAAAGAATACAAAACACTATTGAATCCTGGAAATCCAACACCAAAACCTACTGATTATCAATACAATTATGAACAGTTGTATTGGAATTTGATTCATGACATTGTGGAAAGGTATGACAACGATTCTATAGATGATATGCCTGGTTTAAGACATCCTGTTGATATAATTGAGATTGGAGTTGAATTCTCAACATTTGAACCAGAACCAGTTGAAGATTATATAAGAATGCTTACTAATGCTTCAGATGCTGCTCATACAGCTAGTGATACTGTACAAATAGCGCATTCAGCATTTTTAACAACTAATGTGTTTAAGGATCATCCAGCACCTAGTGAAATGGAAGAAGCATGGAATGCAATTGATAGAAGAATTGAAATAAAAAGTTTAGAAGATACAAGAACCTTATTAGATAATTCTGATCTTTTTGATATTGTTGATTTGCATACTTATGGTTATAATGAAATGGATGATCAGATGGCTTGGATAAAGGATGAGATGGATCAAAGAGGAATTAATAAACCAATAATTTTTGGTGATGCTTATCCAAACGGAAGAATTGGTTGGGGTTCAGCTACAATAGTTCCTCAGGGTTGTAATTGTGATAATTCTAATCCTCCAGATCCCAGGTGTGATTGTTATAATCAGGCTTGCGGCGGAGCCGGAATAATTATTGTGCCTACTGAGAATGATGATAGATGCCAAATTAAGGATGTAATAGTGGCTGCCTTAAATGGTGATCAAGATGCTGATGATTGGATGAGAAAAACTGTCGCATCTGATTCAGTTAAAATGGCAGTAATTGCTGCTAGTTGGGATGTGCATCTAATAAACTTAGGATGGGCAGAAGGAATGTATGAATTAGGTGGTGGTGGATTAGCTATTATTGGAACCTCCGCTTGGGGAGACACAATCGATTGTAAGAATTGGAAATGTGATGAAGATAATGTTGAATATTATCCCAATTTCTACGCAATAAAACAATTACAAGAAAAAATTAGAGGATATGAAAGTTTTCAAAGGGTATTTTACCAAGATCCTAACATTAGATTGTACAGGGTAACAGATAATGAGGTTGAATTCTGGATTGCCTGGTATGAACCTGCATCTTCATATGTGTATGGTGATCCTATTCCTTCAGGAGAACTTACTTATAGCAACTTAGATCATAGTTATTCTGTAGAGGAAATGGCGATCGATTCTGGACAACCTAGAACAGAGATTTATAATCCTGTTGAAGGAGTAGTTAGAATACCTCTTGATGTTTATCCAGTATACATAACAAAATACGGATAATTTTTTATCTCATTTATCTATATCATAGAGTGAAATATTTACAATTAGTAAGTCTACTGGGGTTAATACATCAAGAGTAACTTCTACTATTTTGAGAACACAAATTACTAATTGTCCCAAAATATCTTATCTCATCAGCTACAACATAAACTTCAAAATTAGATAAATCTTGTTTCAAAAAAGGAGAAAGCAAACCTTCCTTTGTAACATCCGTTCCTTCAGATACTAAATTAAAAGAAGGGATAACAATCAGATCTTTCCTCTTCCACTTACCTTTCAGGAAACATTTAAACAACTCTACCCTTGGACCTCCTGCAATTGAAACTGCAGGATGTTCGTGCCCAATAATTATTACTTTCTCTTTGATCTTATCAGGAATCTTATTACCGTGCAAGATAAGATGATCTCCAAGACTATAACTCTCAACAACGGAAATCCCTTTCATTTCTGCAATTGGACCTAATATCTTATCGTGATTTCCTTTAATCAAAACAATCTCTTTCACATATTTCTTAAGGAATGTAAGAAACTGTAACGTATGTCTCCATTCTTGTTTAGAAATCAATCCAAATTCGTGCTTCAAATCTCCGGCAACAATAACACGATCAAACTTCTCACCAGAGAATATCTTCTCCATCCTCTCAATTAACTCTTTAAACTGAAATCTGGGAATTAGAACTCCTTGCTTATTCAAAGCTTCTTCTAAACCAATATGAACATCTGTAATAATGAGTGAATTACTAACTATTAAGCCAAGATCCTTTACTCTAACACCTTTCAATATCTCCATAAAAAAGAAAAAATAAAAAGAATATAAATTACTTTGTCTTAGCTAACCTTACAATTTCTTTCAAAGCAACCACAATAATTGATGGCACAACGAAAGCTAAGATACTTTGTAATAGTCCTTGTAAGAACGTACCGATGTATTGGACACTTCCCAATCCGACACCACCAGTTACTCCACCACCTTGAGCACCAATCCACACAACGATGGTTAGTAGTGTACTTGAAAGCAAAAACTCTTTTGTTTCCTTTCCTGTCACATTCAAGAAACCAACAATTAAACCCAATACAATTACTAATGACGTTAACCAAGGTACAGCGCCAGTAGGCTCCAATGGTTCCTTAAATAATCCAAGAACAAGTGCAATCAAAACACCTATTACAAACGAATAATTTCCAACTTTTTTATGCATCTATTACACCCCCTTTTAATGTAATACACCAACTCTAACTTAATCATATTTAAAGTTTACGGTTTACAATAATCCTTCTTTTAACACCCTCTGAAGGTTATCAGCGACAACCTTAGGAACGAACTGGTCAATTTTGCCACCATTCCTAGCTATCTCTTTAACCAAAGAAGAACTTAAGAATACATTCTCCTGAGAAGTCATAATAAAGACAGTTTCAATATCCTTATTCATTTTTCTATTTGTTAAAGCTTGCTGAAATTCCATCTCAAAATCAGAAACCGCCCTTAAACCCTTAATCAACACATTACATTGTTTTTTCTTAGCAAAATCTATCAACAATCCACTAAATGTCTCAACTTCAATTCCCTTCACACCTTTAATTGACTCAACAACCATTGATTTCCTTTCTTCTAAAGAAAAAAGTGCTTTCTTATCAAAATGCGTCGATATACCAATAATGACTTTATCAAATATCTTTAAGGCTCTTTTAACAATATCCACATGGCCCATAGTTATTGGGTCAAATGTTCCTGCATATATTGCAGTTTTCATTTTAATTTACCTATTATTTCCTCAACTTGTTTTTTTGTTTCATCTAAGGATCCTGAATTATCAATTAAAAAATCGCCATACTTTTCTCTCTTCTCCTGAGGAATCTGTCTTTGTAATCTCTGCTTAGCTTCTTCCAAACTCATATTCTTTTGCATCATTCTTTCGTCTCTAATAGAAGCGTCAATCTTTACAACGATAACCTTGTCAACCAAATCGTTAACGCCTGCTTCTATTAACATAGATGCGTCAAATAAAATATTCTTTCCTTTATTCTCTTCAATAAGAGCTATCATACGAGCTCTCACAATTGGATGTGAAATGGAACACAAAGCAGCCCACCTTGAACCATCAGAAAAAACGATCTCGGCTAGCTTTTTACGATTAATTTCACCACTTTCATCAAGAATATCATCACCAAACTCTTTCTTAACTTCCTCATAAACTTCATTCCCTTTTTTCAGAATATCCCTGCCTACATCATCAAGATTAATAACAAGAAACCCTTTCTCTTCGAACATCTTTGCAATAGTAGACTTACCGCTTCCAATATTCCCAGTCAATCCTATAATCATAAACTAGAATAAACTAGCTTTGTTTTTATAGATTTCCATAAAAAAGAAAAGAAATAAAAAATTAATCCAGGTTGGGCAGAGGAAGCAGTAGAAATTTCATAGGCTGATAATCAAGATTTCTTTCCTTAGAAATTCTGCTTAATTCCCTTTGAGAACCTTCAAGATATTGTTCAACATTATCTCTGGCACTACCAAGGATACGATAAAACCCCTTCATACATTCATCTTCCCCTCTTCTTTCACCTAAGACACGTCCACTAGCTCCAATACCAAACTGCGTATGTGATCGAACCATTGAATTATACTCATCTATCATCACTGTCGCCGTTTCCTCCATGGACCCTCTCATCGCGTCAAATTCTTCTTGATTCATTTTTCAACTAGAACTTTTCGCTTAATTTTTAAAGATTTCGATTGAAAATGAGAAGTTTTTCAGAATTAAAAGCATATTTTCGAGAAAAGATAATATGAATTTATTAAACAAAAAAGAATACAAAAAAATATGCGCCGGTGATGGAAAACCCGGCTAATCCGCTAAGCTGAAACCTTAGTGTTCGTGAGGACATCAGGGTCTTAAAAATCTATCGATTTTTAAGCTATCAGATTTTTGCATAGCAGAGTAAATGTCCATAGGACTAGGGAGAGTTCTCTTAAAACCAAAAGGCTTATATAGTACATAGTACTTACATTATGTACGTACCTATTACATACACAAAGGTGAACAAAATGAAATTAGATGATTTTAAAAATAAACAAACGCGTGAAAGAAGACTTTGTAGAGCAAATTTAAGACTTTATCCATCACAGATGAAATTTATTAATGATAATGGTCTTCCAGTTCAAGAGATATTTGATAAGGCCCTTTATGAGTTGGGTCACGATACACCTAAACCTGAAGAAGTAGATGAATTAGCAAGAATTTACGGAAATAGTGAATCTAGGGGTCACGGAAGAGGTGGCAAAGGCAATGTAAGAGCTCAAAAAGCAAGAGCTAAACGTAGGAAGAGGCATTAAAATGAATGATAATATGGAAAAAGGCAAAATTGCTGAGAAACTTGCTATTCAAATGTTTAAAGAAGCAGGTTTCAAAGTAAAAAAATCAGGCTATGAAAATACATTCAAGGATTTAGCAGATAAAGATAATCTAATCAAAGGGCCTGCAGGGGAATATATTAGACATCATCCAGATTTGATAATAATAGACAGATATAATAATGCCTATTTAATTGAAGTAAAATACAGGAAATTTGGTTTAATTTATCAAAAAGATTTATTTTATTATCCTGAAACACATGTGATACTATTTACAAGAGATTCTATCCATTGTCAATATCTAAAAGAAATTCATAAGAATGGAAAAAAGTTTGTTCCATTATATAGTATGAAACCTTTTTCCGAAATATCTCCTGAAATAGTTCACAAATATCTACTTAAGACAAGAAGGCTACTTGGAGATGACACCTTTTTTGGTCAGATGGTTGAAGGAATATCTCAAAAATTTGTAGGAAAATATTTCAAACAAACATACACCCCAGGAGATGTAAAGTTTTCTTATGTAGAAGATTATACTCTAGAAGGGAACTCTTATGAATTTACTGGAAGTGAAGAGATTATTAGCAACAAAAAAGGAGGGAATATCTCCTCAAGAGATAAAAAACAATGGGGTAACAACGAAATTAATCTTCTAAAATACTATTATCAATCTGGGATGTCAATTAAGGATATTGCTGGAAATCTTGGCAGAAAGAAAGATGCGGTAATTTTTAGACTTGCTAAATTGAGACTTGTAAATATCAGACAAGCTAATGATCTTGTTAGAAGAAAACAACCAAATAATAGAAAAAGGCGATATAGACTTAGGACAAACAAAATACATGCGCCGGCGCATTATTATTAGACAAAAAAGCTAAAAACTTTATAAAGTTGAAACTCACCGTTGAAATATGCCACTTAGACTAATATTCCTATTCTTGGCTTCTATCTTAATTAGAAGTATAAAAACAGTTCAAAATATCTCCATGAATGCAGGGCATAGGTATTTTAGTGCTGTACTTATTGGTATTGATACACTGTTCTTCCTGCTTGTATTCAAGAACGTAATTGATAATGAATTGACTGTTTTTGTTGTTCTGGCAGTTGCTGCAGGTTACATTTTAGGATTCCTTCTCGGTACTTATGTTGAAGAAAGAATTGCTTTGGGAAAACTATTTGTTACAATAAAAATCCCTAAATCACACGCAAAGGAACTTTCAGAAACATTAAGAAAGAATGGTTTTGTTTTTGTCCAGTCAAAACGCTTCTACAGCCATAAGGGAAAACTGAAAAAAATATTCCAAGGAGTTATTTACAGAAAGGAACTCCCTAAATTAAAAAAGATCACAAAAGACTTCAGAATTATCGGAACCGCTGAAAACCTAAAAACCACTTTCGGAAGAAAACTCCTTACCACAAAAGAATACTTAAATGCTCAATCTTCAATTAGTGAGTAGAACTTTTTGTTCGACATCTCTCCTTGAGAAATCGTTTGGTGATTTAGGCGAGCCGACCATTCGAACCTTATAGTCTCTGTTAGACGACTAGGGTGGAACTAAATTATCATCGCTTTTAGGTTCCCAATTTCAATCCAAAGTACGATGAAAGGAGAAGGAACGAAGACTTCAGAAAAAAAACTCATTAAATGTGGGGTATTACATAAGTCATGAATTAAGGGGTGGAACTTGCTAAGTTTTAAATAAAGAAAGAGTAATTAACAATTGTGGCAAAAAAACGAAAGAAAAGGTATAAAGTTGATGAATTTTCTGGATTTAGATACGAGAAGGGATCTCCAATTGACGTTTTAAACAAGATGAATAGGCCTGAATCCAAAAGAAGTAGTAAGCGACGTTCATCAGAACTTGTAAAAATTGATTTTCCTTCACCAGAACGCTTTCAAGG
>JBHPEA010000021.1:0-22999 GCA_042577505.1 Nanobdellota archaeon
GTGTCAAATCATTTGTTCCAAATGACATGAAATCCATTATTGGTTTATTACAAGGAAGGAAAAATACAAGTAGAATATGGTAATGAAGTAGAAATTCTACAAGAAAAGATAATCCAATCTACCCTCTCCGATAAAATCGTTGGTAGTATCGCATGTCCTGGTAAGGCAATGGGAAAAGTAAGATTAATTGAACCTCACGTATTAAACCAAGAATTCCACGAGGGAGAAATTTTGGTCACCAAAATGACTACTCCAGACTTAATGCCTTTAATAAAGAAAGCATCAGCCATAGTAACAGACGAAGGCGGAATTACTTGCCACGCAGCAATTGTCAGCAGAGAATTTAAGATCCCTTGTATTATAGGCACAAAAACTGCAACTCAAATCCTAAAAAACGGAGACCTAATTGAAGTAGATGCAGAAAAAGGAGAATTAAAAAAACTCAAATAAAAGAAGGAACTGAGTTCTTGTAATCTTGGTAGCCACCTATATTTGTGATTTCTTTGTCTTCTACAATGCAGACTTTAACATATTTGTATACAAGAATTGGTGTGAGTATTAATGTGAGGTGTGTTGGCCATCCAATGAACCACCCTAAAATAATCAAGATAAAACCAATATATTGTGGGTGTCTTGAGTAAGCGTAAATTCCTTCTGTAACTAATGCACGTTTCTTAATAAAAAAATATAATGTAATCCATCCAACCGTGATTAATAATGATCCAATAATCATCAATAAACCTCCATAAGCCATAGCAACATCCATAGAAAGTGGTGTACCAAGTAAAGTAAATTCATATATTGATCGAGGTACTTCGGTTGCAGTTGGAGTGAAATATTTTGATGCAAATAGAATCGATAAAGGTATTCCATTAGTTCAATTAAAAGGGAAATATACTCATTATACTTATCTGGAAAATCGTTTTCTACTACTTCTTCAGAATTTGTTGAGAAGAATTCGCTTTTAACGTTGGAACTAACTACATTCATTAGTTTTGTTTTAATCTTTGGATCATTATTGTAATCATCTAAGATAACTTCTTCAGCTGCATCATTTAATAACAGGAAAATGTATAGGTTAGGTCCGAAATCTTCCCAATGTTTTGAGAATTCTTTGAAATCTTCTATTGTGAATTCTTTCTTTATTTCGATGTTTTTACTATACTCTAAAAGGGAATTAGTAACTTGACGAAATTCTTCTAAGTATTGTTTGATTTTACTGAGGTCATTTTTAATTTGGGATTTTAGTTGGTCAATTATCTTTCTTTTTAATTCGATATTGACATAGTGATCAGAGATAGCATCATTGTCTTTGAGTTTTGAGAAATAAATGAAGAGTTTAGAGTAATCTCCATCGAAATTATGATCTTTGAGCCATTTTATTACTCCCAATAATGCATAACACCCTCTTAATGGTGGCTGTCTCCTTCCAACAAATTTTTCCCAATTTATGGCTAATAATTGATTCATTTTACATATGTAAATGTACATAATTTTTTAAAGTATTGTCTTAAGAAAAGAATATGGCTGAGGAAAAACGCTTTCAAATTGCTAGAGAAGGTTATGAAAAAAGAAATGTAGAGATATCTAAGAAAGCGCATACAGAGAAAGAGATCAAAAAGCACTTAGAGAAGCACAAGACTGAATCTGGTCAGTATCTTGAGGACTTGGTTTACGGGGCTTTAGATGGGGTTGTGACCACTTTTGCTGTTGTTTCTGGTGTTGCTGGAGCGAAACTTTCAGTTGCAGTTGTTATAATTCTTGGTTTTGCAAATCTTCTAGGTGATGGAATCTCAATGGCTTTAGGAAATTACATTTCCTCAAAATCACAAAAAGAATTCATAAAAAAAGAAAGAAAGCGTGAAGAATGGGAAGTTGAAAACACACCAAAAGGTGAAATTGCTGAAATTAGAGCAATTTACCATAGAAAAGGATTCAGAGGAAAAAAACTCGACAGTATTACAAAACTAGTTACAGGAGATAAAAAAGTGTGGGTAGACACTATGATGATTGAGGAACTTGGACTATTAGAAGATGAAAAATCCCCTTCAAAGGCAGGTTTTGCAACATTTATTGCATTTGCAGTTGCTGGTTTCATTCCATTATTAGCATTTGTCCTTTCATACATTTTCCCTTCTATATCAGCAATGTCTTTTACAATTTCGATTGTATTATCATTCATAACCTTGTTTATAGTAGGTTCATTAAGATCTTTCTTAATTACAAAGTCTTGGTGGAAAGCTGGTCTAGAAATGTTACTTGTAGGAGGAATTGCAGCTGGAGCTGCATATTTAGTTGGTTTCTTGTTAAGGGGATTAGTATAAAACGTGCCTGGGAGGACTTTCAAATCCTGAGGGATTTGTTGTCTCCCTCTGGGATATTCGAACCCCCGACCTGCTGCTTAGGAGGCAGCCGCGCTTTCTGTTTTAAAATCCAGGCTGCGCTACAGGCACATAGTATTGAGGGAAAAGAATTTGTTTATTAAACTTCCTCAAGGTTTGGCCTTCTTCCATAGAATTTCGAATTGTTTTCTATATCCGTCAGCAACTTCTTTGTCTTTAATTAAAACACCGTAGGGATTGTCTGTGAATATTGCAATACCAACAGAGTCTCCAATGATGATTGTTTCTTGTAATTGTGCAAATTCATGAGGTAAGAACTTAATTTTGGTGATGGGTTTCTTATTTAGTTCATTTCCGAATTTTCTAATTGTCTCATCAAAAACTTGTCTACATTTGATTTTCTTTGAAATTCGTTTTACATGCAGATTTTTCCACCAAGTTTCACCCATGATCTCATAAGTAACTTCAGATCCACCACCAAATGTATTGTATTCTTTTCCTCCAGAGTTAAGAAGAGTTTGATAAAGCTGATTTATTCCTTTTTTTCCTTTAAACATCTCTCCCATATTATCTACTTTAGCAATTTTTTGTTTTTTCTGTAATTCAGGAAGAATTTCATCAAATTTTCTTCTTTTATCATCAATGAAATCATGGAAATTATTAGGATCAGTAGCTTTGTATATTTTCTTCTTTCCTTTTTTTATATAACTGATTAGGCCTTTTTCTATCAAGGAAATAAATGATCTATGAACTACAGAGTTTTGTAATCCTGATTTTTCAATAACAGATCCTGCAGAAGATACCCCCAATTCTAATAAGGATAAGTATACCTTAATTTCGGCTTGAGTTAATCCAAGGTCTTCTAATATTGATGTATCCATAGTATGTTTTACCCCTTATTTCTTTATAAAACTATGCTCCGAATTGGGAGGATAAATATTAATATACTCTGTAAATAGTCACTATGATAAAATGATAACTATACCAACAGAGGAAGGGGAATTGATTAAAAAGGGACCTGAAGGAGAATTGGTTAATGGAATAGATAGTATAGATGATTTATTTGAAAGGAAGATCGTGGGAGAGTTCGTTAAAAACTCGGGGCTATATGTAATCTTTCCAAAGGGAACTAGTATTTTAAACAAGATTTATGGATCATTAGAAGATTCTCTGAGGGATGAAATTGGCTTTGAAGAACTGGTTTTAAATAAGATAATTCCAGTAGAGACTATAAGGAAAGCAGATATGTTAGGTAAATGGGACGATTACCTTATTGTGGTAAGACCCTTTTCTTCGACGAAAGGTGTAGAAGAAGATTACATATTAGATCCATTACAATGTACAGCAGCTTATCAATTAATGGAGAACGAGGTAATAGATACAAGTGAAGGTCCAAGAAAATGGTATGATAGATCGGGACCTACTTATAGGAATGAGGATTTAGATAAATTGGAACCATTAGTGAAGCAAAGAGAGTTTCATAGGTCAGAATTCATCTATGTAGGTACAAAAGAGCAAATTATTGAAACAAGAGAAAGATGTTTGGCTCAGTTAGAAAATTTATGTGAAGATCTGGGGATTAAATACAGGATAGTTGTTGGCTCAGGTTGTTATCAACTAAAAAATGGAGAAATAAAAATGCCAGAGTCAATCGAAGAAATTCCAATTAAAGATCTTGAGGTTTACATTCCCTTTCAAAAGAGATGGCTTGAAATGGCTGGAAGTTCGGTTTTAGCTCAAACTCAAACTTCTAGATTCAATATTAAGGGTACGGATGATAAATATTTATGGAGTGGATGCACAGGAGTTGGATTAGAGAGATTTATCTATGCGGTGGTTGCGAATGGAAGGGAAAATCGCTTATAGATTTGAAACTCCTGCTTATCCTGGGAATATTTTGTATGTGAATATCATTCCTAAATATTCTTGCATTAATGATTGTCTTTTTTGTAGTAGACCAAGAGATAAAGAAAAAGAGAATATCTATGAAAAGAAAGCTGGAACATCGTTGTTTTTACCAAGAAAACCCACGATTGAAGAGATTACACACTCTATTGATTCTAATATCAAAGAAGAGGATAAAGAAGTAGCAATCATTGGTTTGGGAGAACCATTGATGTTCTTACCTACTGTTGAAAAAACTATCAGATATGTTAAAGATAAATATAAGATCAAAACAAGAGTAGATACAAATGGATTAGTAAAATGTATGTACGAAAATCCTGCTGAAAGATTGAAAGATGCAGGACTGGATGAGATTAGAATCTCTCTTAATGCTACTAACGAAGAAGATTATAACAGATTGTGCAGACCAAAGTTTGAAAATGCTATCTCAAATTTACTTGGTTTTATCAAGGATTGTTTAACTGAGGAAATTGATACTTATATTAGTTTTGTAGTTGGATTTGAAGATGAGGATGAAAAAGACTATGTAGATTTTGCTGTGAGACTAGGAATAAAGAAGGAAAATATTCTGCTAAGAAAATATGTTCCACCTATATAAAATCACAAATTTTATATATTCTGAGACAGAAAATTGGATTATGAAAAAGAGGATATTGGTGTTATTAGCCGTACTTGTTCTAGTTCTATATGGATGTGGCAATGACTGGGATAGGGATACTTATTGTAAGAAACTGGGTGTTGATTGTAGGCCTGAGTTAGATTGTAATGATCTTACTGGAAAAGTGCATCCTGGTGCTGATGAACTTTGTCATGATGATGTTGACAGCGATTGTGATGGTACTACTGATGATATCAATGTAAATGGAGATAGTTGCTCTTCAGCCCCTAATAAAATTTTAGAATTTGATTTTGGATCTTATGATTATATCAATACTATTGGAGTTAATGATATTAGAGCTCAGATGTCCGCATTGAGATATGGTGTTAATTATAAAAATACGTTTTATGAATGTCGTGTGTTTAATCGTGTAGAGCTTTTTGATACTGATTCACCACAAGATGCTCAAAAATATTTTAATTTATTTACCTACGATGGCGAGTTAATAGATTATTTTGGTAGAAAGATTTATAGGGAAACAAGTGATAATTTTGCTACATTTTCATGGGTTTCTGGAACAAAGTATATCAAGATTAAACCCGCTAGTACTTGTTTCGCACCAAATAGATTAATTTATGATCATTTGTTAATTAGATATTTAGAAAAATATCCACCTATTTAGAAGAATTTACCCAAATTACTTTGTTCTTTGCCCTTAAGGTCGTCTTTAGAATATCCTAGGACCTCAAAGATTTTTTCAATTGCTGGGATTACTTGATTGTTGATGTAATAATCTGAATCATACTCATTATTCTTAACTTCCTCAGGAAGTTTTGCTTTGTCACGTATTTTATCTCCTCTATCAGTAACAACGTATTTTATTATTGTTCCAGGTACAATAGTTTTTCCTTGAGACTCCATCCTCTTAGCGATTGCAACGTGAGGTCCAATGTTTTCATAAGCATTAATTTCTTTTGTGATCTGGGTTTTGATAATTAATTTGTCAATGGGAACTTTCTTATCGACCAAATCTTTAATTGTTTTTTTGGTAAGTTCCAGTGCTTTTTCCACATCGTCATCTTTTAAAATTAAGTTTAGAACTTGTTCTTGTAGTTCTTTAGAGATTTTACTCCAATTTCTCCTTACTGTTTCAAATCCTTTTACTTTCAATACCCCTTTATCATTGATTAAAGCATATTTCTTTTTTGCTCCAATCCCTTTTTCCTTGGTTGGAACAAAGATACCTGCAGGATAATGACCCTCATACTCTAATTCCATTAAACCTGGTAATTCTAAATTGATTGATTCCATGTACTTATTTGCATCTTGTTTAGTTTTGTTGTCTAAAAGCATGAAAACGGAATCTGTGTCGGAGTACAATACAGTAAATCCTTCTTTCTCTGCTTTGTCAATAACTTTGTGGATATAATATCTACCATATGCAGTGGTTGATTGTGCCGATTCTAATGAATACCATCTTGCTGCGAAGAATCCAAAGTAGCCGTAGAAAGAATTTGCTAGTAATTTGATATTATTTTCACGTGCTGATAAAAGTTTATCTGGTTCTTCTTGTTTTCTTATGATCTCTTTTATTCTAACTCTGTGCTCAATTAAATTTCCGATAACAGAAGGTAAAAATCCTTTTTCTTTCTTACAGAACCACATATCTTTTCCTTCTAATGGAACCTTATCTTTACCACAACAGTCACAGTTTAATGTTCCTCCAGAAATATTGTGAGAACTAATAATGGAAGGATACAGACTTCTAAAATCAAAAACTACGATGTTTTTGTAAAATCCAGGTTTGGGCTCGAAAACAAATGCTCCTCTATAAGTTTCCTCTCTTCTTCTACCAATTTCTTCTGGTAATGGTTTATTTGGTGCAATTTCATTGAATCTGGGGGCTTGTCTTAACAAGTACCATTCAACTAATTGTGAAAAACCCATTCTGATAATATCATCAATTGGTAATCCAACGATTTTCACTAATTCAATCATGTTAGGAAGAAGTTTATTGCAAAGTTGGTAGGTTAGCTTTGAATCTTGTAGATTGTATTTGCAGTATTTTTCAATATTGATGCCTTTGTCCCAGTCGTCAGACATTTGATCTAAATCAACTTCAAGTTTTTTTTCTCCTAGCAATTCTTCGGCTACTGAATTCAATGAATAAGATTCAGTGTCTAGTGACCTTCCAAACAATCTTTGAATATATCTTAGGACGTCAACATGGTTTATTCCGGTAATTTTAGCATTGAAATCTCCTTTTCTGTTAATTTTTACATCGCTATGGTCTAAACCGATATCTAATTTAATTTTGTATTTTGAGGCTCTGCTTTCTAAGTAAGGAAAATCAAAACCGTCTGAAAAGTAGCCAGTTATGATTTCTGGTTTTACATGATCAATAACTTCGTTGAATTTTTCTATTAATTCGAGTTCTGATTCAACGAATTCTATGGTTTCATCGTCAGTTTTGAATCTTTTCCAAGTGAAAACTTTTCTATAGTCTTTTGCGTAAAAAGCAAACATGATAATTGGATTTTTATCGGGAAGAATTTGGTCTTGTTTAAAATAAGTTTCAATATCAAATGCTAATACTTTTGGTTCTTGTAAAACATCTTCTCCTGTTTGTTCTATTTTTTCCGCTTTGAAAACTGGGACTCTAGATTTTATATTAACGAAATCACCTTCAACTTCATATGAGGTAAAAGGTATGATTCCTTTGTCGATCATATAACGTCTAGCAAAAAGAATGTCATATTCATGGACAGATTTTACAAATTCCCAGTTCTTGACAGCATCTTTTATTACAGGGACCGCTCCGGGTACGTTTGTGTATACTTTTAGGAGCTTAGTTTCTTTACCGTTGTATTTTTTCTTAATTACTTCGATGTCTGTAACAGAAGCAGTTATCCTTTCTCTTTCAATTTCTAACTTGGTGATCTTCTCCTGGACTTTTTCTAAGTCTTTAGGAATTATGTAGAAGTAAGGTCTAAAACTATCATCAGTTATACAAATTTGTTTTCCATCTGATGTTCTTCCATAAAGATAAATTATCGGTTTTTCTTCTACTATTTTATAAGTTGCATCAAGAGGAAAGAATCTAATCTTAGCCATTTGTTGATGGAATAGAATGGTCTATATAAATTTTGTTATTAATTTTCTATATAGAAAATAATTATTATAAAAAGAAAAAATTTATTCGACTGTTATTGGTCGAATTCTAACTCTTCGGTTTTTGTCGTTACTTACTACGATTCTAACGTCGTATTCTCCTGGTTCAGCCCATGGAGGAAGATCTAAAGTAACTCTTCTTGTGTCAGATTCTCCAGACCTTAAATCAAAGCTTCTTGATTTTCTCCATTCACCGAAGTCAGGTATGGAAACTGTAACTCTCAAGTCTTTTTCTTTAATGCTTCCGAAGTTTGAAACTGAAACGAAGACATCTAATGGATCTCCTGCCCTCAGGTATTCGTCGTTGAAAGCAATCCTACTGAGATGTAATCTGTTAAGTTTCTTTTTGATAACTTGGATAGTAATTGTCTTGCTTATGATTACTTCTCCATCTGAAACGGCAACAGTTACTTGGTAATCACCAATGTCATCTCTATCAGTTTGCCACTTTCCATCATCACCAACTGGTTCTGAGATTGTTACAAGCAACTCATCTCCATCTGGATCACTTACTTCTGGTTGGATCAACACAAGATCGCCTGCAAGTACTTTAATGTCATGAACTCCAGATAATGTTGGAGCGTGGTTTCCGCTGTCTAAGACTGTTATTGTTATTTGTTGACTAGCGTAACCGCCTCTACCATCAGTTACAGCAATCGTTACATTGTAGGTTCCTTGGTCCGTGTAACTTGTTTGCCATTCTCCTTCTGAGTTTAATGGTTCGCTGAAAGAGAATGTTAGAGGATCTCCATCAATATCCATTGCTATTGGGTTAATATCAACTAATTCTCCTTCTGTAACAGTAATGTCGACTAGTTGGTGTAGTGTTGGATTGTGGTTACCAAACTCGATTACATTGATTGTAACAAATTGGCTGTCAGTTCCACCATTTTCATCCAGTGCGGTTACTGAAACTGTGTAAACTCCTGCATCTGTGAATGAGGTATACCATTCCCCATTATCGTTTAATGGTTGGGTGAAAAGGAATGATATTGAATCTCCCTCTGGATCTGATGCAGTAGGATCAATATCTACTAGTTCTCCTTCAGTTACTGTTACATCAGGAATGTGGTCTAGAACAGGGTTTTGGTTTCCTGCTTCTAATACTGTAATAATCACATCATCTGAAACTGTAAGTAAACCGTCTGTAACTTCAACTGTTGCAACGTACACATTAGCATCGATGAATGTTGTTTGCCATTGTCCATTCTCATCTAAAGGATTTGAGTAAGTAATTGTTATTTCATCTCCATCTGGATCATAAGCATTAACAACTACTTCAACTAATTCTCCTTCGGTTACTGTAACATCACTAACAGGTTCTAGGATTGGTGCGTGGTTACCAGATTCTAGTACAGTTAAGGTGAAGTTTGTATCGTCTGATCCGTTATGATCATCGTTTACAGTTACAGCTATTTCATAGGTTCCTGAGTGGGTGTAGTTAGTTTGCCATTGTCCATTCTCATCTAATGGTTCGCTGAATGAGAATGTTAATGGATCGTGGTCAATATCTAAAGCAGTTGGAGTTACTTCAACTAATTCTCCTTCTGTTATAGTAATATCACTAATTGGGTCAATAACTGGATCGTGGTTTCCGTATTCACCAACAGTAATTGTTACTTCTTGTGAATCTGTTCCACCATTACCATCATCAACAGTAACAGTTACTGTATATATTCCACTTTCATTAAAATCGGGGGTCCATGTTCCGTTTTCATCTAATGGAGATGTGAATGAAAATGTTAAATCATCACCATCAACATCAGTTGCAGTTGGATCAACAATGTACACTGTTTCATTTTCAACAACAGTTATGTCAGCTATAGCGTCCAGAACAGGCGCATCGTTAACAGGTGTAACTGTTAATGTTACATTGTTGGAATCAATACTTTCATTTGATGGGTCGGTAGCCGTGAAAATCACTACTTCTGCACCATTCCAATCTTGTGTTGGAGTTAATGTGGCAATTCCATTTTCAAATGTAATTGCAATGTTTGAATTTCCTAATGAGGTGTATGTTAAGGTATCTCCATCAATGTCAGTAAAGTGGCCATTTAGATCGATATAGGCTAATGTGTCCTCAGCCCAAGTTTTGTCTAATATTGGATTGCTTTCATTGTATTCTGGAGCATCGTTTGTGTTGTTTACATCGATTGCGAAGTTTTGAACATCAGTTAGACTTCCATCACTGACTTGAACACTAACATCATTCAATCCAACATGCTCGTTTAATGGTGTCCAGGTGATTTCTCCTGTTTCATTGTTAATTGCCATTCCAGTTGGATTTGTAAGTAAAGTGTATTCTAATGTATCATTTTCTAAGTCTGATGCTTCGACATCATAGGTGTATGGTGTATCTTCTATTGCCTCAGTTATTGGTGTGGAGGTAATAACTGGCGCATCGTTAACTGGAGTTACAGTTAATGTTACATTGTTACTGTCAGCACTTTCGTTTGATGGATCTGTTGCTGTGAAAGTAACATACTCTACTCCATTCCACTCATTTGCTGGGATTAATGTTGCAACACTTCCGTCAATATCAATAATGATATTGACAGTTGTGTTACCTGCACTATAATTTAAGTCATTTCCATCTGGGTCAATAAAATAATTACTTAGGTCAATTGATGCTTCGCTGTCCTCAGCCCAAGTTTGGTCTGGGATTGGATCGCTTTCATTGAATTCTGGAGCATCGTTTACATTTTCTACTTCTATTGAAAATGCTTGAGTATCAGTAAGGTTTCCATCACTGACTTCAACATTTACAACGTTTAAACCGACGTGTTCATTCAATGGAGTCCATGTTATTTCTCCAGTTATGTTGTTAATTGCCATTCCTGAAGGGTTTGTTAGTAAAGTGTATTCTAATGTATCAAGATCTACATCTGTTGCATCAACATCATATACATAAGGTGTATCCTCAGTAGCTGATGTGATAGGCGTTGAGGTGATGGTAGGAGCATCGTTTACTGGAGTAACTGTAAGAGTTACATTGTTACTGTCTACACTTTCACTACCATCACTTGCTGAGAATGATACTACTTCTACACCATTCCAATCTGAAGGTGAGACTAGTGTTGCTAGGCTACCGTCAATTATTACATCAACATTTGTTGTACCATTTGCAGTGTATGTTAATGCGTCTCCATCAGGATCTGTGAAGTATGCACTTAAGTCTATGGATGTATTTGTGTCTTCTTCCCATGTTTGATCTGGGATTGGATTACTTTCATTGAATTCCGGAGCGTCGTTTGTGTTTGAGACGTTAATTGAATATTCTTGAGTTGCATTTAGTATTCCATCGCTAACTAAGATGCTGACATCATTCAATCCAACGTGCTCGTTTAATGGTGTCCATGTTACTAGACCAGTTTCATTGTCAATTGTCATACCAGTTGGAGCTGTAGTTAATGAATATTCTAATGTGTCAAGATCTACATCTGTTGCAATAACGTCGTATGTGTATAACGTATCTTCTGTTGCTATTAGTGTTGGTGTTGAGTTGATTTCAGGTGCGTCATTTACTGGATTAACGGTAAGTGTCACATTGTTACTCTCGACTGTTTCACTTCCATCACTTGCAGAGAATGTTACATATTCTACACCATTCCAGTTTACAGCAGATACAATAGTTACAACACTGTCATTGAAATTAAAGTCGATCCATGTTGTGGTTTGACTTACGTTGTATGTTAATGCATCATTTTCTGGATCTGTAAAGTATTGACTAAGATCTAATGTAATGAAGTTGTCTTCGTCCCAAGCTTGATCTGGGATTGGATTGCTTTCATTGAATTCTGGTGGATCGTTAACAGGAGTTACATTTATTGAAAAGGTATCTTCAGTACTGTTTAGATCTCCATCATTTGCAATAACTGAACATGATGCTGTGCCATAGAAGTTTAGTGCTCCTGTGATTGTTAATGTTTCGTCGTTAATGTCACAGTCGACTTCCTCCTGGTTCTCGCTTGTAATCTCGTAAGTAAGGGCATCGTCGTTTGAGTCGTTTGAGTAATCTGTTAGATTGATGTCTAATGAACCTTCTTCAACAATTTCTTGGTCAGGTAGGTTGATTTCTGGTGGGAAATTAACGTGAGTTACAATGAAGTTAAGTTCTTCAGTGTCTGTTAGGTTACCAGTATCTGTAACTTGGAATGTAATTGTTGATTCTCCAAATGGTAAGGTCCCAGTTAAGGTACAATTTACATATTGGTTTGAATCGATTGTACAACCAACTAAATCTGTGTTAGTTTGGTTAATAATTTCGAATGAAAGTAAACTGTCCAGATCTTCCTCATCTGATGTTTCTTGCCATAGGTCTAAAACTGGATTTGATGGAACTTCTCCTTCTAAGATTTCGTAGTCTGAAAGTGTATTGATAACTGGTGGAGCATTGTTACAGAATATAATCACCAAGTTTTCTTGTGTAACGAAATCGCCATTTCCACCATTAAGAAAAGTACCTTGGGTTACTTCATCACAACCCTCTATTTCTATTACAAATCGTGAGCCTGTTGAGAAGATAACTTGATCTTGAGTATCAAAGTATCCGTTTCCTAGTAAAAATGAAGGGATTTTTGAATCATCAATTTCTCCATCATATTGATTTCCTTGGTTCTCACCGGATATTACACCTATTGTGAAGTTTGTTCCTGCTGGTGCTTCAACACCATCTATGAATACTTGACCTCTAATGTAATTTACATTAAGATCATCTATTTGATTAAGATTACTCTGAGTTGAGAATGAGAACACAGATGAATTAACACATTCAGTATCATCACATGATTCTAAAGTATAATAATATAATGTTCCAGCTTCTAAATTACTAATTGTAATGTCATGGTTTGTAACACTTTCGTCTACAGATTCAGATAGTCCAAGACTTTGTGTTATTCCATAATTAACAGTTGAATTTGATAGTTTATTTGTATCCCATTGTAATCTCATACTGGAGTTTGTGATTTCGCTTAATACTATATTTTCAATTTCTAAAGGAATTACAGGTTCATCTACGTCAATTAGTATATCTCCACTAATATTGTCTACATCTGCCATCCCTTCAAAGATATATTCTCCGTTGAAAATATGAGATCCAGAAAGGTCAGGCGCTTGTAATTTGTAAGTGTAAGATGTTGATACTGCTCCCATAGGTACAACCCATTTAATGTGTCCTGAGTCGCTTGTGTCACCTGTGCTAGGATCAATAACTGTCCATGAATCAGGGTATATTTCATCGATTATATAGAAGGTTGCTCCATCGTCTATATCAATATTTAATGTGACATCTAGTTCGCCACCAGTTTCTACTGATGGATTTGAAAAATCTCTTGTTACAGTAGACGCAAATGCAATTGGTAAAACCAACATTAACATAATTCCGATTAGTAATAGTTTTTTCATTAGCAACCAACCCCTGATTTCCATTTTGTTATTGAATCGAATAGTTCTAAAGTTGTAACATGACCTACTTTCCATTCACTAATGTAGTCAAAAAGTTCTAAAGTGTCGATGCAGCCATCACAGTTTTCATCTGCGTCTTGAGGTATGCATTCGGAATCATTTGGATCTTCTGGTGTAGGTAGTTCGTAGATCTGAAAATCATCAACTTCAACATCTGTATCAACACCATCCTGAATTCTTCCTGTTGAGTTTCCATTTGGAGGTGCAGGAGCATTGTCAGGATTGTTTTCCATCGCAGTTCCATAAGCAACTCTATCGACTAGAATACCATCTGTATCGTAGAGACTGATAATATCTCCTGTGGCAACTAATCCTAAGTTAGGAGAGTAAACTACTAAGTAACCTAAAGGAGGGATTTCAGCAGAAAAAGTTCCACCAAAATGTGCGACTTGTTCGACTCTCCAATCTGTTAGTTGTAAACTTTCATTAAAAGGATTGTAGATTTCTACCCATTCATTTTCTCCTTGACTTTCATTTGAGTAGAATTCATTGATTACAAAATTTTGAACATTAGATATTGTTATGTTGTGTTCTTGAGTATCGTTTTCATCGCTTTCGTCTGTTACAATAATTGTTATTGTGTGTTCTCCAGCTTCTTCGTAGTTTGGTATCCAATCGACTGCGCTATCATTTGCTATGTTTTCACCATCTACTAATATTTCGTAGGATTCAATGTTTTCATCGATGTCTTCAGCAGTAAATGAAATTGGAATAGTTTCTCCTTCTTCTCCAGTTTGAGGAATGCTTACATCAGTTATTTCTGGTGGTGTGTTGATGAATGGATCTGATTCATTCCAATAGGTTATATTAAGATAAGGATGAAGTTCATCAGTTGTGTAGTCTTGTGACCAGAATCTAATGAAATTTCCATGGTTATTGATTGATTCGTCATTTCCTTTCAATAGGAATGATACAACTGTGTCTGGCATTGCAATATCGAACTTGACATCATTAGTTACGTCGAAAGTATACCAAGTTCTTCTAGTAGTAACATTCACACTATCTGTTGCTGTAGAAACGTAGCCAGGTTTATTGTTCCAAGTAATGTTCATACCACCTTGTTGATTCCAAGAGTCAGTTGGAACATAGTGGACATCAATAAATTCTTCAGTGTCCTCAAAAGCGTCTGCATATAGATGTATATCTGCATTTGTGATATTCAATTCGGTTGCTTCAGATACGTCGTATTTTAGATAAATCCTTCTTATTGATTCGTCGGATGATCCTACAAACATATCTGCGGAGAGACCAAAGTTGTCGTTTCCAAATTCGTCTGCTACAAAAGCATCCTCACTAATTGGAATTATCAAATTCTGCGAATATCCTGCTAATACTGTTTCTGCCATAACGATCATCAACATCAATACTATTATTTTCTTCATGCAAACACCCTTTATGGTTCGAATACCCAAGTTGTCTGTTGGTCTGCCTTTACCCAAAAGGCTGCTCCATCAAACATTCCCCAGATTCTGTTATCTTCACTATACCAACCATCTTCGCCATAGTTGGTTGACATGCTAAATGTTCCATCATGGTAAGGAGATTTCATTGAAACTTCTGATATGTTAGCGAAGAATTCAGGATAATGTTCAAACGCTTTATTCTCTAAGGAAGGCCAACCTACAAAGTTCATACCCTCATCTAATGTAATTTCATAAGTGTCAGATATCAATGTACCAACTATTTCAATAGAGGTTACTTCTTCAACATTGAAGAAATACCCTACACCAGGTATCATTTCATCTATACCATTGTTAATCCAATTATCATCTTCATTTAAGTCAAAAATAGCTTTTATGAATCCGCTTCCAGTCCATTCATAAACTTCACTTATTGGAGAATATATTTCGTCGTGGTGAAGGACAGCATTTAGACTTCTGTCGAATGGTTCAATTGGTACTGAAAATGAGTTATAACCTTCAGGAAGTACTTTACTGTACTTAACAACAATATTTGAATTGTTTTCTTCATTTCCTACTTCATCATATGCTCTGACAATATAGTATAGAATCCGGTACATATCAGAATCTACATCGTGGAATGTTGTATCATTTACAGTAGCATTTGGATTTTGGAAGTTAAACTCGTCCAAATCACCAGCTTTATAGATTCTATATCCTGCAACGTCATCACTAATTGACGCATCCCATTTTAGAATTACCTTCTCATCTGAATTGTTAATCTCTGCTCTGAAATTAGTTGGAGCTTCAGGTGGGTAAATATCATCACTTGGAGCTGTTGTGAAGTTTTGTGTTTCTGATATACTACAGTAGTTGTCTTCATTACAAGATTCAATTTGGAAAAAGTATATTGTGTTGTATGTTAGACCATTAATGATTTGGTCGAAATGTGTTGCAAAGTTTGTATTTGATAATGTGCTTCCAAATTGATCGGTTAGACCATACTGTATAGTCATATTTGCTTCATCGTCAGTATCGTAACTTACCTTCGCTGAGCTAGGAGCTATTTCAGAAACAACAATATTACTGATTACAGGTGGTGTTGTGTCAAAAATTTTTTCAGTTGTGAAATCATAAGGTCCGTATGTTTCACAGGTTCCTGAAGGATTACAAACAGTAATGTTATAGTAATACTGTGTTTCATCATTTAATCCGCCAATGTTAATAACATGGGTTTGACCGAAGTTGTTATCATTAAATAGGGTTCCTAAGGATGTTGTTTCACCATAATTTATTGTTACATCGCTTAAATCGTCTGTTGTAAATGTAATTTCAACAGATTCTGTATCGGGAGTTGAAACTAAGTCACTTATTACTGGAGGAGTTAAATCAGGTTCTCCTAAAGTTGTGAAGGTGTCTAAGTCAGATGTTGTACAATAATTTGCTTCATTGCATACAGTTACTCTAAATTCATAAGTTGTTTCTGTAAGCAATCCAATTATTGGGAAAGAGTGTGTTTCTGAGAAATTTGTATCATATAATGTTAATACAGGGAAACCCTCTCTTGTAATTGTAAGTGTTGCGTTGGTTGGATCATCTGTTTCTGCATTTACTCTTGCACTGTTGGTGGTTATTTCAGTAACAGTGATATTATTAATAACAGGAGATGTTGTGTCTGATGTTAACCAGATTATAGAGTTTTTGAAGAGTAGTTCAGCATCATCGGTCCAATAATCAGAATGAACAGCTCCGAAGAAAACTGCTTTGTTTGTTGCAATAAAACTATCTCTTAAATGGTCTCCAGGTTCAATTGTTCCAATTACAGCGTCATGTTCAGATATAATTGTTGAAATAATTGTATCAATATCTGATGGGTGTTCATTTCTTTTAAGATACCATAGAGGAATACCAATTGGTGGAAAATCAAAGCAACATTGAGTATATATTTGTATAAAATTTGGTAATTGTGGAATACCTGCTGTAATTAGGTGGTTGTTATTGGTATTTATTGCTTCAGGTGGATTTACATTAACAAATTGTGTTACTTGGTTAGCCCAATGCCAGATTTCTATGTTTTCATCATATGAATTTGCAACGATTGTTGGGTAATCGTTAACTGGAATTTCATCTGCATTATCAAATTGATCATCTCCAACTAAAAGAAAATCAAATTGTGAGAGATCGTATGAACCGATGTGGTCTGCGTCTATTGTTGTTACAGTTATATTCATATCACTCATTGCGTTTAAGTAACCAACTTCTGCATTACCAGTGTTTCTAAGAATATAACCTGCTTCAAGTCCATAAACTGGCAAAATACATAATAGGGCTACAACAATTAATATTCCAAGTTTGTTCATTTTCGTTTTCCTACTAGAGCATATATTCCAATGCCTACCATTACTATTGCCAGAACTACAATGATACCGATTGCAACGCTTCTGTCGTTTTCTTCGGTATTTTCTTGTTGAGTGGTATTTGTTTGATCATCTACCGCTTTACCTTTTTCTACTGCGAAGATATCAAATGTACCCTCTAGCCCAACTCCGATGTCCCCCGTAGTTGGAGTGAACCTTACCAATAGACTTCCGTTATATGTTCCAGGTTCACTTATTACGAAATTGTATCTCGCATCTTTTTCTTCACCTGGTTCTAATATGAAGTCATTATCGATTATTTCTGTGATGTTTTCTAATCCCTTTGCGGGTTCAATATTTACTTTAATGCTAACATTTTCGTCGTTGATTGGTGTAATTATTCTTTCAACGACTGAAGTTTCGCCAGGAGTTACTTCAACTGTTACTGTTGCAACCGAGCTCCCCAAACGAGCAGAAAAAACAGCTGGTAGTAATAATAATGCTATGCCTAAGACTAATAATATTTTTTTCAATCTATTCACCCCGCGATTTTTTGGTAGTTATTCACTTTGTGGTAATTGTAGTCAATCACTACTCTTAACTAACAAAACAAGAAATGATATTTTCTATAAAAGCATTGTTGTACTCAAATCGAGAAATTCTTTTAAAGGAAACGTGTCACCACGGAGGATAACAAATTTTTTCATTTTTTGTTGTTACTCATAGTGACATTGTGTATTTTTCGTATCTTATGTTGAGTAACAATTATATCGTCGATAAAATTTAGTTATATATTTCGTCTCCACTATGAGACAACGTGTTATTTTTAAATAGTTTAATTTAATATTGTAATGTAATATATATAATATAAAAAAGAAAAAAATTTCGAGTTATTTTGTCCTTAATTGACTACGAAATTCGTTGTTTGAGTAACACTATTTCCTGCAAAATCAATAATACTTATTGAAACTGCGTGAGACCCACTACTGAAAGATTTTGTTTTTGAAACACTGTCACAGCCACCACATAAATTTGAAGGTCTTCCACCGTTGTCAGTTATTTGAATGTATTTAACCTCTTCATTTACTTCAATATCAAATGGAACATACCTATCGTAAGTAGTTCCTGAGGGTTCATTGATTGTGGCAACTGGTACAACTGTATCAACTTCAACCTCATCATTAACTTTACTTGAAGCTAAATTTCCAAGTATGTCACCAATAACAACATAGTAGTCAATTAGCTCTCCATGATATGATGCTAAGTTACCTTCAATATTGCAAAGTTTATTTGTTCCTGAGTTACAAGCTTCCGTTACTGGAATTTGAGTAAAATCTTCTTCAGAACTTCTTTTTACATATAATTTGATGTTTTCAAAGTTTAGTTCTGTGTATTTTACTTGGATAACTCCGTTTGTGTAATCTCTTGGGTTGATTGAGCTGACCTTAGGCATCCTTGTGTCTACATATATAACAACAGATGTTTCATCAGTATTACCTGCTTTATCAGTAGCCACAAATCTAAGATCATGTTTACCATCTTTGAATCTAAGGTTTTTACTGTATTCAGAACATTTTCTACAAAGACGTTTTGCTTTTCCATCATTGTCATACATTTCAAGGCTTTCAACCTCTGCGTCTAGGTCAATATCAACTAATGTGCTTGATACATTGAAAATTTTGCCAGATTCAGGCTTGTTTAAGTCTAATACAGGATCAACAGTATCAATTGTGGTGTTCACATTTCTTCTTTGTTTTCCAGAATTGATGCTATCTTCTGCTTCGAAGTAGTATTCGATCATATCTCCATTGTAATTATCCATGTTTAAGGTAATGTTACATTTTTGTTTTTTACCTGAAGGACATCCTGATAATGCTTGTTTGTTAAATTCACTTTCTCCAGGTCCTCTGTAGTATAGGAACATGTCATAAAGGTCATCTTCATCATACTCTACAGAGAAAAAACCATACGAATGAGACTTGTCTTTTGGTTCAGTCTTTTTAATTTTAGGTTCTTTGCTATCGATTTTGAAGTCAACACTTTGGATGTATTCTTCTCCACCCTCATCTATAACCTTAACCATAATGTTATTTTCTCCATCTCTGTAACTAACAGATTTCTCAATTTCGTTACAATCATCACATACCCTTATCCATCTATCTCCACCATCATCAGAGTATAAGATTTCAGAAGCCATAAAGTATGCTAAAACTCTCAATTCTATTTTTCTATCAGGATATGAAACGCCTTCATGCGGACTTAAAATGTTGAAAGGTTCGTTTGCTAATTGAGTGTTAATTGATATTTCGTATATATCAGAATCTGTTGAGGTTGTTGCATCTGAAAGTTCAAAGTAATATTCAAGGACATCGTTCTCATTATAATTAGTTAATCCGATTACTTGAGTACATGTTTTTTCCTCACCTGATTCGCAACTAAAAGAATGTGGTGTAAATGAGGTTGTTCCTTTCTTTCTTATGAATAATTTTGTACCTTGAAGATTATTCTCGGTGTATGTAACAACAAACTCTGTTCCTGATCTTCTTACAAACCCACCATTATAAGGTTTTGAAGAGAAAATTACTGGTTGTTTTGTGTCAATTGTAAAATCAATCGTTTTTTCTGCTTGATTGTTTGATAAATCAGCAGCGGTGATGGTTAATTCGTAAATACCATCTCTAAGACTTCTTAATAAGTATGAGTTTCCTTGACAATTGTAACATAAGGTTCTTAGAGGTTGACCGGTTGTCATTCTTTTTAGGAAGCTTACCATCTCATCAGTTGAAGCATTGATTAAGACTGCGTCATCATTAATTACCTCTCCGTCCTGAGGCGAGTGGATTGTGATTTCTGGAGGTACTGAGTCAAAAGGATTGCTTGCAGAACATGAGCAAGGAGGTTGTGCGCTTCCACTCCAGCAATCATGGTATGTATATCTACTTACACAGATCTTACAGCATGTGCTTTTACAGGCCCCTTGGCTTGTGAATGCAGGGTTATCTGTTGGAACGACTCCCCAATAGTCTCCTTGACTTTGTTCACCCAAACTTGTACATTCCCAATAATCTGTCCTTACGTAACCGTGCACAATAGAAAAACTTAGCAGAATTACTAACAATAGTCCAATTATCTTCATTTTAGTATATTTTGTTCTGGTCATGTTAATTACCTCTTTGTCTTTTCCCCAATTGCCAGAACTATCCCCTGATGATGGTAAGGTTGAATCCTTTAAAATAATTATTGGGAACCAAAATTTATTATGGACTACAATAAATATTGATTGACACTAAGTGGAGACAAATTGATTATTTGAATGTAAATCTTGAAACATCCATATCTTTAATCTCAAAAGTCTCTCCACGAACAATTGCCTTACCCTCTTTTACCTCAATAAACACCATCTCTTCCCCTTTGACTTTGATTGGTGGTTCTCTATTCACCCACCCATATCTATAACCATTTTCGTTCGAAATTATTGATCTTATACCCCGTTGTGATATTTTATAGGATACTTTTGCTACACCATTGATTGTTAGTTGGTTTTCTGTTAACGAGCATTCTGCATTTTTTAACCGCATCTTCAATCTAGCGTTTGTGTTATTTCCGCCTGTACCTTTAAGGAATAGGTACATTGGACCCTTGCAGTAACCCAAGTCGTTTTGTCTAACATTAATATTTAATTTTGTTTTTTGGATTTGTAAATCGTCACGATTAGTTAAATAAGTCCAGTTTCCATCTTTTGCTTTTATTTTTGCTTTGCCAACGATCTCAGCACTAACTGTAGTTAAACAAACTATTGCAAATAATACAAGCAAGCCTATAAACACCTTTTTAATGAAAAACACCCCCTGTCAGTAGAACTCTATCACCAAAAGATGGTAATGCATATTTCCTTAATATACTTTTCCGAGAAAATTTATAAAGAGTGAAGATTGTCATTGTTGTGAACAAATTTTCTTACGTAATGTTGTCCTTTTTCTCGACGGAAAAATGTAGAATAATGAAAGAAATCTTTATGAAAAAAATAATAAAAAGAATAAAATAAAAAAAATTAAATTGCAGTTCCCCAAAAATAAATTTGACCTTCGGAAAAATCTCCATTGCAAGGTTCTGGCAATCTTAATCTAAATGTTATTGCAATTTCATCCCCTGGAGGAATAGCACTACCACCAAAGTATTGAGCGGTTCCAAATTCAACTAAGTTTCTTGGAGTGTCAATTCCTGTTGCTCCAGTAATAATTGGAATTCTTCTTGACTTTGAGCCTGTTTCATAGGGAATCCCTACATAACCTTCATCATCGTCTCTAACCCAATCGTTTCCTGTATGGTAACCGCCATTTGTAGCATAATAGCATATGAAATCTACTTCGTTCTCTACATTTAGACTACCATCACTATCGCAGGTACCTTGATCCCCTGGATTATAGGATAAAATTTCTCCTGTAAGCGGATCGATTCCTAGGATTAGGTTACTTCCGCCAGTGTTTAATCTCAATCTGTTTGTTTCAGGACATTTTGCACCAGAAGGTTCCGGATCGTAGAAATCACTTCCAGAGATTGTCATGTATAATAAAACCCCACTACCACTGTCTGCATCGTTTTCTATCAGTAAGGTATCAGAATATGCCAGAGTTCCAGGCCTTACAGTTCCAAAATCAATTTCCCCTGAGATTGATAATGCGATAACAGGATTAAGATACCAAAATTCATGTTCATCTAGTGTTGCGAGATTCCCATCGAGATCTTCAACTTCTGATGTTAGGAAATATTCACCATACATTGATGCTGGAGTCTCAACTGCAAATGCGCAGGAGTAAATCCTCATAGTGTTTGGATCAAATGTTGTAAGTCTTTCTTCTCCAATAAATGCATTGAATGATTCCACGTCAGTATCACTTGTCATATCACAATTTGCTTCGATATCATTTCCTGGGCCTTGTGATGCGCCAATTGTAGTATATACATCCCTAATTTTTTCTATTCCATTTTTATCCATGACTAGAACACGCCAAATGATTTGTTCTCCTTCGAATGCATAATTAGCAATTCTTTGTATTAGGATCGCTCCACCATTTGCAGGATTGTGCCTTACAACTCGGCTATCGTGATCAAGCCAAATTAATGGATCAAAATCTTCAACATCTATTATTATACCGACACCGCCACCTGCTGTAGGTGTATTTGCAAAAACAAAAGAAGAAAGCAATAAAACTAGAAGTAATGTAATTAACACACTCTTTCTCATATAATAACCCCCGCTTTTTAATTAAACTGCTGTACCCCAGAAGTAAATTTGACCATCTGAAAAGTCTCCGTTACATGGTTCTGGAAGTACTAATCTGAATGTGATTGCAATTTCATCCCCTGGACTAATTATATTGCCTGCGAAGTATGTATGTACGCCCCAAGGTAAACCGAATCCGATTTGAACGATTTCTTCTATAGGATTGTTACCTGAAATAATTGGTGCTCTGTTGTTCTCATCGCCAGTTTCGTAAGGAATACCTACGTAACCTTCAATGTCATCTCTTGTGTTATCTCTACCAGTATGGTAGTCTCCATTTGTTGCATAGTAGCAAAGGAAGTCTACTTCAGTTTCAACTGAAAGATCATGTATTACCGGATCGTATCCTGAGCAATCAGTTTGAGGAGTTCTTACCCAGGCGACTGCGTTTCCAATGTTGTAAATTGGAGCTGGCCCTCCTGTATTTAGTCTTAACCTGTTCATTGTTGGACATTTAGCTCCGCTTGAAGCTGGGTCGT
>JBHPEA010000022.1:0-22596 GCA_042577505.1 Nanobdellota archaeon
CTTGAGGTGAGTCACATCCAGGATCGTTTGGATAATCAATTAATCCATCTCCATCGTTGTCTACACCATCTTGACATTGTGATGTACCGTCAGATTCATCATCGTCTTGTGGACTTGAACAACCTGGATCGTTAGGATAATCTATTAATCCATCACCATCGTTATCAATTCCATCTTGACATTGTGATGTTCCATCTGATTCATCATTATCTTGAGGTGAGTCACATCCAGGATCGTTTGGATAATCAATTAATCCATCTCCATCATTGTCTACACCATCTTGACACTCTGTTGTTGAGTCAGATTCATCGTTATCTGATGGATCGTAAGTATCTGGATCGTTTCTGTCAGTCCAACAACCTGGATCTTGAGCGTCAATTAAATTGTCGCCATCGTTGTCAATTGTGTCTTGACATTGAGTTGTTGCATCTGATTCATCGTTATCATTTGGATCGTATGTTGAAGGATCTGTAATATCAGTCCAGCAACCAGGATCTTCTTCGTCGATAAGATCATCTCCATCATTGTCTACATTATCTCTACATTGTGTGGTTCCGTCTGATTCATCATCATCGGTATGATCGTAGGTGTCAGGGTCTGTAGGATCAGTCCAACATCCAGGATCATTTTCGTCAATTAAATCATCACCATCGTTGTCGATGTCGTCTTCACACTGTGCTGCTCTAATTGTAACTTGGATAATTGTTGTATCAAAGTCTTCGTCTAAGTCAATTAATTTTAGTCCTAGACCATCTTGTCCAATTGCACGAGGTGTTAATGTTAATACATCAGTGTATTCGTTTATTGACACTTCGTAAAAAGCAAGTTGTGTACTGTATGGTTCCCATACAAGACCAACACCAGAATCTTCTACATCTGATTCGTAAGGTGTTAAATCTAAGGTAACTGTATCGTATAGGGTTGTAGTAATGTCTGGAACTGGTTCAACAATCACTGGAGGATTGTTTCTAATCCAAACATCAACAACTTCTTCTCCACCTGAATTGTCTGAAAAGTTGAATGAGAATGCAAATACATGTGATTCTCCTAGGAAATCATGTGTAGGTGGGATTGGTTCTAATTTGTAATAATACCCGCCGACTGATGGTGGATAATCACGTGTTAGTGTAATCCTTCCTCCAGGCGAACTAACTAATGTTACTTCAGTTACAATGTCAGTTGATATGTATTGTTGTGCAACCATATCCCAAACCTGGAATGAAGCGTAAAGATTTTCTCCTCTGAAAAAGTCATCGTCTTCTTGAGTATATCCAGAATCGTTGTAGATATTTAAATTTCTAATATCATATCTTTCTTTTAATACATTGTAGGTATATGTTGGTTGACCGTCATTATCAGGTTGGTAACCAGATTTTGATGCATGTGCATAAACTGTATGACTACCGAGTACATTCTCTATAAATTGAATTTTACAGCCACCGGAGATTGAATCAGTTGTACAGGTTCCAATAGGTGCGAATGTTTCATCTTTGTAAAGTTGAACTGTAGCACCAGAGATTGGATCATTGTTAACTTCAACGTAAACAGAACAATCTTGTTCATGACCTTGAATTACATATGGGAAACATTCGATACTTACAATTTCTAGTTCTCCTAATGCATCTGTTGAAAGTACAAATGTTGCGTCATCCTTTCCACCATGTCTGTCAGTAGCTCTGAATGTGAAGGTTGTGCTTCCAATTTTATCTCCAATTGTACAATCAACATATCTGTCATTTTGTATGTTACAAACAGCAACTGCTGGATCTGAGTTGCTAATTAATGAGAATGTTAATTGTTGGTCTGTATCTTGTTGATCAGATGCATGTTGGAATAGGTCAATAATATTATTTTGGAAACCAGAACTTACTGGGAATGTTTGACCAGGTATATTATTGAAAATTGGTTTTGAGTTTAAAGCATTGATTTTTAGGTTTCTCTCTGCTGTAGCTCCTTGTCTATCTGTAACTCTGATTCTCACATTTGTTGATGATACTTTATTTAAAATTGTACAATCAACATATCTATCAGCGTCGATGTAACATGTAGCTACATTCGGATCTGAATTACCCACTATAGAGAAGGATAATTGTTGATCTGTATCTTGCCCATCAGCAGCATAAGCCCATAAATCTACAATGTTGTTTTTGAAACCTGAATTAGCTGTGTATCCTTTTTCTGGAAGGGCTGCTAGTGTTGGAGCAGTATTTGTTGTTGTGATTCTGAAAGTATCTTTGTCAATTGCATTTTGTCTATCTTTAACCTTGATTTGAATGTCTGTATATCCAATATCCTTATGTATTGTACAATCAACATATCTATCTTGGTCAATTACACAAGTTGCAACATCAGGATGTATGCTTGATGTTATACTGAAAGTAAGTTGTGCATCAGTATCTTGAAGATCATTTGCATATTTGTATAGGTCCATTATGTTGTTTTTGAAACCTGCATTAGCTGGGTATGATTTGTCAGGTAAGTTTTCTAGTACAGGAGGTGTGTTGTAAGTTGTTATCTTAAATGAGTCTGTGTCCTTTAATCCTCCTCTGTCTGTTACCTTAACTTTAACATTTGTTGCTCCGATTTTGTTTTTTATGGTACAATCAATGTATCTGTCTTGATCAACTGTACATGATGCAACATTAGGATCAGAGTTGGAAACAACTTCAAAAGTTAGTTGATTATCATTATCCTGACCATCGGATGCGTATTGGTATAAGTCAATTATGTTGTTTTTGAAACCAGCATTAGCTGGGTAGGATTTGTCAGGTAAGTTTGCAAGTACAGGAGGTGTGTTAGCTGATTGAACAGTTACTGAGGTTCTTCCACATTTTTCTCCAAACCATTCTAGCTGTTCTTGGACCATCTTCCATTGGTTCGCATATTCGCCAGGAGTTGATGGTGCTTTAATTGTGAAAGTAAATGTTGCAGTTTGACCTGGATTAACGGGAGCGTTTGGTATTGAAACTCTTGTAATCCCCCATAATGGATTGTCTTGAGGATTTTTTAGTCCTAATTTATATCCTCTATTATTTTTCCATGCTGTAGTTCCTGTGTTTTTCATTGTAACTGAAACTTGTTGAGATGTTCCTGCTACAATACTTGCTGGGATAGTATGTGATATGCATTTAGCATTGTTATCATGAGGATTGTAATCTACTTTGAAAGCGTGAATAGCAAATGAATCGTCAACAGCTTTGAATCTGATAACGTTTTCTCCACCTTTTACTTCAACATCGTCGAAATCTATTCTGTGTAATGTTCTATCTTGGCAATCGCTTGAATAGCACCAGTAGTCAGGTGTTCTTCCCACATAATCACCGTTTAAGTAAATATCTGCTTTTTCAGTATCCCATGAACCGCCACCATAATTTGTAGTCCATACATATAATGTACCTTTACCGCCATTTACATCGTTGATATTGAATCTAATTTTAAAATCGGAAGTCCTATACATAGTACATCCACCAGGACTCCATGTATTACCGCAACCATCTCTTCCTTGACTCCAAAACATTGCTGGAGTTCCAGCTTTATCACAATCATATCTATCACTTTCGTAATCACACCAACCTTCATGGTTCAAATTAACTAGATCAGTTAATTTAAGAAAGCCTGATGATGCAGCTGAAGCTGCAAAAGAAACTGATAGTAAAAATAAAACAGATAATATAGATAATACGATGGTTTTTGTTGCGTTTTTCATTATATCCCCCGATGTTTGACTTTTTGAAAATAACTTATAGAACACCACCTTTTCTGAGGTAGGTAATGAAGAACTCTTTATAAATATTTCTCATGTTAGTAACTATTAGGTGATTATCATCGTTAATTACTTAATGGTGAATAAATAAAATGTGTAATCAAAAATATATAATTAAGAAAAAAAGAAAAAATTTACTTCAAATTAGGAAGACCTTCGTCGTCAACTATTTCTTCCGATTCTATTCCCTTTACAGGAGGTAATTTAATCTTAGCCGGATCAATTACTTCTGATGGAACAGTTTCTTCTTCATCGTCGCTGAAAAGATCTACAAGACTACCAATAGTGGAGTCATATAGTGATTTTCCAGTCGCTGCTCCGAAGTCAGCTACCTTTTCACCACTGTTGATACCATCTGCAACTAAGTTTCCTAAGATGTCACCTGGGATTCCCCAGATGTCACCAGCTTTCTCAACGTTTTTAACTCCGTCAGAAACTGATGCACCAAGTCCAACAACAGGTTTTGCTAATCCAATTCCTGCTTCACCAGCCTCGTGATATAATCTATCTTGTTCCCCTTCTTTACCAAGATTTGTTGCTTTATCTAATCTTTGTCTTAAGGAAGGATCTTCTGCATTAGCTGGTTGACTTTCTGTAGGTCTGAAAACTCCAGATACTACTTGTGTATCATTCATTGGTGATTCATTTGTAACAACATCTTTTCCAAAACCGTATGTTGCTTTACCAGTTTCAACTGCTGCAACTTTTACTGCATTTCCAGCAATAACAACACCATCAACTGCTAATTTCCCTGCAGGAACTACAGTTTCATTTAGAGTAGATATTGTAGCTGCTCCAACTCTTTCACCTAAGTCACCAACGTTGGCTGTGAATTGACCAGGTATTTGTCCTAATGGATCGAATAAGTGTGTAGCATTGCCTGATTTTGCTGTATCTGCTACAGTATCCATTAATGGTGTTACAAGACCAGCAACTGTACGACCAGCGCTTGTTGCAACTTCAGCCCAATCATGGTATACTTTGTCAGGTGAGTCTCCACCTTGATCAACTAGACCGTTTAATTTTCCAGTAAATGAACCTTCAGCTACTTTTGGCCTAACGAATTCTGAGTAATTTGTATCTCCAACAACTGATTCTTGAACCAATGGGTGGATTAATACCTTTCCAACAGCTCCTGAGCCGGATGCTAAATTTTCACCAACGAACTCACCAGCACTATATAATGCTGATCCAGTTTCCACTGCAGCTATTTTAATATATGGAGCTGTAGTCATGGTAAGATTGATCGCTGCATCACCAAAGTTTTCACCAACGCTTGCAATATTAGCACCTGATTGTCCAACGATTTGCCCTGGAACATTAAAGGTGTCTTTAGCAAGGTTTGATCCAGATACTTCATCATAAGCTTGAACTGCTGGATCGATTATTGGTAAAACTGCACCAACAGGAACACGTGCAATGCTTAGACCAAGTTCTTTTAAGTCAGTTACAAGGTTGTCTTTATCTGTTCCTGATTGATCTCCATCAACAACATAGTTAACTAATCCAGTAATTGGATTTCTTTCAACACCAGGTCTCAAGAAATCTGATACGACTGAGGTATCATCTCTAGTGTATGGTGTGATCTTCTTTTCTTCAACAGGAGCCTTATCTTCAGCTTCTGGAAGTGGTGTTAGATCACTATTGAATAAAATTGGTTGAGTTGATCTAGTACTTTCTGGTGTATAAAGATCACCAATTATTCTTGTAATGTTGACTTCTTGACCAGCTCGAATTTTATTTAGATCTCCTACAGTTTTAAACTCAGCACCTTCTCCTCCAACTAAATTCTTAGCTGATGCGTAAGCAGTTTGTAACGTTGCTGAACTATCACCAAGTGCTCTATCAGCATCACGAATTGCTTCTGATAAGAAACTTCCGTCTTTAACTGTAACGAAATATTGATCACCACTTGTAGTAATACCTGCATCTCGTAATTTATCTAGGTTAGTAGATTGAAATGGTTCTGGTATTGTTACTTTTGCTGCAGATGCAGGATCTGATGTTAAACCAACTTGTAACTCATGTTGTTGTGTCTTAAAATCTAAAGAACTCTCAAACCCAAATAGTAGATCAAAAGTTTTTGAAGCCTTATTACCATCTACTGTAAAATCAGACATTACTCTTGATGCTGTTTCTGAACCACCAGTTCTGGTTAATAGCCCATTAATGTGTGAAGCGTCATAACCTTCTGGTACAGTACATGTATTTTCAAATCTTGTAGCTGATATTGCATCAGGATTTAATACACATGCTAATTTTCCAGGTTCATGAACAGAGACAACTTTTGCTCCGCTTCCGTCGCCTGTATTAATAGTCATTCTGTTAGCAGTTGGTTCTGCAGCTTTTGCAATGCCACTTGATCCAATACCAAATTCGTTTGCAACGATTTGAAGACCAGGTTCGCTTATTGTGTAAATCATACCAGCGTTTAATGCGTTACCTGCAATGTTTAATGCAGTCTTTGCAACTTTGTTATCTAATTTATCAGCAGCTTTGTATGCTCCTTTTGCTGCAACACTTAATGCACCGAAAATTGGACTGAATGCGTACATGCTTGCTGCTGTTTCAGTAGCGCCTTCAAGGAATTTGTTACCTGTAGTTTCTTTTATTGCTCCTGCAGCTCCACCGATACCTGCTCCAGCAATAACTCTTGTTTTATACATTGCACCAAAAGATGATGCTGCTCCAGCTATACCTGCTGCGACTCCAGCATAAGCTGCTCCTGAATAAAGAGCTCCGTTCATGAATTCTGATCTAACGTTCCAATTTCTTTTATCTGCTAGAATACCAGGAATACTTTTTAGAATTGCAGTGACTCCAGGGCTTTTATCAACACCGTAGACTCTTGCTCCTAAAAATGTTGTTGAATCACTTGTATCATATATTTCAGAAACTTTACCGATAGCGCCTCGTTTAACAAGTTCTTTACCGATAGCTCTTTGAACAAATGCACGGCCACTTGATGCAGCAGCAACTCTTTGTGATAAAGAGTCTCTAGATTTATCTGCTTCATAAGCTTGAGAAATTGCATTTGCGGAATTTTCAATGTGATTTAGTAATGTAGAATCGTATTGTTTTCCAACAGCTGAATATGCAGCCCTCATTGCTTTTGCTGCAGCAATATCAAGACCGACCATTTCAACTGGCGATTTTAATGCTTTTAGTGAGTGTTTTCCAGCGCCTTTAATTGCGCCAAGAATTCCTTCTGTTGCTTTTTGTCCGACGATAGTTCCAAGATCTTGAACATCGTAACCTGGTAATGTTGCACTATTAGATTGTGTTGCTCCTGCGTATGCTAATTTTTGCATTTTTCTATACCCCCAAAAAAGTTTTGTTTTTTATTATAAGTTTTAATATAATATATAAGGGCAAAATCAAGTAGTATATAAATGTTTCGGTTAGTCATCACCCTAGTGTGGTGACAAATTAACCATGTGAAATAATGAAAACTATATATATTTGCTGTAAATCTCCTTTTTTATGATTAATATAATAGGTGGTGGACCTGTTGGAAGCTATGCTGCATACATATTAGCTGATAAAGGTTTCAAGGTTAGAGTTTTTGAAGAACATGAAGAAATTGGTGTGCCAATTCAATGCACAGGAATTACAACTAAGTTTCTGAGTAATATAGTAAATGTGGACGATGTATTGGTAAATAAAACGAAAAGAATTCTAATCCATTCGCCTGATAACAGTGTGGAATTTAATGTAGAAAATTTAATTCTAGATAGATCAAAATTTGATAAAAAAATAGCGGAGATGGCGGAAAATAAAGGAGTGAAATATGAATATTTGAAAAAATATATTGGACAAAACACAATCCTTGATTTAAGAAATGAAACAAAGATAGAAATTAAAGGCATGGTAATTGGAGCCGATGGACCACAAAGTAAAGTAGGAGATGAAATTGGAGGAGAAAGGGATTATTTATATGGTGTTCAAAGTGTCGCTATGAGGAAAACTGATCCCGATGTTTACGAGGTTTGGTTTGGAAGTTTTGCACCAGGATTATTCGCGTGGAGTGTACCTGAATCAGACACAGTATCAAGAATTGGTGTTGCTTGTCAGAAAGGTTCATCATTGCAGTTCAACAAATTCTTAGGCCAATTGGATGTTAAAAAAGAAGACATTATAGACATGCAAGGAGGAATTATTCCTATTTTCAATCCAAATTTAAGAACATCCCTCGGTAACAAATATGTTGTGGGTGATGCTGCAACACAAGTCAAGGCAACTACAGGAGGTGGAATTATTCCAGGTATGTTGGCTGCAGAATCATTAGTTGAAGATATTGAGGGAAAGGTAGTATATGAAGATGATTGGAGAAAAACAATTGGGAAAGAACTAAAAACTCATTTAATGATAAGGAATATGTTAAATAAATTTTCTGATAGAGATTATGATGATTTGGTTAGACTTGTCAAAAGGGAAGGTGTAAAGAAAACAATAGAAGAACATGACAGAGAATTTCCAAAAATGCTTACAATGAAATTATTAATGAAAGAACCAAGGTTTTTAAAATTCGCAAAGTATTTATTATAAAGGTTTTTAAATAGTATAGAGTTTCAAAGCGAAGATGGAAGAGAAAAAGCAAGAAGATAGCGATTCATTCGATTTTAAGAAAATAAAAGGGTGGTTTAAGAAGAGTGAAGATAATTCTGATTCAGCTAGTCTTGGTGATTTAAAAAAATCCGTAAAAAAAACAGGGATCTTTCTTAAAAAATATGGGCCATTATTTCTTGTTTTAATTCCGATCATTCTATCGATATTCTTAAGAGTGCAACCAGCCTATTTACCAGTTACAGATGATTGGGCTAAAGATTCAGTTTATCGTTCTTATAAGGCACAAATAGGTTCTCAAGTTAAACTTGAATACCCCAACCTACCTGCTCAGAATATTAATGCTTTAGTGGATAGGGAATTTGAAAGTTATCTTGATCAAAATAAGGTGCAAATTGAAAATGATATTCAAGGTACGTCTGAGTTTTTTAGATCGAAATTTCAAGATGTTAATGGCGATACTTATCTAAGCGCAATTGATCCATGGTTCTGGCTTAGACATGCAAGGAACGTATTGAACAATGGACATCCAGGAGATGAATTAAGAGATGGGAAATGGTATGATTCGTTTATGGTAGCACCAGTGGGTAGGGTGATACCAGGAGATATGTTTCATGCTTATTTTATCGCATTCATGTATAAAATTACTTCAGCCTTTTCTGATGTTACACCTATGAAAGTTTCTTTCTTTATTCCTGCTTTGATTGCAGCATTGGCGGTAATTCCAGCCTTTTTTATTGTTAGGAAAATTGCAGGTAATTTTGGAGGCTTTATAGCCGGAGTTATTGTGGCTATTCATCCTGCTTTCTTAGTAAGGACAATAGGAGGTTTCTCTGATACTGATGCTTACAACGTTTTCTTCCCTCTATTTATCACGTGGATTTTCTTGGAAAGTTTAGAAACAAAATCATTGCATCAAAGAATAGGTTTCACAATATTGAATGGTTTTTTAATTGGTCTTTATGCATTTACTTGGAATGGGTGGTGGTATATATTTGATTTTATTTTAGCAGCTTTAGTAATATATACTGTATATTATATACTGATTAATTGGAGAGAGCATGGATTAAAGGGAGTTCTTAAGCACAATGTTGTTAAAAATGCGATTATGATATTTGTTGCATTCTTTGTAGTGTCAGCGATATTTGTTTCAATTTTTACTAATTTTGGAACATTTTCTCAAGCAACAATTGATTTTCCTTTGTCATTCATAAAACTGAAGGAAGTTGGAATAACTACAGTATGGCCTAATGTTTTCACAACTGTAGCTGAACAGAATCCTGCATCATTAACCTCAGTCATTAATCAAACAGGATTGGGGAGTTTATTGTTATTTTTCATTGGATTAATAGGATTGGTTTTAGCTTTAATAAGGGGAAGTAAAGCTGAGAAAAAAATATGGTACGTGGGATTATCAAGTTTATGGTATTTTGTTATTATAGTTATTGCCCCTCAGGATTTAATGTTATTCTTAGGTTTGGTTCTTATACCGATTATTTTACTTTTTGTTCAATCGATATTACAGAAATTTGAGTTGAAGGATGCTAAGTTAGCTATTATACTAGTAATTTGGTTTGTAGCTACTGTATACGCAAGTACAAAGGGAGTAAGGTTTGGATTGATGGTAGTTCCTGCATTTGGTTTGTCTTTTGGTATAGCATTAGGAATGGCTTATAGATATATATCTAAGAATTTAGTACATTTAATCAAAATCGATAAAACTGTTGCAAGGGTTGCAGTAATTATTGTTTTGTTGACATTATTACTTTACCCTGTGAACGTATTTGGATCATCATATAGAAATGCAAGATCACATGTTCCAAGTTTTAATGATGGGTGGTTTAATTCATTAGATAAAATAAATAATGAAGCTACACCAGATGCAATAATTACTTCTTGGTGGGATTTCGGACATTGGTTTAAATACCACGGAAATAGATCGGTTACATTTGATGGTACATCTCAGAATTCACCTAATGCTCATTGGGTAGGAAAAATTTTATCTATTAGTGATGAGAAGAAAGCGGTTGGTATTCTAAGGATGATTCATTGTGGTCAAAATTCTGCATATGATATCTTAGTGGAAGAAACTGCAGACGAACCTGAAGCAATCGATATTTTAAATGAAATTTTTGTTTTAGATAAAAAAGAAGCTAGAGATTATCTTAATGATTATGGTATAAAAAATACAGAAGAAATTTTGAAGTTTACACATTGTGATCCTCCAGAAGCATACTTTATTGCATCTGATGATATGATTGGTAAGTCAGGAGTATGGTCTCATTTTGGAAATTGGAATTTTAATAGGGGATTAATGTATAATACTTTGAAAAAGGTAGAGTATAGTAAGGATTTTAGCAAAAGTGTCGACTTTTTAGAAGAGAGATTCGATATGACAGAACAACAAGCATCAAATACTGCTTACGAGATTCAAGATATCACAAATAGTAAACAAGCTAATGATTGGATAAGTCCTTGGCCAAGTTATCAGTCGGCAGAAAGGAATTGTAAGGAAGTTTCAGAGAATAATATTGAGTGTGAGATACCTGTTCAGAATCAAGTCATTACATTTGAAATTAATTTAGAAACATTAGATACTAACATTAAAGGATCAGATTCAAGACCAAATGCTATCTGGATTGCGACTGCTGATGGAATGGATACAAAGGAGTTCGAGGGCGGTATCGGCTTGAGTATTGTTGTTTACCCTGAAGGAAATGTCTATAAGTCATTCATAGCTGGTCCTGAAATTGCAGGGGGTATGTTTTCCAGGATGTTTTTCTTGAAAGGACATAGTTTGGAATATTTTAGATCTTTTAGTTTTCAACAAACAGTAACTGGTGGTAGGATATATGTTTACAAAGTGGATTGGGATGGAGATGAGATGCAATCTTTAGATATCTTTAAACAACCAGAGATCATTATGGAAGAAGTTGATGAGATTGAGGAAGTTGCTGAAAATATCGAAGTCAATGAGACTGAGGAAGATGCTGATAATAATACTTTAGACGATGTTAATAATACAGATGATGAAGTTAATGAAAGCGAGAATAATACGGAAGACATTTAAATTGAGGTTTTTTCTTTATATACAATGAAACAAGTGTGGGCGGTAATACCTGCTTTTAATGAGGGAAGTAGGATAGGAGATGTCATTGAGGATACATTAAAATATGTAGATAAAGTCATTGTAGTAGATGATGGAAGTAAAGATGATACATTTGAGGTTGCAAGTAAAAAAGCAAAAACCCTTCAACATGTAGTGAATCTCGGTAAGGGGGCAGCATTAAAAACAGGATGTGATTATGCTGTAGAAAACGGTGCGGATGAGATTGTGGTATTAGATGCCGATGCTCAACATGATCCTAAGGAAATTTCAAAGTTTATCAAAGCATTAGAAAATGTTGATATTGTTTTTGGTTATAGGAAATTGAATCAAGATATGCCATTTGTGCTAAGATTTGGGAATTGGTTTATCAATACTGTGACAAGGATTCTTTATGGAATAAGTTTACACGATACCCAATCAGGTTATAGAGCATTTAGATCATCAACATACAAAAAGATTAGATGGGAGGCAATAGATTATTCAATGGAGAGTGAGATGATCGCAAATGTGGGGAAACATGAATTAAAATATACTCAGGTCCCTATAGAAACTATTTATGGAGATAAATATAAGGGGACAACTGTTATTGATGGTATTAAAATAGTATTTAATATGATATGGTGGAAGATAGCAAAATAATTTAAATGAATATATAAGGTCGGTACTATGATATTAGGTATTCAAATTATTGGAGTATTATTTGGTCTTTTTATGATATATAGCTCTTTCATAAATTTTAAAAGAAAAGAGTTTAGCGCAAAAACTTTTGGAGTTTGGTTAATATTGTGGATAGTGTTTTTAATATTAACAATTTTTCCAAATATACTTGATCCTGTAGCGGAGACTTTGGATTTTGCAAGAACTATGGATTTATTTATTGTATTAGGATTTATGTTTCTAATAGGGGCTGTTTTCTTAAACTATACCTTACTAAGGAAAAATCAAAGGAAACTTGAAGATTTAGTTAGAAAGATAGCAGTAGAAAAGAAAAAATGAAAGTTCAAGTTGTTAGATTCTTGGATAGGTATTTTGGAGGTCTTTTGTGTATTATTCTAGGTCTTTTTCCAAGGAAAAGAGATAGCGAAGGTAAAAGCATATTATGTGTGCAACTTTGGGGTATAGGCGAATCTATTCTTACCTTGCCAGCCATTAGCGAATTAAAAAAGGTGAAAGTGCTAGTAACTGAAAGAAATAAAGATGTGTTTAATGGATATTTCGATGTTGAAGTTATTAAAACTGATCCATTAAGCGTGTTTAAATTTATTTTAAAAAATCGTAATAAATACGATATAGTCATTGATTTTGAGGAATATCTTAATGTTTCTTCGATTATAAGTTATTTTGTGGGTAAGCGTAGAATTGGTTTTTCACACGCATTAAGATCGAGACTTTATACTGATAAAGTAGATTATAATGATAAACAACATTGTAGCCAGACCTTCATGGACTTAATGAAGCCATTGGGTATTGAAAAGGAAGTAAAAAAATTACTGCCATTAAAGTACGGGGATAGAAGAGTAGTAGATCAATTTTTTGACGAAGTGAAGATTGAAAAAGGAGATTATTTAGTTGGAATGTCTTCTGGATTAGCAGAGAGTGCTAAGAGTAGGATGTGGCCTTTAGATAGGGTTGCTAAAGTAGCAGATTACTTAATTGAAAAGAAGAATGCAAAGATTGTATTCATTGGGTCAAAGGAAGAAAAAAAATTACACGATTCTATCATATCCAAGATGAAAGGAGACGCAATTAATACTTGTGGTAAGTTCAATTTGATTCAGACTTTTGATTTAATTGAAAGAATGAGTTTGTTTATTGGAAATGATTCAGGTCCTATGCATATAGGTGCAGCAATGGGAACAAAAACGATTGGATTGTTTGGTCCAAATTTACCTATCAGATTTGGTCCAGTAGGTGGTACGGGTATCTATAAAGGAGAATTATGTATGTACAGTCCTTGCATAAATGTTCATAAAGGTGAAGTTCCAAATTGTTATTACAAAGGTGAGCAATACCAAAAGTGTATGAAGAATATTTCTGTTGATGATGTTTTAAGAGTTATAGAAAAGCCTTAAATATATTGTTTCTAGAAAAGTATTGATGGAAGATAAAGAAAGTCAATCTGCTCTTTTTTGGGGTTTTATAATTAATTTTGTGTTCTTTTTAATAGAATTAGTAGGTGCGTTCCTATCAAATTCAATGGCAGTATTATCAGATGCATTACATGATTTTGCTGATGTTATTTCATTATTTTTTTCCTGGTGGGCAGAGAAATCTTTTCATGGAAGAGTAGGTGAAAAACTGAAAGTTGCTGTTGCATTGGCTAATGCATTGGCTTTGGGTGTTGGCGCTATGTTCTTGATTTATGAGGCTTTTTTTAGATTATTAGATCCTGAACCGATTATTAGCTCTTATGTGATTGTATTGGCTATTTTTGGAATCTTATTTAACAGTTTTATCTTCTTAAGGTTAAGAAAAGGTAAACATAAGAATTTGAATATCAAGGTATTGATATTACATTATCTAGAAGATATTCTTGGTTGGGTAACAATTTTAGCAGGGGCCATTATAATGTTTTTTACAGATTTATTTTGGATAGATGGTTTTATTACAATGGTTTATTCTAGTATAATATTAATTCTAGCAAGTAGATTTTTATCTCAGTGTTGGTTTTCATTAAGGAACCTGTCTAAAAAAGAGAAGAAAATTTAATTAGCCCTGTTAAGGTGAATAACAGGATTATCAGTGGTTGATGTAATAGGTAAATTAATAGAGAGTGCTTACCTAAATAGGATAGGAATCTTATTGGAATTAGATTTGATAGTTCTGGAATTCTAACTGTTCTGCCATAATTAGTGTAAAAAGAATTACCAATGAAGATTCCAATTAATATTAATCCGAACCAAGGTAATAGTGGGTAATAATCCACAGAAAAGAATCTTTCTGGTCTAATACCTAACCATAGCAAAAAGGGAGATTTAATGATAACTTCATTAACTTTTAAGCCAAAAATAACGAGGATTATTCCAAGTAAGAGGTTCAAATTTTTATAACGTAGGAGAGGGTATGCTAATATGATTGAGACTCCAATTAAATGTAGAATGCCGAATCTTACATAACCATCTCTCAATGATATCCAAGTAAAAAGAGATATCAACAATCCCCAAGAGAATATCTTTAAGCCCCTTTTGAGATATTTATAGAATAAATTTGTTTTCCCAAGTTGTTTTTGGCGAGAAAGACTTATGGTTAGTGAAACTCCAACAAGTAATAGGAATAATGACGCTGTAATTCTTCCAAAATACATCCAAAAGCCTGACATCATGTTTGTTTCATGGATTCCATAAAAATCGAGATCAAAGAGTATGTGGAATATAACCATCATTAGAATAGCTATACCACGAAGAAAATCAACTTCCCAGAACCTCTTTACTGTGTCCATGTAAGGTATATTGTAAGGGTATTTATAAAAATGGTGGTTCAATGAAGATTTTAAATTTGATATGAAATTATATTTATTGAGTGTCTTGGAATAATTAGGTTATTGGTGTTAATATTCTTTTCTTCAATTGAAACTTGGTTATCACCTAAGTTTGGAGAATAGATTTGATACAAAGTTCCTTCCTTTGGAACGCCCTCTAATGCAATTGCAGAATCCTTATTAGGGTGTTTGTTTATTATTGCAATAGAAAGTATATTTTTGTCGAGTGATGCGACAGTGGAGATATAATTAATTGTTAGTGATTTTGATACCTTTCCCAATGTTATTCCAGTACTGTATCCAACATCGTAAGTTGGAGATTCAACAGTAGTTTTAATATGGTTTCCTCTTAAATTGTTGGAATATAATTGATTTACATAAAAGGAGGGGTGGATTACTATTTGGTTACCTCTAACATCCATATTACCTATTTCTGTCCATAATAACCAGAAGTTTGCTTCGTGGACAAACTCTTTTTTGTTAAGGAACATATGATAATAATCAGCAACGTTTAACGCTTCTCTGAGGTTTGTGTTAGTGTTACATAAATGTTTTTTATCTTTTAGAATTCCAGAACATTCGTCAAATGAGTAAACAGTATTCCATTCTGTCATATAGATTGGTTTTCCGTGATACAATTCCTTTTCTTCTTGAATTGCTTCTCCAACAGTTATTGCTCCTGCAGTAATTAATCCCAAGATTTTTTTGTCATCTCTAAAGTCGATTACTTCATTGTTTGCGGAGATTAATGGATGGACTCTAAGGAATGCGTTGTTTTCAACGGAATTGTGTGTTATAATTTCCACTTGGTGAATGCCGCTTGTAACCTGGGCTGATATTTTGTAAAACTTTGGAGATGGTTCGGTTTTTAGTATTCCACCGAATTCATTAATTGTAACTGAACCAACCTTATTTCCATCAATTAATAAGTCAAATCCAGGTAGGTTATCGAAGTGTTTCTTTCCCTCTGCTAATATTTCAAATTCATATGTCCCACTTGATTTAAAGTTGTGAGTTGTTTTAATTGAAAATTTTTCATCATTGATTGTTACTCCTTTTACAGCTCCATCTGATCCAGGGGAATAAGCATGTTTAATCCAGAAGTCAAATTTTTCACCAGCTATCGAATATACAGTATCATACCAATCTGTACCTAATTTTTTATTACAATCGTCTAACGCACCAATTTTTATTGTTGGGTCAACTGCTTTCATTGCATCGGATATTTTTACTACGTTTCTTGCATAATCTTCTGCAATTTTTTTAATCAGTGGAGCTCCTTTTTTCATACCACAATTCAATTCGTTTCCAATTTCGTAATATTTTACACCTGTAGATCTAACCAAATCAGCTGCTGCTTCAGGTCCTTGTGCATAATTAACTGTGTAAATGATTTCCGAGTCTATATCTTTTGCAACAGCTAAGTGTTCGTCAATGCCTGGAATTACAATCTGGTTAATACCTGAAGCTTTCATTTGAGGTCTATCTTCGTAAGGACCAATGTAGTCGTGGAAGTCATCGTGATTTGCTTGTAGACCACCAGGTATTCTTAGGATGGTGAAAGATGTTTGTTTAGCTAGATCGAAATATTGGTTAAATTTTGATATTTGGGATTTGTAGAATAATTTTTTATCCCCCGTTGGATTTGTAGGGAATCCAAATTTAGTATTTTCTATCCAAGAATTTGTTCCATAAATTAATGGGCTAATTTTTCCAAGGTTAGTTTTTGTGTCGACAATAATTTTTACATTGAAAGTTTGTTCGGAAGGATTATATTCTGTATCAGGCGGAGGTTGGATTGATATATTGCTAGGTGATTTATTTTCTATTATAGAGGGAGGTTGTTTTTTTGAAATGTTAGAGAGAATGATAATGAATAAGATTATTGCAATGATTATTATGATGGTTCTTTTTTTCATTTGATTATGTGTATATATTCTCCATGAGTGAAAAATCCTAATAGCTGGTTGTCTTGAGCTAGTTTTGGGAAGACATCCCTTTCTAATGAAATTGTTGTTTTGGATATAAAGTTGAGAATTTCAGGTTTGAAAATATAGATACCTGCATTTACAACATGAGATGTTGCTTTTTTAGGTTTTTCAGTAAATTCGATGATAATATCACCATCGAGAATGACATTACCATATTGTTCTGGCTTATCTCTTGATATCAATCCCATAGTTGCAATGTTATCATTCTGTTTATGTTTGTCAATCATTTTTCTTAGATTAAAGTCGTTATAGACATCACCAGAAATTACTACAGCGTCATTAAGTATGACATCTTTAGCTCCAAACAAGGCGGATGCGTTTCCCTTTGCTTCTTTCTCGATAATGTTAACTTTAATCTTAGATTTTGAAATTTCCTCTAGAAATTGATTAATATTTTTTGTATGCTGGGTTACAATAAAGATATTTATAATTCCATTTCTTTGGAGAAATTCAATTTGTGAAAGAATATATGTTTTTCCTCGGAAAGGTTTCAAAGTAAGTACCTGTTGTTCTCCTTTTAAGAGAATAATCGCAGTATCGATATTTTCTTCTTTTAATCCTTTTTTGAGGTAAAATTCGATTGCTTGAGATCTCGAACGGATAATGGATCCATCAACTTTTGAATCAAGAAGCTTAAGGACATTATTATCTAGACTTATTGCAATCTTTTGTTTTTTCATAATAGGTATGAATTTTGAATACTTTTAAAGTTTTACTTCGAATCTGTAATTATCATTAAGTGGTGAATAATGGTAAAGCTTTATAAAAAAAATATATTTTGTTGGTTTAATGGCAGGCGATGATGAAGAAACAGAGTTTATGGAAAGATTAATGGGCACTAATGGGGATTCTAATGGGAAGAAGCCGTCAGGAAGCACAACGGTTACTGATTTACCAATTATTCCAGACAGAACATCACCCGATCCTTCTGCGCCTAGTTCAGGTCAACCTATCGATCCATCTGTTGAAGATTTAGCAAAGGGATCTTCTACAATATTACCAGATAGTGCTTATCCTAAGGTGGGTCCTATTGAAGTTGTTGAAGTTCCTGAGTATCTAAAAGATCTTGGAGTGGCAGCAGTGGAAGAGCAAAGTGCTCCTACTATTAGGATTCCAAGTCGACCGCAAAGAGAATTAGCTTCAGTCAGGGATCAATTAGCCGATAGAACCACACAATTAGAAGATGCAAAAAAAGGAATACTGGAAATTGCACAATCCTACCAGGGGGAGTTAGATAAAACATACGAATTGGAGCGTGAGAACAGAGAATTGAGAACTGCATTTGTAAGGCAATGGGGTTTTGAGGAGAGAGTAAGGTTGTTAAAAGAGTCTATAGCAAGAGGAGAAACACCAGGAATTAGTCATACTGATGAAAGAAATATCGAGTCACTATTTGGATTGGTTGCAAGATTGGAAAGTTCGATAGAGACAAAGGATTTTATTTTTAAGGGGTATGCTAGGAGAATAAATGGACTAGAAGATCAATTAGGAATATCAGGAATAGTTAGTTATGATCAAGGACTTGAGATGCTTACTGGAGATCTTGGAGATATCGGTTATGATGGTTTATTGAAAGGAGTTCTGTCAGAGATGTATAGGAATGGAAGAGAAGCTTATAACATGTCATTGTCTTTGGTTTTAAGACAACAGGAAGAGTACAATTTTGGGGTTGAAGATAATTTCCCTCCAATTAAATTAAAAGATTTTAATGGTTATCGGGCATTAGAACATAGTGGAGTAAGAGTAATTTTTTCTGGAGTTGAGTTTCCATTCAAAGAAATTGAAGACCAGGATGTAGAAGTTAAATTATTATTTAGAAAGGATCGTGATAATGGTGGTGATTACCTTTTCAATGAAGAAAGTAGATTAAATCTAGAGAGAGATAGGGGAAGGTTATTGGAGGCTTTTAGATATGGATTTGAAAGAGCTTTTAGGGAAGACTTATTAAGAAATCCTGATGTAAGGAAAAATTTAATTGAACAGCCAGGATTGGCTTTTAAGGTTGTAGAACATTATAAAGGGTAGGTAGTTATTGTATTTTCTTTCTATATAGAAAATAATTCTTTTAGCGAAACTTTTATATAGTATAGGTACTTCTATTGGTATGAAGAGTTCATACTTTTGGGTGGTTAAGCATGGAAGAAAAAATAAATCAGAGTATTGAAGAGGGAGTTCATATTATTAGTAATATTAGGGATGTTTCTAATGATATTTCTAAAGCTGGATTGATGATGAAGGAATGTTTAGCTAAAGGTAATAAGATTTTAATTATGGGGAATGGTGGAAGTGCATCTCAAGCATCCCATGTTGCTGGAGAAATCGTTGGGAGATTCAAGAAAGAGAGAAAAGGGATGCCATGTATTGCATTGACAACTGATATTTCTGTAATAACTGCTATTGGTAACGATTATGGTTTTGAAAAAATCTTTGAAAGGCAAGTTGAAGCTTTAGCTAAAGAAGGAGACATCTTAATTGGATTGAGTACCAGCGGTAATAGTGAAAATGTAGTTCTTGGTTTGAATAAAGGAAGAGAATTAGGGTGTAAATTAATTACATTGACAGGTAATGATGGCGGAAAAATGAAAGATGTTGATATTAATATTAATATTAACTCTTCTAATACACCAAGAGTCCAAGAAGCACATATTATGATATTACATATGTTATGTGAAATTATAGAGGCGTGAAAAAATGGAAGTAATCAATTTGATCAGAAATATGCTGGGTAAAAGAATTTTAGTAATTGGGGATTTGATGTTGGACAAATATGTATGGGGAACGGTATCAAGAATCTCTCCAGAAGCTCCTGTCCAAATTGTTGATGTTTCAAAAGAAAGTTATGCAATTGGCGGTGCTGGAAATACTGCAGTTAATATTACTACATTAGGTGGTGAGGCATTTATTATCGGAGTTGCAGGAGATGATAGATCTTGGAAAATGTTAGAAGAGCAAATGAAGGGTAGGAGAATAAGTGTTAGTGGTATTATTTTAAGCGACAATAATAGAACAACTAGGAAAGTAAGAGTCATGGGCGGTAAACAACAACTATTGAGATTTGATTATGAGTGTAAAAAATTTCTTGATGAGCATACTGAAAACGAGATAATTAAGAAGATTGAAGAAGTAGTTGATGATGTTGATGTTATTTTAATTTCAGATTACGCTAAAGGTATTGTAACTCAAAAAGTAATTGATTTTGTTGTTGAAGTTTCAAAAAGAAATAATAAGAAAGTTGTAATGGATCCAAAGCCATTGAATAAAGTTGATTATAATGGAGCTTATTTAATAACACCGAATCAAAAGGAAGCTTGTGATTTGGTTGGATGGAAAGACTGTCCTGATGATAAAATTGGTGAGCTTGGGAATTTGTTGAAAGAAAGATATGGTTGTGCTGTTTTAATTACCCGTGGTGAGAAGGGTATGGTTTTATTTGAAGATGGCATGGCTACTAACATTAATACAATTGCTAAAGATGTTTTTGATGTGAGTGGAGCAGGAGACACAGTAGTGGCAACGCTTGGTTTAAGTTTAGCAGCAGGAGCAACATTACAAGAAGCTGCAGTAATTGCAAATTATGCAGCGGGGGTAGTTGTTGGAAAGCTTGGAACGTCGACATTAACCGCAGAAGAATTGGAGAACAGCATTAAAAATGGAAAAAGCAATATTTCTAGATAGGGACGGGGTATTAAATGAAGATAGAGAAGGCTATCCTCATAAATCTGAACACTTAATATTAGCCAAGAATTCAATTGAAGGAATGAAATTATTATCAGAAATGGACTTTAAGAGAATATTAGTTACAAATCAATCAGGTGTTGGAGTGGGTAAGTTTGCAAAAGAAGATTTTTATTCATTCAACGAAGCTTTGTTTAGTCAGGTTGGAAATGTTCATGATGTATTTGTTTGTTTTCATCATAAAGAAGAAGGATGTGAATGTAGGAAACCTTCAGCGAAAATGCTAGAAGATGCAGCAGAGAAACATGATATTGATTTGAGTAAGAGTTTTGTAATAGGTGATCAAGATAGGGATATTGAAATGGGAATAAATGCAGGATGTAGGACTATTTTTATAAAATCTGGTGCATATGGTTCTCATAAGAGTAATGGAGAAAAAGCAAACTTTATTGCAAAAGATTTATTGGATGCTGTTGAATGGATAAAACAAAATGAAAACTAAAGAAGAAATAATTAAAATTGTGAAAAATTTAAAGGGTGAAGGAAAGACTGTAGTAGGTTGTAGTGGAGCGTTTGATATTCTTCATGTTGGACATATTAAATATTTAAGAGAAGCAAAAGCACAAGGGGATGTTTTGATTGTTTTTTTAAATTCTGATAGTTCAATAAAGAGTTATAAGAGCGAAGACAGGCCTTTGAATAACGAGAATGATAGAGCTGAAGTTTTATCTGCACTTTCAATAGTTGACTACGTTGTTGTTTTTAATGAAGATAATCCAGTTGAATTACTTAAGGAAATCCATGTTGACGTTTATTGTAATGGTGAGGAGTATGGAGAAAATTGTGTTGAAGCTGAGACAGTTAAAAGTAATGGTGGGAAGATTCATTTGATTAAAAGATTTGGAGATTATTCTACAACTGCAATAATTGAAAAAAGTAAATGATTAAGATTGTCTCTGTACTTGTTGGCTTATTTGACGATAAACCATCATAGCATTTGATTGTTCTCTTCCAGATTGCATAACGTGAATGAAAACCAAGAACGGATCTAATGGAGTAGCTCGGTTAATATCATCTACTTGTTCTGGTAAAAAACTCTCCGGATCTTTCTCGTATTCTCTTCTTAGAAAAGATCGTGTATCCTCAATCATATTAGAATAACTATAACCCCTTGAACGAACCATAACTGCTTCAGGATTTTCCATTACTACTTTTGCAATGCTACCATCATATTCACAAAGTCTTATTGTTGGAGTGGGATTACTGCCTCCTGTAATTTCAAGAGAAGCCATGTAATGTTTTGTTACCTCATTTTTTCCTTTACCTGAAGTCACACGAAAATCGAATCTGTAGAATTTAGAAGTATCTTCATCATCAGGATTGGATTTTCTCACAAATCCTCTTTTTTCACCACTTGGATCTGGAGTTCTTTCATATTTGTTTGCAAGTGCAACTATCTTGTCCATTAGATCTTCTTTCTTAACAGTAACTCCAAATGACATATTTGTTATCTCTATCTAATAGTAACAGGTGTATATTTGAGTTTATAAATATTTGGCACATAGATTTAAATATACTCATTTGTTAGCTCTAAGTAAAGATGGTGTTTGATTATAGTTATATACCTTATGTTGTTGCTGTTGTACTATTAGTTCTAAGCTCTTTGAAGATATACTTTCAGTATCAAAGGGGCGTTCTGTTTACACTTGGTAAGTTTTCTAAAATTTTACATCCTGGTTTGAGAGTGGTTATTCCAGTTATTCAAGTAGTAAGGAAGATTGATATGAGGTTACATGTTGTAGATGTTCCTCAGCAGAATGTTATTTCTAAGGATAATGTTTCAATGAATGTAAACGCTGTTCTTTATTTTAAGGTTTTTAACTCAGAATTGGCAGTCTTGAAGGTTGAGGATTATTATTACGCGATAAGTCAATTAGCGCAGACAACTATGCGGAACGTTCTCGGCGAGGTTACTTTAGATGAGTTATTGGGTAAAAGAGATAAACTTTCTGAT
>JBHPEA010000023.1:0-21654 GCA_042577505.1 Nanobdellota archaeon
CTTTCAATACTTCCGATTTAGTTAATATCGACATAAAGAATCAATTGCAAGTTAAATTTAAATTAATTTGGGTTATTTAGAGACAAAACTATAAGCTTCATAATATACAGCACTAAAATCTTTGTAATTATCCCCTCTTTTCACATCCCCACATACTTCAGGCCGAATCCTACCTGAAAATTCACCACATTTATCAACCAATATTTCTAAAGCCCTGATATCGCCAACAAACATAGCCCCCAGTATTGCCCTAGTTCTAATTTCTAACTTTTTATTAATCTCAGAAATCAACAAAGCCCTTTCTTCGCTTGATAAATCACTTTCTTTTTTAGTAGACAACGTAGAAGCATCATACATAGTTGGACTATAGATTTTTCGTTCCAAAGGATAATCACTTCTATCAAGCGACCTATTCCCAATAAGGATAAAACTAGTAATGAAACCATTTATATAAAGATTTAGTAAACTAGTGTACCTTTAAAAGTCCGCCTAGTAATAACCCTGGTTAAATTATTTAGATCCTTCCCAATAACATAAACTTTCAAACCAATTTTCTCTGCCTCTTTAGCAGCTATAGGATCAAAAGGCATATTCAATCCTGGTGACCACTCAGATCCAACAATTTTTCTAAGGTTCTTCCAAGAAATTTCTTTTATGGCCTTTACATTTTTGAACTTCTTAGGATCTTTATCATAAATAGTATCAACGTTACTCATATTGATCATTTCTTTAACCTTCAATTGCTTTGCAACTAACACTGCATCGTAATCTGTAGACCAACCAGGTTTCCATCCAGCAGCCAAAATAATTTTTTTCTTTGATTTTATTTTCTTTGTAGGATCAATAATTATAGTTTCATCAGATAGATCCCCAAACAGTTTCTGAACAAAAGAAGCATTAACCATCGTAGCATGAATTCCAATCCAATCCAGCGCCTCTTGTGGAGCTTTTGTAATATCTGACAGCGCAGCCTGATAATCCCTTGCAAGCCTCCCTCCACCACAATAAATAATAAATCGGTTCGTCCGTAAATGACTCAAGATTGTTCTCTTAAAATTATTTAAAAAATTAATATCTACTTTCGCAGGTACTATAAGCGATCCTCCCAATGAAATAATTATTGTTCTCATATTAGCCACCAAATCCGATTATACTTACACCTAATATTATAAAAACTATTCCCATCCATTTTTCCCAATTCATTTTCTCATTAAGGAAATGCATAGACAATATTGTTACCCAAATATAGGTTGTACTTGCAAATGGGTAAAGAACAGATAGCTCTCCATATCTTAGTGCGAAGATAAACATTACTGTGGAAATTACATAAAGAAATCCGCCAATTATCACCAAATGATCTTTTAAGAGTTTTATTGGATTAAGTGAAAATTTTGCTGCGCCCTCTTTTATTAATAATGCTCCAGCGGATGCTATCATGGATGCAACAATAATTACACCCATTGCCCATACTTCAGTGGCCATGTTTCTCAACTCCGCTCTTCTCAGCACCAATTCCAATAAAAGTAACCCCAATGAAAATTATTACAACACCCAACCATTTAACAAAACCAACTTCTTCCCCAAGAAAGACTTTTGATAGTATAGTTACCCAGGCAAATCCCAATCCAATAAAAGGATAGATAACTGAAAGTTCTCCTCCTTTCATTGAAAAGATGATAGTTATTCCTGCGACTAAATATATCGCTAAACCTAATAATAAATGATAATTTGAAAAAATTGTATCAAAAGTAAATTTATCTACCCCTATCTTATACAAAAGCTGCCCAGTAGCAGTTAAGAAAGTTGCAACAACAACCAAACCAATGGCCCACAGTTTTGTTTTCATACTCCTTAACTTAAAGAAGTTGTATATATATGTTTGGACTCAAAACATTTATATAATAAAAACTGAAAAAACCAAATGAGGTGATCTCATGCCAGCAAAAAAGAAAAAAACTACAAAGAAAAAAGCTAAGAAGAAAGGTTGTTGTTGCAAGTGTTAATTATTCTTTTAATAAGATCTCTACAACTGCAGCAAACGCTGGTCTTGTAATGAATACTCCAATAGAATATCCGAGGATTGTAGTTAAAGCAAATCCTTGGACAAGACCTGCTCCTGCATAAATTAATGGTATTAAGGCAACTACGTTGGTAAAGTAAGCACCCATAATAATCGCGAACGCATTCTTAATTTTATCTTTCCAGTTATAAACTGATGCAGACTTTCCACTCATAGTTTCATCGGTAATAACAATCTGATGATCAACACCAGTACCAACTACTAGAATAATACCTGCAATTGCTGCTAAACTAATATTCCAGTTAATTAACGATGCTGCACCAAGTAATATTGTCAACTCGCAAAGCATGGTAACCATAATCGGAATAGAAATTGCAAATCTCCTATATCTCAAATAAATAACAATCCCTACTGTCAATAAAGCAAAGACACCAACTAATATTGCATTATTAAGGAATTCAACTCCCAATATGGGTGAAATTGTGTTAATACTACTAACTTCTAATTTTACAGGCAATATACCTGTGGATAAGATTGTCTGAAGTTGCTTCATATCATTTAATGCATTGTAAGCAGCTGCCTGTTCTGAGTGTCCCTCTCCAAATCCTGTTATAGATGTAGTTCTTTGTTCACTATCTTTAAGATCTGAATCAATAAATAATGATCTAACTAAAACATCATCAAGTAGGAAGTCTATTTTTTCAGAAAGGACATCATTTCCTCCATCCATTTGAACTACTTCAAGTCCTGCTGTAATCCTCTTATGATTTTGAGCAGCTTCCTCATCAACTGTAATTTCAAATCTATAAGGACATGACCATGTTTGTCCATTATTACTACATCTTCTTTGTGGATCAAGACCTGCACAAGTAGGATCTCTACATATATAATCAATTTGATCGCCAAAGAATACTGATTCATTTGCTATCTGAGCTTCAAATTTACCCTGTGATCCCAATAAATTCCTGACTTCACTTTCAGAAGCACCAGCAATCTCAATTAAGACAAACCTATTTTGTTCTAAATCGGACACTCCTCTAATAACCATATCTGTTAACTTATAAACATCAAGTCTCTGCTCAAGAACTTCTAGAAGCAAATCAAATTGCTCACTTGTAATATTCTCTTCAGGTTTTAATAAAACTCTGGTTCCTCCTTCTAAATCTAGTCCCTTCTTAAGATTAGTCTTGGGAAGATCGTATAATTTTATACCAATACCTTGCGGTCCAAGAGGAATTTTTTCTATCTTAGGAACTTCCTTTTGTGTTGTTACATTTTTAGGAACTAAAACAACAGTATCATTAATAGTTTCATTTACATAAATCTCCTCAGTAATATTAATTATCTCTGTTTCATTTAGCTCGATAATCTCAAAATCTTCTTTTACAATAGGACGATAAGTACGGAGGTTGGTCTCAATCAAAACTGACTTATTGACCTCTAAAGGCCCCATGGCATCGTAAAATTCATCAACAGATGTAACTGGCTGATTATTAACTTTAATTATATATTCTCTATCAATTGGACGTGTTGTACCTAATGGACTTTCCATTCCAGAATCGGCTGCAGCAGAATCTAATTGAACGCTCCTTATAGCAACTCCTTCTCTCATTGGTCTTGGATTTAAAGAAACGATAGATAATAGCACAAAAACTAACAGAATGATAACTCTCCAATTCCTTAGTATTTTCTTAGCTTTCATGCTTCTTCTCTAAATACAATCTTAACAATCCAACATTCTGTAACCAGGTAACAACAATATCTACAATCATACCAATCAAAATAATAATCATAATTTGTTTGATAACCTCGGAATCTGAAACAATTAGACCCACTGTAACGACCGCTAATGTTGTACCGGCAGTCATAAGACCCGTCTTAATAGAAAAATAAACTCTATCCATTACTGATCCTTCTTTCCTCTTCAAAACACGATTTGTAAGTAAAATATCTGTATTAACCGAATAACCGATCAACATTAAGAACGCAGAAAGACCTGCAGTACCTAACCTGATTCCAAGAAGATTCACAACAGCTAAAGTAACAATTATGTCAGAAACTGCTGCAAGTATAACTGCAATACTTGGTACAAAAGTTCTGAAATAAATGAACACAACAACACCCATAAACAAAAATGCGAATGCCAATGCAATGAAAGCCTGTCTAAAGAATGATGCTCCCAATGAGGGATTGATGAATTCGTAAGAGTAATCTTCAACATCTTTTCCAAGATATTCGCCAATAATTGCTATCGTCTCATCAATCATCTCGTCATCTGCTTCCTTAAAATCAATATCTACAATAAGACCAGATGTTGTTGCAGACTGTCTAAATGACTTAACAAAAACATCATTTTCTGGATATTTTCCCTTTAAGAAATCTGTTAAAGCAAGATTATCAACTTCGCCTTCAACAGGTACAGTGAATGAAACTCCTCCTTTAAGACTTACATCTCTATTGATAAAATCGCCATCAGTTGAGTATTTAACCCCAATTAATACTATAGCAATTAAAAGTAGAATAAAAGGGATGACTAAAAGCGCTTTATATTTACGTTCATAAAAGACCTTAATCCCATGAATAAGGTCAGGTTTTCTCTCGGTGTTTTGTTCTTCCATGGTAAGAAAACTAAGAAATTTAAGCGCTTTTAAAAAGGTTTACTCATAAAAGGCCATTTTTAATAAATCGGCACTAAAAAAGTAGCCATATCATTAAAATTTAAAGGGGAATAACTACTTCTCTTTAGCAGCTTTAATCAAATTAAAAAATAAAGGATTTGGTCTAAGAGGGTTAGATGTAAACTCGCAATGATATTGACATGCCATAAAATAAGGATGATCCTTCAATTCAAGAATCTGCATTATTGGAAGTTTAGGTGCCTTACCACTAAAAACTAACCCCTTCTCTTCAAGTTGTTTGATATATTCAGGATTACATTCATATCTATGCCTAAATCTTTCCCGAACACTTTTAGATTTACCATAAATTTCATAAGCCTTCGTTCCTTGTTTAACTTCAACATCCCTTCCACCTAATCTCATTGTTCCACCAAGCAAATCAACCTTAAGTTGCTCAGGCAATATATTAATAACAGGATTCTTAGTAGAAGGTTCAAATTCCGATGAATTTGCATCCTTAATTCCACACACATTCCTAGCAAATTCGATAACTGCTATTTGGAAACCTAAACAAATACCTAGATAAGGTAACTTATTCTTTCTTGCATACTCCGCAAACATGATTTTTCCTTCAACGCCCCTTTTACCAAAGCCACCTGGTACAATTATTCCAGAAACACCTTTCAACTCTTCTGCAATGTTTTTCTTTCCCTTCTCAATATCTGTTGTCTCAATCCATTTAACATTAATTTTAACTTTATGTGCAGATCCAGCATGCTCCAATGAATTTAAAATACTAGCATAAGAATCTCTAATCTCTGTATATTTACCAATCATCCCTATTGTAATTTCATTTTTTACATCTGTAATGTTATCAACAAAATCCTTCCATTCTTTTACCGCTTTCTTCTCTTTTTCTCCATCTTTTGTTTTAAGTCCTAGAATCTCTACAACAGCATTGTCGATATTATTATCTTTCAACACCATAGGAATTTCGTAAGTAGAATCACAATCATGTATCCCGACAACATGCTCAGGTTTCACATTGGAATAAATACTAATTTTCTCCCTAACTTTATTTGTTATTGGAGAATGTGCTCTACAAGCAATTATCGAAGGTTGAATCCCAAATGAAATTAATTTGTTGATACCAAGTTGAGCAGCTTTAGATTTTTGCTCTCCTAAAAACTTCGGCTCAAGTATGTAAGTTAATGCAATAAAACAAACATTCTCCCTGCCTTCTTCATATTGAAGCTCTCTCATCGCTTCAATGAAATAAGCATTCTCCAAATCCCCGACAGTACCACCAACCTCAACAAAAATTACGTCGGCATCCCTATTAACAGCCAAATCCCTTAAGAACTTCTTAATCTCACCAGTAACATGAGGAATAATCTGAACATCTCGACCAAGATACTCTCCTTTACGTTCCATACTCAAAACATTTGAGAAAATTTTCCCCCCAGTAAGATAATTATCATTAGATAAAGTTAAATTGAGAAACCTTTCATAATTCCCCAAATCCATGTCACATTCTGTTCCATCATCCAATACAAAAACTTCTCCATGACGATAGGGATTCAAAGTACCAGCATCAAAATTAAGATAGCCATCAAATTTAACAGGAGCAACATTAAATCCTTTAGTTTGCAACAATTTAGCACATGACGCAGAAAAAATACCTTTTCCTAAACCAGACATCACCGTCCCAAAAACAATAACATACTTTGTCTTACCTGGCTTATAACCTTTAGGCACTGGCGTGTAAAACTCGTGTTCCTCTGACTTAGATGCAGTTGATTTTAATAACGTATTTGACATTTCCAACCCCACTTTTTTCCTTGGAAAGGTAGTATTTAAGGTTTTTGTTTAGACTCCCACTATGAGTGACCATATTCCTGTATAAACATGCCATCCATCAATTCCTGGTATCGGCAACATATTAATAATTAGTAAAAAACCATTAACATATTTAGTAACAACAAGCAATTGGGTATATTTCTTATCAAATAGTCCTTTTTTTAGTGCATATTTAGCAAAGACCCAAAGAATAAGATGTACAGCAGGACCAGAAACTGCAATTATTGCACTTGTAGTTGGATCAGTCATACCATGAGATACAAATCCAGGTACAAAAAAAATAAAATTAAAATTCATTAGCTTAAGTACTAATCCAAGTATTAACCAACCGTATGCAGCATAAAAAGTAGCAGGTACACCATAAGCTAATGCTACGAATTTATGAGCCATCTCATGTAACACTATTGCTGGGGCTATTGCCATTATGGCAAATTTCAAATTTTCTTTATTCAATGATCCCCCTCTAATTTCCTTTAAAGGGTCGTAATTCTCAACAGGCTTCCTATAATTAAAAATATCTTTAAAGATATAACCCAATACTAAAGACATGATAACTATATCAACGATCTCAAGAAAAAAAGAATCCACAGGAATACTCATACCTAAAAGCGATAAAATGTCTGCCCTAGTACTGAATAAAACCATATTAAATAAGGTTGAAAATCTTTTTATATAATTTTAGGTTTGATTCTCTTCCAATATTTTTCAGGACCCAATAAAATCCAAAGATGATGTCCCGGAACTACAATAAACTTCGATTTTGGGATAAGTTTATGAAATCTCCTTGCGTAATCAAGAGGAAAGATTTCATCTTTATCTCCCCATAAAAGCACTGTAGGGACTTTAAGATTTCTTACTGAACTCTCATAATCAACTTCCATGTCTTTCAATATACTCTTCCATAAATTTCCCCTAAAGGGGTGAACTATGAAATCAAAAATATTCATACCCATCAATGCAAATAATCTTCTCCACTCCCTAAAATTAAATAATTCAACTATTGGTTGGACTACAAACAAACGATAGAATATTTTCCTCTTAGAGCAATTAAGTTTGATTCCTGCCGCACTCACCAGTATGAGTTTCTTTACCCTCTTTGGATACTTTATTGAAAAATCAGTTGCGACAATACCCCCTCCAGAATGTGCAATTATAGAAGTTCTTTTTATTCCCATCTTATTCATGAACTTCAAAACAAAATCAGCAAAGTCATCTATCGAAAAAACCCTTTTTGGTTGAACAGTATCACCAAAACCTGGAAGATTAAGACCATACACTGTAAAATTTTTCTTTAATAGGTTAATTAACCTTTCATATTCCAAACAATGAGAAAAAAGACCATGAAGTAAAATTATTGGTTCACCAGAACCCACTTTAAGATACGATGTCTTCAATCCCTTTATGGTCGTATAATTATATTCCATATAGTCACCAAAAGAACTCAACTTTTTATACTTTTATAAACTCTATAACCCGATTTCCTACCTAATACTTCAACATTCCCAAACACTTCTTCCATCTTTTTCTCCAATTCCTTGCCCCCTTTTTGGTGCCTTGCAACAATTTGAAGTGATCCTTTCAGATTTAGATGATTAATAGAATCTTGAATCAATGAAAAACAAACTTTCTTACCAGCCTTTTGAGGTGGGTTGGATATTATCAAATCAAATTTCCCTTTTATAGAACTGTAAAGATCAGATTTCTTAATAACAACACCATCACACCCATTCAACTTCACATTTTTCTCTGCCAAAGAAAGTGATCTCTCGTTAACATCTATCATCACAACTTTTGAACCTGATATAATCTTAGAGCATACAATTCCAATAATTCCAATTCCGCAACCCACATCCAATATACTCTTAACTCCTTTTACATCCATATAGTCTATCAGAATTTTAGTCCCTTGATCAATCCTCCCAACTGAGAAAGTAGAAGAACCTGAAAGAAAATTAAACTTTCTCCCCCTCATTACTACATCAAAAGAAGTTGACTTAAATTCTGATTTAGGTTTCTCTGAGAAATAATGTTCAATCATTCCATTATCCCCAATACATTCAATAAGAATCTATCGGTTGACTTCACTATATCAAATTCTCTACCCGACAATATGATACAATTATTTTCTAAAAACACTCCAGTTTCATTTGAAACTCTAAAATAAACCACAGGAACATCCTCATTTTCACAGGTAATTATGGGTCTATCTTCACAGGCTTTATCATTTGTGTTAGTGCATGCTGCAACTGGTCTTTTACTAAAAACTTTCACCATCATAGAATCAAAATCACTTACAGCAAGGCTTACATATGTAAAATCCCCTCCATCGGGATCAAAGGTGATATACCATTCTGGGCTCGAATCAAATAAAGTACCATCAAACGCGCCTTCGATAGGAATATCCTCTAATTGATGAGGACCATACCTAAAAGATACCTGAAATAAATTTGTACCTTTGGGGCTTTGAACTTGAGTATACCAAAAATCATCTAAAATAATAAATGGGTATGCGTCATTATACAAATATCCAAGATCCTCTGGAAGGTCACCCTCAATAACAGCTAAAAGCCTACCTTCAATTGTATTGGGAATCTCTTTTTCCCCCTCAGACCTCAAAAAAATAACTGCAGCTATCGACAAAATAACAACTATAAAAAGCACTATGAAGATTGCTGTATTGGTATTTTCTTTTTCTTCGCTCATATTATCCCTAAAGCACTATAAACAAGGATGTCTCTTAACATTAAAAAATCTGACGGTTCTGAAACAGCATCAATACAACCATTCTCATAGGAGATAGAAAAATTACCTGAGGTTCTTAGTTCAATAACCGGTACCGAACTCGTTGCATCATCACATGTAATAACTGTCATTCCATAATCATTATCCTTAGTAAACGCATTTTTAACAAATATCTCTTTTGAATTCAATGCCTCTTTAATCTCATATTGAATTTGAGACAATCTCTCTTTATCCTCACTCTCTGGATCGTAAGTAATGTAAACCATTTCGGAACTATTCATAGCTGAAGATACAAGTGGATCTAAACCAAAACTAATTTCGGTTGGTAAGAAATCAAAATAGTATTGATGACCTTCAACATTAACCATCCATCCTTGATTGGTAAGTATATATTTCAAACCACCTATTGTCTGGGATTGCTGAGAGTCTCCTACATAAATAAACCCCACTACACTAAAGATCATTATTCCAGCTAAAAATATCACAATAACTGCACTTGTTTTATTATCTGAATGCTGCTTTCTCATAAGTTATCAAAACACTTGGGTATATTTATAGTTTTTGCCTATAGAAATAGTATTAAACTTGCAGCCATAACAATCATCCCTGCAACTAAACCATACATTGAGAGGTGATGCTCACCATATATACGCGCAGTTGGTAATAATTGATCTAAAGAAATAAACACCATTATTCCAGCTACTCCTGCAAAGAGTACCCCAAAAACAAGATTTGTAAAGTATTGAAAAAATATCAGATAACCTACCAACGCCCCTATTGGTTCTGCAATACCTGAAGCAAATGAATACAAAAATGCTTTCTTTCTACTCTTCGTAGCATAATATATTGGAATAGAAACTGCAATCCCTTCAGGAATGTTGTGGATTGCAATAGCGATAGCAATTGGTATACCAAGACTAAGATCTGTTAATGCACTTGTAAAAGTCGCAAGCCCTTCAGGAAAATTATGTATTGCAATAACAAGAGCTGTAAACAACCCCATTCTAAACAATTTAGTATATGCTGGCCGTTTTTTCGTCCTAATCTCCTCAACTTTACGGACTTCATGGGGGTTTTCAAAAGAGGGAATTAATTTATCAATAATTGCGATAAATAATATACCTCCAAAGAAAGATATAACAGTTATTGTAGTTCCAGTAAATAAACCATAATCTGCACTTAAAGCATCCCTAGCTTTGAAGAAGATCTCTACAAATGAAACGTATATCATAACACCTGCTGAAAAACCCAATGCAACCGATAAAAACTTCTTATTAGTCTGCTTTGTAAAGAAGGCTAGAGCACTCCCTATACCAGTACTTAATCCAGCGAATAAAGTCAGTCCAAACGCAATCAATACTGCACTATCCATGACATTTTCTTAACAAAGGTATATTTAAAACTTTATAAACTGTATCGGTATCGATATATCTCCCCCCACCCATCAGAACCGATATATTTATATAGATGTATCGGTATCGACATAATATGCGTACTGGTCAATTGAAGTTTATAGTATTGAAATTCTTAGTTCATGGTCCCCTGAGTGGGTATGATCTCATGAAGGTAATTGAGCAACATACTGGTTGGAAGACTAGCACAGGTTCAATTTACCCCCTTCTTGACTCTTTAACAAAGGAAGGTCACTTGACCTCAAAAAAAGATGATAGGAGGAAAGTATATACAATTACTGAGAAAGGTAAAGAATACTTCAAAGAAATCATGAAGCAACATAACGAGGTTCTAGATAAATTCGCTGGATCACTCAAAGTTTTCCAATCCTGCAGCGGAGATGTGGGATATGGTATGATGGCAGATATGCTTAAAAAGGCAAAAGAAGGTGAGGCTCCACTAAAAGAGATTAATCCGGAAATTTCCCAATTTAGAACTAACTTATTTAAGATGTATGAGTCTGGTCAAATAAAAAAACATCAATCTGAAATAAAAAAAATAATTGCAGACGCAACGAGAAAAATGAGGAGTTTATCATGAAAGACACGGTCATAAGATTAGAAGATGTATGGAAGATTTACAAAATGGGTGAAGTGGAAGTTCCCGCACTTCAAGGAGTTACATTAGACGTTAAAAAAGGCGAATTCTTAGCGGTGATGGGACCATCAGGATCTGGAAAAAGTACTTGTATGAATATGATCGGCGCATTAGACATACCAACAAGGGGGAAGATTTACCTTGATAAACATGATATTTCCAAACTTGATGAATCAGACCTAGCTCAAATTCGTGGTAAAAAAATTGGATTCATATTTCAACAATTTAATCTGATCCATACTTTATCCGCATTAGAAAACGTAATGTTACCTATGCTTTTCCAAGGAATACATAAAAGTGAAAGAGTGAAGAGGGCAACTCGATTGTTGAATGGTGTCGATTTAGGTGAAAGAATCAATCACAAACCAACCGAGTTGAGTGGTGGACAACAACAAAGAGTTGCAATCGCAAGAAGTCTTTCAAACAATCCAGAGGTGGTTTTAGCAGACGAACCAACAGGAAATTTAGATACAAAAACTGGTGGAAATGTGCTAGATTTCCTCAGGAAGCTACATAAGGATGAAGGAAAAACAATAATCATGGTGACACATGATCATAACGTCGCAAAAAAAGCCCAAAGAGTAGAGATACTCAGAGATGGGAAAATCGTTTCGAGGTGAACAAAATGAAAAAAATAATATTATTTGTAATTTTTTGTTTGATGATGGGGACAGTATCTGGTACTACAAGCTTCCCATCAACATCCCATAATGTTGACATTTCTTTAGTCAACCAAGAACCAGATCCTGTACAACCTGGGGAAATTCTTGAAGTTAGGTTTAAACTAGAAAATTTTGGAGGTGATCGGGCGGATAATGTCCAAGTTGAAATCCTGCCTGAATATCCATTCTCCTTATTACCTGGTGACTCTTCAGTCATAAATATTGGAAGTCTCCAAGCAAGACAGAAAGATGAAAATGGTGCAATTGTAAAATTCAGACTTAAAGTTGATGAAAACGCTGTTGAAGGAGAGTCTGATTTGGAAGTAAGATACAAAATGGGGAGTGGCGGTTGGATAACTCCTGACGAATACAGTATCTCAATCCGTACATTCGATGCGATAATCTCAGTAGAGTCCGTTGAATCAGTCCCAAAAAACTTCGCTCCCGGAGGAACAGGAACTCTTAGGCTAGAAATCAAAAATCTCGCGGACTCTGTCTTAAAAAATGTAAAAACAAAGTTGAATATTAGACAAACTGACATTACAACTACAGCAATAACAACAACAGAATATCCCTTCTCTCCAATTGGATCATCAAACGAGAAAACACTAGAAATGCTTAACCCAGGGGAAACTGAAATTATCGAATTTAAATTAATTGCAGACCCTGATGCTGAAGCTAACATCTATAAAGTTCCTATTCTGATAACCTACGCCGATGAATTAGCCAATAATTACACAAGTGACATTATAGTCGGACTAATTATTGGAGAAACCCCAGATTTAGTGGTCAATCTAGAAGAATCAGCTGTTAAAATGAGGGGGATGTCTGGAATGGTTTCAATCAAATTAATAAACAAAGGGACTAATGACATTAAATTTTGTTACGTCACCCTTGAGGAAAGTGATGATTTTGAAATCTTAAGTCCAAGTGAGGTATATGTTGGTTCAGTTGACTCAGACGATTATGAAACAGTAGACTTCAACATCTTTGTTGACTCTGAAGAATCAGTTGTACCATTACCCCTAGAAATAACATATAAGGACGCAAATAACAAAGATTACAACACTAAAGTAGATGTTGATTTAAGATTATTCAGTGCAGAAGAAGCCAAAAAGCTTGGATTACAAGGAAGCAGCCTTCTTATCGGAATAATTATAGTAATAATAATCGTTGTTGTAGGTATCTTTGTTTACAGACGATTTTTTAGGAAAAAGAAAAAATAGGTGAGGTATGTTACAGGACCAATTTTTTTTTGCTTTAAATAATCTGAAATCTAGAAAGCTCAGAAGTTGGCTTACTATGTTAGGGATTTTCATAGGTATAGCTGCAGTTGTTGCTTTAATTGGTCTTGGTGAAGGATTAAGAGAAACAATAAATGCCCAATTTGGATTCTTAGGTACAGATGCTTTGTCAATAACAGCCTCTGGAGGATTTGGTCCTCCAGGAACAGGTGTTGTTGATCCATTAACTGATAAAGAATTAGAGGAAATAGAAAAAGTGTCTGGTATTGAAGTTGTTGCCAGCAGACTTCTTGAATCAGTAAAAATGGTTTATAACAAAAAAGCTTCTTTTACTTTTGCTGCAAGTATGCCCAACGGCGAAGCAAGAGATTTCATAGAAGATTTTGTAAGTCTTGAAGTAGAATCAGGAAGACTCCTTAAAGATGGAGAAAGCGGATTAGCAGTTCTTGGTTACAATTTCAAAGAAAAAGAAAGATTTGGGAAGCCAATAAAAGTAGGTAACAAAATAGAATTGAGTGGGGAGACTTTCACTGTTGTAGGAATCCTAGAAAAAACTGGAAATTTTCAGCTTGACGATGCTTTATTAATTAATGAAGATGATTTTCGAGAATTATTTGATGTCCCTAATGACGAGCATGACATTATCGCTGCTAGATTTGATGAAGACTCTGACCTAGAAAAAATTAAAGCAGATATTGAAAAGAGATTAAGAAAAGTAAGGGATGTAAAAGAAGGTGAAGAAGATTTTTCTGTCGAAACACCTGCATCTGCTCTACAGGATGTTAACACCGTAATTTTAGGTATTCAGATTTTCGTATATATCATCGCTGCTATCTCAATTTTAGTTGGCGGTGTTGGAATAATGAACACAATGTACACTTCTGTTGTTGAGAGAACTAAAGAAATTGGTATAATGAAATCAATTGGAGCTAGAAACTCTTCAATATTTACGCTCTTCTTTATTGAATCAGGACTTTTAGGATCTGTAGGTGGTATTGTAGGGATCATAGGTGGTGTTATTGCTGCAACAGGAATTGCTGGTATTGGAAAAGCAGTTTTAGGATCGGATTTAATTAGCGCCCACATATCACTATCTTTACTAATAGGTGCTTTACTTTTTTCATTCCTGCTTGGTTCATTTTTTGGTACATTACCTGCATATCAAGCTTCAAAACTTAATCCAGTTGAGGCTCTAAGAGGTTCGAAATGATAAAAGATCTGATAAAATATTCAATCTCAAATTTATGGGATAGAAAAATGAGGACCTTCTTATCAATTCTTTCAATACTAATCGGTATCACCTCAATTTTTGCTTTAGCAAGTTTTGGCTTAGGTGTAAAATTTTTCGTTGATGATTTCTCCAAACAAATGGGTACGGATAAAATTATGGTTTTACCAAAAAATTACGTTACCACAATGGGTGAAGGAGATGTATTTTTTACAGAAGAAGATGTTGAATTCATGGAGAAAATTAATGGCGTAGATGAAGCCGCAGGGATGTTAATATCAAATGCAAAAGTTGAATTCAAGGATTTCAGAGAAAAGTATGTCTTTGCTATGAGCATCTCCACAGAACCGAGAAAACAACAACTCATAGGTGAATTATTTGGAGTGGTAACAGTCGAAGAAGGGAGAACCCTAAAAAAAGGCGACTTTGATAAAGCTGTTCTTGGATACAATTATCAGATTCCAAATAGGATTTTCAAAAAAGGGCTTTCAACTGGAGATAAGATAAAAGTAAATGATGCTGAATTAGAGGTAATCGGATTTTATGGGGAGATTGGTAATCCTGGAGATGATGCTAATATTTATCTTACAGAAGAAAGGATGACTGAAATTTTTGATCAAGAAGATTACTTCTATGTTATTATTAGAACTTCGCCTGGTGAAGATCCATCTTTGATTGCTGATAAAATCACTGATAAATTTCGAAAACGTAAAGATCAAAAAGAAGGCCAGGAAGATTTCTTTGCCCAAACTTTTGAACAAGTTATGGAGATTTATTCAAATATACTAAATGTGATTGTTGGAATCTTAGTAATGATTGCATTAATATCTGTTGTTGTTGCAGCCGTTAACATAACCAATACTATGTATACCTCAATAATAGAAAGAACGAAAGAAATCGGAGTTATGAAATCAATCGGTTCAAGAAATAGGTATATTTTATTGATCTTTATAATAGAATCAGGATTGCTTGGATTTATTGGTGGTGTATTTGGAATCTTCTTTGGATATCTGATTGCTAGTTTCGGTGGATATATGGCTGAAATGAATGCTCTAGCAATGTTGCAACCAATCTTCCCTTGGTGGTTAATAGTGGGCTGTCTGCTCTTTTCAACACTTGTCGGAATTGGTTCTGGATTTCTACCATCAAGACAAGCTTCAAAACTAAAACCTGTTGATGCATTGCGATACGAATAACCTTATAACGTAATCTAAAATATCTTAGTAAAATGACCAAAGACATTACAGAAGGAAACATCTGGAAAACTATACTGAAGCTTTCCTGGCCAACTCAAGTGGCATTTGTGCTTCACGCTGGATTTAATTTAGTAGATACTTTCTATATTGGAAAACTAGGGCCAGAAGCAATTGCTGCTCTAACAATGGCATTTCCAATTTTCATATTCATGTTCTCTTTAGCTGGTGGTATAGGTGTTGGTACAACTTCTTTAGTTGCTAGATATCTCGGTGCGAAAGAAAAAAACAAAGCCCATTCTTCTGCAGAATCTTCCATAATACTCTCTTTGATTTCCACAGTCATCTTCACGACATTCGGCTTAATAATCATGAGGCCCCTTTTTACTTGGATGGGTGGATCTCCTCAAGTAGTTGAATTAGCAATCTCCTACGCAACTATAATACTTATAGGTTCAATAGCTTTCTTTTTGTTTGTTGCTGCTAACAGCATAATTAGGGGAGAAGGAGATATGAAAACCCCTATGAAGTTTATGATTCTATCGACAATAGTAAATATCATTTTAGATCCTTTCTTAATATTTGGAATTGGTCCATTTCCTGAACTCGGTGTTCAAGGCGCAGCTCTCGCAACAATAATATCCATTGTTTTTGGCGGTACTTTCGCTATTGCTTATCTTTTTAGAGAAAAAGACGAAGTAAGAATAAACCTAAAAAAATTGGGATTTAATATTGACAATGTAAAAAAGATATTATATGTAGGTATTCCTTCTTCAATTGCGGAGCTCTTCATGGCGTTTGGGATTATATTCATAACAAAGATTACAGCACTATTTGGAGATACAGCAATTGCATCATATGGAATTGGATACAGACTCGATTTGTTAGCAATTTTACCTGCTTTAGGTATTACAATAGCTATGATTACAATAGTGGGTCATAATTTTGGTGCAAAAAAATATGATAGGGCAGTTAATACAATAATCAAAGGTTCGATCTTAATTTCTATCCAAATGGGTGTACTAGGACTACTATTCTTTTCATTCCCTGAATTTTTCATCAGCCTTTTCACAAATGATGCTACTGTAATTTCTCAGGGTGCAGGTTACCTATCAACAATTTGTCTCACATATGCACTTATTGGAATAGGTATGGTCGTTGGAGCATCTTTCCAAGGGACTGGTTCTTCGTTCCCCCTCCTAGCAATCGTATTCACAAGAATTTTCATATTCCCTGTATCTATAGCATACGCATACATTCATTTCATAAAATTCGATATTAGTGGAGTTTGGATTGCAATAGCAATATCAAATGTTCTAGCAGGCTTAGTCGCAATAACTTGGTTCTTGAACTCTAAACTTTACAAGAATTCCCTTTCATACCCTGAAAATAGCTAGTAACCTTTTCTTTTATTTGCTTTGTTAACTTAATATCCAATCCAAGGTCATCAATTTCTTTAAAATCCAACTCTGGCATCTCAGTCATAGTTCCTGTAAACTTAAAGCCAGCCATCTTACACTCATCTTCAATCTGTTTTGAAATCTTTGTATTAAATAATTTTATAGCTGGAAATTTAGTAATCGATGTAGCTCCAGCCTCAAGAACTTCATGAATTATATCAACTCGAGAACGCCACGGTCCTGCAACAATGTAAAGTTCCGGAAACTCTTTCCTAATCTCTCTTAACCATTTAAGATAATATTCTTTTTTAGGCCCTTGAGAAAAAGACGTTCCCTTTATCGGATTAAGTGCATAAAGAATTAACTTATCAATCTTGTACTCATTAATAAAATCAATCAACTTGGGAATGTCTTCTTCAGTTTCTCCAATTCCAATAATTATTGTCATTGCTTTCTCTAGATTGTATTTATCAGCAAGTTTAAACGATTCAAGAATAGGCTCAATTGGTTTTGTTGGACATACTTCTTTTCTAACATCAGGATTGATACATTCAACAGTTCCAGCATAACCTTTAATGTAAGGAGAAAATAACTTTATCTGTTCCTCACTCAAAGATCCAAAATTCAATAAATGCTTCTCCCCAGTAATCGAATAAATCATTTTTAGAATATTAACCAGCTCATCATCAGAAAAAGACTTTGTTCCAGCTGTAATAAACTCAATCTTCCACCCTGCCTTCTTTGCAATAAAAACCTCAGCTAATACACTCGCTAAAGTCCTTCTAGCCTTTTTAGGATTCACTTTACCCTTCAAAGTAGACATATAACAAAACTTACAATCCGGCGTCCCACAATACCAACTCAGAAACACCGCCCTCTCAAACCAAGTTTGTTTCATAAAGACAAATAACTTCAATTTATTTAAGAAGATTAGTAAGCCCCCGGAGAGAGTTGCACTCCCGACCTGCTGATTACGAATCAGCCGCAATAGCTACTATGCTACGGGGGCATAAGATAGGGCATCTATAAGTTTTTCAGAATTTCTTCCTTGGTTTTCAGCTTTTTTTGACAATTATCACATATATTGTGCTTCTTGCCCTTCTCGTCTTTAACCACAGCCCCTACTATCTTGCCTAAAAACGTCTCTTGGATCTTTTCTTTACAAATATCACATTTCATGAAAGCAAGGTAATAATTATGATTTTTAAAGGTTTGTTGGATAATCTTTTTAAATCACATAATATTGTAACATCTCGGTGATTACAATGAAATGGATAGTTACAATATTAATTGTTCTAACTTGTTTTCTTTGCGTTAGTGCAGAAGAGAGCATTTTGGATAAACAACTTGAAATTAGACAAGCCAACCTAGACACATTAACAAAAACTCTAGAAGTTGGTATGGATGCAACAATAGCATATGTTGAAGAAATCGGAGGAGATGCATCTGAACTAGAATCAAAAAAAGCTGCTTTCTTAGCTAAAAGAGAAACTCTAAGAGATGCTTCTAACCACGAAATTCTGAATGCCGGAGTCAATGAATTAAATGAACAATTAAAATCATTTAACCAACTTGCAGACAGCATTGTAAAAGGTAATCCAGACGGAGTTCCTGCTACTTGGCTATTACAAGTCCTAGCTGCATTAAAAGAAAATGAAGGACCAATCAATGACCTAAAAGATGAATACTGGTCAATCAAACAAACTAATGTTTTAGAGATTTACGATGAACAACTTGCAGGAATAAATGAACTTGCAGATCTCATAGAAGCATCTGGATGGGACATGGACCAAATCGATGCTAAGGTAAGTAAGTTAGAAGAACTTAAAACCGATTTAACTGATGCTTTAGACTCAAAAGTTGAACTACAAGTCGTTGCAGTACAAGTAAAAATCTTAGGCACTGCTACAGAATTAGTAAACGTCGGTGCTCCAGGACTAGTTTGGGCTTACAGTGCAGATATAATTCAATTCTGGATCAACGTTGCAACTGCTGCTTTAGATAGCATAGATAAAATCATCACAGAGTTAGACAATCAGGGATTACCTACTGGTGACTTAAGAGAGATTCACACGGGAGCACTAGGCCATTTAGAAGATCTTGAAGATGCGTATGATGAAAAAGATGTTCTAAAGGCACAAGAAGCACTTGAGGATCTAGAACAAGATTGGATCGACTTCGTTCAAGAACTTAATTCTCTAAAACCAAAAGTCGATGCAGCCTATCAACAAAAATTGGAAAGTGTAATAACTGCATTACAAGAGAACCAGCAACAGTTGGTGCAAGATAAAGGTGAGCTACAATGAAAAAACTAATTTTAATCCTAGCAATAACAGTTGGTTTAATGTTAGTAGCATGTGAGAAGGAAGATCAAGAACCAAAACCACTTCCTCCACCACCAACAAATGGAGATGTGCCACCAGACACAAATGGTGATGTTCCGCCTCCACCACCCCCTCCACCTCCTGAACCTGTAGATTTAGATAACACATGTGCCTCTCAGGGGGGAGATAAATGTGAAGCAGGAGAAGGTTGTGAAGGAGAGATTATCGATGCTGTAGATAGCTTCAGTTGTTGCTCAAAAACATGTGTAACACGAGAAAAAAAATCATTTGACACAATTGACTTCGGAGATGACAATCCAGCTATGGGGAGTGTCGGTGGTTAATTTTTTTCTTTTTTTCTTCTAAATCTTTATTAATACCTTTTATGCCCTTAAGATTATGAGTCGTATAGCAGTTATTCAAAAGGAAAGATGTAACCCAATAGGTTGTGGTAATTATCTCTGTATGAGAGTTTGCCCCATAAACCGAAAGGGAGAAGACTGTATATTCATCGATGAAGACAAAAAGGCAGGTATTGTAGAAGATCTCTGCATAGGTTGCAATATTTGTGTAAAAAAATGTCCCTTTGAAGCAATATCTGTTATTAACTTACCTGAAGAACTAAAAACTAAGCCAATCCATCAATATGGAAGAAATGGATTCCACTTATACAATTTACCAATTCCAATGTTTGGCAAGGTAACTGGTATCCTTGGAGTAAATGGAATAGGAAAATCAACTGCTGTAAAAATCTTAGCAGGGATGCTAAAACCTAATTTAGGAAACTTCGAGAACAAAGAAGGGGTATCCTATGAACAATTGATAGAATTCTTCAAAGGATCTGAAGCTCAAAATTTCTTTGAAAAAATGAATAGGGGGGAAATTAATGTAAGTTATAAGCCCCAACAAGTCGAATTAATTCCAAAAGGAGCAACCGGAACAGTAAAAGATCTATTACAAAAAGTTGACCAAAAAGGAGAATTCGAAAAGATTGTGAAAGACCTTGAACTGACACACATCCTTGAAAACGATATAAAAAAGATATCTGGGGGAGAACTACAAAGAGTGGCTATAGCAGCAACTGTACTAAAGAAAGCTAATGTATACTTTTTTGACGAACCCTCATCCTTTTTAGATATCAAACAAAGAATTAAGGTTAGTAAATTCATCAGAAACTTAGCTGATGAAAATACTGCTGTAATGGTAGTTGAACACGATTTAGTTATCCTAGACTACATGACAGACTTACTAAACATCATCTATGGAAAAGAAGGTGTCTATGGTATTGTCGGTGGAGTCAAAGCAACAAGAGTAGGTATGAATGCTTATCTTGACGGTTACATAAGGGAAGAAAATATTAGATTTAGAGACCATGCTATACACTTCCAAGAAAAACCACCTATACAAAAACAGGGTGTAGAGATAATGACTTCATGGAAGGGGATAAAAAAGAAGTTAGAAAATTTCGAACTTGAAGCAAACCAAGGAGATCTATTCAAAGGAGATGTCGTTGGAATCATGGGTGAGAATGGTATTGGAAAGACTACTTTTGTAAAAATCCTAGCAGATGTTCTCCAAGCTGATAAAGGAACCGTTGACATAAGCGTAAAAGTAAGTTACAAACCTCAATATATAGAAATAAAAGAAGATGAATTGGTTGCATCAATATTGGGGCATGCAATAGAAAAATATGATGTGCAATTAATTAAACCGTTAAAGATTACTCCCTTATTAACAAGATCTCTCAGTGAATTAAGCGGTGGTGAACTCCAGAGAGTTGCAATATGTAAATGTTTAAGTGAAGATGCAGATCTATATCTTCTTGATGAACCCTCAGCTTACCTTGATGTAGAACAACGTCTCGCAGTATCAACAATTATTGCAAACTTCATGGAATTAAAAGGAAAAAGCGCAGTTGTTGTTGACCACGATATATTATTCTTAGATTATTTATCAAAAAGACTTATGGTTTTTGATGGTATGCCAGCAAAAAACGGTATTTGTAATGGACCCTTCAATATGGAAGAAGGTATGACATTATTTCTAAAGAATCTCGACATCAGCTTAAGACGAGATAAAGACAGCAATAGACCGAGAATTAACAAATTCGGTAGTGTCAAAGATAGAGAGCAAAAGAGTTCCGGGAATTTGTATTATGGTTGATTTTCTTTCCCCTTATGCCAACCTAAATGACCTGAAAATTTAGAACTTAAATGAAAAGTAAAACCCAAATGAGCCGCTGACAGTATTAATATTAAATCAACAGTTTCTAGGCTCCCTCCAATAATCTTTATTATCAATTCAACTATTAAAT
>JBHPEA010000024.1:0-21272 GCA_042577505.1 Nanobdellota archaeon
TCTCCTTTAAACATAAGAAATGAAACAGCAGCAGTTGTTAAAATTACAATAGCCATAACTTGGAAATATGCATCACCCCTCGATACGCCTTGCGACATAAGATCCTCCATAACAACACCACTGAACATTAATGGAAATGCAACATCACCACCACCTAAGATTGCCGTATGTGAAGATTCTCTCTTGGGGATTCTTTTCTTAGCTACTTTATTTTTATATGGAATGGCTAGTCCAGCAAAAACTTTTGATTCCATCGTGAATTTTGCCATCTTAATCATATGTTTACTTTTCCAAACTGCAAATGCATCATAGGCTGCAATAATGACTAGAATAACCATCATCCATCCGACGTTAATTATTGGAACAAATAGTAATGCAATTCCTGAATACATTAGGACTTCTGTAATGTTATGGACTATAAAATGAGGTCTTAAGACTTTGAGCAATGAAAGTAACAAAGATAAAATCCCCGCTAATATGCTATGAATAAATACACCTAAAGAAATTGTCATAGATGCCCAGACTGCTAGGAAATACCATATTTTCCACAATCTCATTTTTCCGTAACGGATTAAGAGTAAAAGTAAAATTGTTCCAATAAAAAGTGCAACAACCATGTATATTGTTGTAGTTGCTCCTTCAATATCCGGTCTTGCTCCGATAGCTGTATCACCATGAACAACATCAACTTCACCAGAAGGTAATATTTCAAGTTCTGAGTCTACACTTATAATGCCTAGACCTACAACTTGAGATAAGAAAAAAAGCGAAATTAGTAATATTGTAATTGAAAAAGTGTGTTTCATGAATTATCATTTTTCCATTTGTTTTTATTACTTTGCAAACATTTAAAAAAATTTAAATAATTGGAGATTCATGCACAAGGAAACTAAGTACTATGCGAATCCAGAATATAAAAGGTGGTGGAGAGGAATGCATTGGAGAGGACCAGTTAAAAGTGGAATAGGATTTGGGGTTGCGTTGGCAATAGTGTTGTCTTACACAAAAAATAATTCTATTTTGTGGGCAATAATCCACGGAATATTGAGTTGGCTATATGTAATTTATAGAGCGATCCTAGAAGTGGGTTGGTTTTAATCGCAAAGTTAGTCAACACATTACAAATAACTGTTTTTGTAAAATCGGGTGAGGATCTTTCTATAGTTATGAGTAAATTAAAGGAAATCGTACCTTTTGATTTTAAGAAGGAAAAAATTAAGATTGAAGAAACAAATGCAACAGGAGTGGATGAAAATCCTATAAAAATTATTAGAATTTTGTTGTTAAAGGGGAGACTAATTAAACCATTTATTGAATTGATGAAGAATAATTTAAGTTCTGATCAAAAGAAGTTAATTTTGAAGCAAATTAATTCCCGTTTGGATGAAAATATGGATTTTTTCATTAGATTGGATAAGGATAAGTTGCTAAATGGAGAATATTTTCTAACTGATGGTGGTAATTGCTTCCATTTTAAGATGAATATTGCCTGTTTTCCTAAAAAGAGGATTAATGCTGAGATTGCTATTAGGGAGATATTTGCCTAAATATGTCGAAAAATTTAAATATTTGAAAATCACACCTTGATTTAGATCTAAAATGAAAAGTGATTGTTTTTGGCGTTAGAGAAGATTTCTTTGGGTTTTATTTAGTTGGAAGACTTTTAAATGGCCTTTATTTGTTCATTATGGTTCAGATTAGCCTTTTTGGCCAATTCATGACAAATTTTAGGCAATTTTACCTAAAACTTAATAAATTATTAGCAAATTATATTTTGAGAAAATGATAGACCTAGAAACACTAAAAAAAGCGAAACCAGGGACAATAATCCCCATAATTGAAGAGGTTCCATTTGCGGAGCCGGTTGAACTATTTTCGAAGTTATCTAACTATGGAAGGAAGAAAAACAGCCTTTTCTTCGAATCTGCTGATATTATGGCTAATTATGGTGAAAAAAGCATTGGGACAGCTTCTCCATCTCTGCAAATCAAGGGGAAGGGAGAAAATTTTGAAATCAAGGCCTTAAATGAGCAGGGATTGCAAATATTACATTTTATTAAGAAGAATTTCAAGTTTTGTGAGAGTGCAGTCTTTAAGAAGGGAGCTATAATAGGGAGATTGACTCCAAAAAGAAGAGTAGTTAGTGAAGATCAAAGAATTAAGTTAAAAACACATATTGACATACTAAGAACTGTAGGATTTGCATTTAAACAGACAGAAGAGACCCCATTCCCATCATGTGGATTATTCGGTGCTTTCTCTTTTGATTTTATCGATCAGTTTGAGGATTTGCCCAAGAATGTGGAGGACCCTTTGAAGGATCCCGATTATGAATTCTATTATGTTGACAACATGTTTATTACAAATCATCTAGAGAAAAAGACCTTCATTGTAGTTAATGTTTTGATTACTAATGAACCTAAGGCTAACCTTTTGAAAAGAATAGAGAAAACTGTGCAGAGTTATCTGAAAGCAATGGAGGCACCTTTACCAAAAGTTCCTAAAATTAAATTGGCCAAACAGGTAATAGAGACTGATACTTCTGAGGAAGAATTTAAGAGAATTGTAACAAAGATGAAGGATCACATTGTCAATGGAGATGTTGTTCAAGTTGTTCCTTCAAGAACAATTATTACTAACTATAATGCAGAACCTCTTGATATTTACAAGAATTTGAGGAAGTTAAATCCATCCCCTTATATGTTTTTTATTAACGGTAGTGAGGGGATTTTATTGGGGGCTTCTCCAGAAATGAGTGTTAAGGTTAAAGACAACATTATGCAAATTAGACCCATCGCAGGAACAAAACCACGAGGTTTGGTTAAAGATAAAATTGACAATGATTTGGATTCAAGGTATGAGATAGAATTGGAGACTGATGAGAAGGAAATTGCAGAACATACCATGTTGGTTGATCTTGCAAGAAATGATGTTGCGAGAGTTTGTAAGGCTGGAACGAGATTTGTTGATAGGCCTTTTTTTGTTGAGAAATATTCTCATGTTCAGCATTTAGTTTCAAATGTTAAGGGTGAATTGAAAGAAGGTTTAGATGCATTGCATGCTTATTTAGCTTCAATGAACATGGGGACATTATCTGGTTGTCCAAAAGTAATGGCAATGAAGTTAATTAGGGAAGTTGAGAAAAATAAGAGAGGTTTCTATGGAGGAGCCGTTGGTTATCTTACACCCTCTGGTGAGTTCGATTCTGCAATTATTATTAGATCTATGAGATTAAAAAATAAGAAAGCTTACATTAGAGCTGGTGCTGGGATTGTATTTGATAGTATTCCTGAAAACGAATATATTGAAACAGAAAAAAAGGCTCAGGCTTGCTTAAGAGCAATTGAATTGAGTGGAGGTTTAAAATGAACATTTTATTCATTGATAACTTCGATTCATTTGTATACAATCTTGTTGATGAATTTGAGAAGAAAGGATGTAATGTATTGGTTTATAGAAACAATACAGAAATGAAAGTTTTGGAGAAAGTTATCAAGGATTTTAAGCCAAAATTAATTGTTATATCTCCAGGTCCTTCAAATCCTGCAAACGCAGGTAATTGTATTCAATTGATAAAGAATTATTATCAGTCTATTCCTATTATGGGTATATGTTTAGGGCATCAATGTTTGGTTGAGGCTTTAGGTGGAAAGGTTGATAGAATTCATGAAATTGTGCATGGAAAATCATCTTTCATTAAGCATGATGGGAAAACAATCTTTGCAGGTATTCCTAATAATTTTAAAGCGGCTCGTTACCATAGCCTGGGTGCTGTTGATGTTCCATATTGTTTTGAAGTAAGTGCTCGGTCTGAATCTAACGTTGTTATGGCAATTAGACATAAGGAATTTCCTTGTGAGGGAGTTCAGTTCCATCCTGAATCTGTGTTGACACCAATTGGGGGAAAGATCATTGATAACATGATTAGAAGAAAATGATAGCAGAAGCAATAAAGAAATTGATCGATGTTCAGAATTTGACTTATCAGGAAGCGGAAGAGTCTATGAATGAAATAATGTCAGGATTGGCTAGTCCTGCCCAGATATCTGCTTTTTTAGTTGCTCTTCGTATTAAAGGCGAAACTGTTGATGAGATAACTGCTTTTGCATCTGTGATGAGGAGTAAGGCTTCAAGGATTAAGCCAAAGGCTAGGGTTATTGTTGATACTTGTGGAACAGGCGGAGATAAGTCTGATACTTTTAATATTTCTACGACAGCAGCTTTTGTTGTTGCTGGTACTGGTTTACATGTTGCAAAACATGGTAATAAATCAGTTTCTTCAAAATGCGGATCTGCAGATTTGCTTGCTGAGTTAGGTGTTAATATTAATTTAACTCCAAAAGAAGTTGAGAAATGCATTGATGATGTTGGAATTGGATTCATGTTTGCTCCTTTATTCCATGGAGCAATGAAACATGCAATGCCTATACGTAAAGAATTGGGTGTAAGGACTGTTTTCAATATTTTAGGACCATTAACTAATCCTGCCAATGCAACATCACAGGTTGTTGGAGTGTTTGATGAGAAGTTGGTTAGTCCTTTATGCGAGGTTTTAGGTCAATTGGGTTTGGAACATGCTTTTGTTGTTCATGGAAAAGGATTGGATGAAATAACTTTAGAAGGTCCAACAAAGGTTGCAGAGTTTAAAGATGGTCATTTGTTAACTTATGAATTAGACCCGACCGATTTCGGATTTAAGTTGGCTTCAATTGGGGAAGTGAAGGGTGGAAATGCTAAGGAGAATGCTAAAATTACATTATCTATACTCGAGGGTAAAGAGAAAGGGCCTAAGAGAGATATCACGATTTTGAATGCTGCTGCAGCGATTATAGCCGGTGGAAAATCAGATAACTGGAAGGACGCTATAGATCTTGCAAAAGAGTCTATAGATTCTGGAAAAGCGCTTGAGGTTTTGAATAAATTGAAAGCGTGGCAAAATTAATAATATGTTCTTAAAAAAAATTGTTAATTTAAAGAAGGGCGAGTTAGTTAGAAAGAGTTATACATGTAAGAAAGCAAAACATGCTTTTGTTAAGGCTCTTAAGTCAAAGAAAATTTCCATTATTGCTGAGATTAAGTCGAGTTCTCCTTCTAAAGGTGTTATTAAAAAGAATTTTAATTTGGAGAACGTTGCTAGAGTGTATGATAAATCAAATGTTCAAGCAATATCTGTTCTAACTGAGAAAAATTATTTTGGTGGATCAATTGAATTTATTCAAAGAGTTCGTAAGGTTACTAAGAAACCAATTCTTCGGAAGGATTTTATTATTGATGAGAATCAGATTTATGAGTCAAGATATTATGGTGCTGATGCTATATTATTGATTGGTGAGATTTTAAGTTTGAAGCAAATAAATCGTTTTGTTACTGTTGCTGATGACTTAGGAATGGATGTTATTGTTGAGGCTCATGAGTTAAGTGCTTTGAAGAAAGTTTTGAAATCAAAGGCAAAAATAATTGGAATTAATAATAGAGATTTGAATTCGCTTGAGATGGATATGAGGACTGTTGAAAGACTAGCTCCTCTTGTTAAGAATAAAATATTAGTTGCTGAATCTGGCTATAGTTCTAAAATAGATTTGGCTTTGTTACCTCAGAATGTTCAATCTGTTTTAATTGGTAGTTCGATTATGGGTTCTTTTGATATTGTAAAGAAATTGGAAAGTTTAAAGGATAAGGAAAAAATTGTTAAAATTTGTGGGAACACAAATATTAGAGATGCTAGAATTGCATTGGAGAGTGGAGCTGATCTGATTGGATTAATAATTAATGTCAAGAAATCGAAAGATAGTATTTCAATAACTCAGGCAAAAGAGTTTCTGGAGAAGATATGTCGAACAAGAATAGTTGCAGTCACTTTAACAAAGAAAGTGGATGAAATTGTTAGCGTTTGTAAGAATCTGAATCCGGGTTACATTCAAATTCACGATGAATTAAGTGTCGCTGGTGTTAAAAAGATTAGGAAAATGTTTCCTAACATTAAAATTATCAAATCTGTAATCGTTAGAGGGAAAAATTCTCTGAAAGAAGTTCGTATATACGAACCTCATGCTGATTTGATATTGTTGGATTCTGGTGCAGGTTCTGGTCGGATTCATGATTGGTCTTTAAGTAAAGAAATTGTTGGGAAGAGTAAGAGGCCAGTTATTTTGGCTGGCGGTTTGAATCCAAATAATGTAGCAAAAGCTATAAAAAGTGTTAGACCATTTGGAGTAGATGTAAATTCAGGTGTGAAATTGAGAAATAGGGTTAAAGATCCTAAAAAAATTAAAAAATTCATTAAGAACGCAAAATGACAAGATTTGGTAAATTTGGTGGAGTGTATGTTCCAGAAACATTGATGCCTGCTGTAGAGGAATTAAGCAAGGCTTTTGCTAAATATAAGAAGGATAAAAAATTCTTAAAAGAGTTTGATTTATTAATGAAAGAATATGTTGGTAGGCCTACTGCTTTGACATATTGTCCAATACTTTCTAAGAAATTAGGTTGTAAATTATATTTGAAAAGAGAAGATTTGGCTCATACTGGTGCTCATAAAATAAATAATGCAATTGGACAGGCATTGCTTGCTAAACATATGGGAAAGAAGAGGATTATTGCAGAGACTGGTGCAGGTCAACATGGTGTTGCAACAGCTACTGCTTGTGCGAAGTTAGGAATCAAATGTGAAGTTTACATGGGTACTAAAGATATTGAGAGACAAAAATTAAATGTTTTTAGAATGAAACTTCTTGGTGCAAAAATTAATCCTGTTTCTTCAGGTGGAAAGACTTTGAAGGATGCTATTAATGATGCTTTACGTGACTGGACTGCAAATGTTAGGGATACTCATTATCTATTAGGTAGCGTACTTGGGCCTAGTCCATATCCTGAAATGGTAGGTTTCTTTCAGACTGTGATTGGGAAGGAAGCTAGAAAACAAATACTTGCTAAAGAAGGAAGATTGCCAGATACAGTTGTTGCTTGTGTTGGTGGAGGAAGTAATGCAATTGGCATTTTTAATGGATTTAGAAAAGATAAAGTTAGATTGATTGGTGTAGAAGCAGGTGGACATGGAATTGAATCTGGAAAGCATGCTGCAAGGTTTGGAGATAAGAAGTTAGGTCGGCCAGGGGTTATTCATGGTACCTTTACTTATGTTTTACAAGATAGATTTGGTCAAATATTCAATACTCATTCAGTGTCTGCTGGACTTGATTATAGTGCAATAGGTCCTGAACATTCTAATTTACGTGAGATGAAGAGAGCAGAGTATTATTATGCAACAGATAAAGAATGTCTTGTAGGTTTTAAGTTATTGAGTGATACTGAGGGAATAATTCCTGCTCTCGAATCTGCTCATGCAATTGGTTATTTGAATGCTAATAAGAAAAAGTTCAAAGGTCAACTTGTTGTTGTTAATCTGAGTGGTCGGGGAGACAAAGATGTAGTTGAAGCAGCTAGAGTTATGAATATTAAGGTGTAAAATGGGTAGGATATCAAAGACTTTTAATCGTTTGAAGAAGCAGAAGGAGAAAGCTTTGATTAGTTTCACTGTTATTGGAGATCCTGATTATAAAACAAGTTTAGATATTGTTAAATCAATGGCAGAACATTCTGATTTGCTAGAGTTGGGATTACCTTTTTCTGATCCTATTGCTGATGGTCCTACAATACAGGCTGCAGATATTAGGTCTCTTAAAGCTGGGATTAATACTGATAAGGCATTTAGTTTTGTTAAAGATGTTAGGAAGTTTACTGATAAGCCGATTGGATTGCTTGTTTATTCTAATTTAATTATTCAAAGAGGGATTGATAAATTTTACAGAGATGCTGCAAGTGCCGGAGTAGATTCTGTTTTAGCTGCAGATATTCCAGTTGAAGAAGCTGGACCTTTTATCAAAGCAGGTCGTAAGAGTAAAGTTGATACTGTTTTCTTTGCAACACCACTTACTTCTGTTAAAAGGTTGAAGCAAACTGCAACTAAAGTTAGAGGATTCATTTATGTTGTTGCTAGACTTGGAGTTACAGGAGCAAAATCTCAAGTTCATTCTGACACAATATCTTTACTAAAAAGAATCAGACCACATACAAAACTGCCTTTGGCCGTAGGATTTGGAGTTTCCACACCAAAACACGTTAAAGAAATTGCTTCAGCTGGAGCTGACGCAATTATAGTAGGTTCTGCAATTGTTAAGATTATTGAGAAGAATAAAAACAAGAAAGTGATGCTTCAAAAAATCTCTACTTTTGTTAAAAGTTTGAAGGGTGCAACTAAGGATTAATTTTATCTCATTACAAGATCTTGTTATTTTATAAATTAAAAAAATAAAAAAAAGTATTAACTAATACTTTCAATGTAATCTGATATACCCTTCATAGCATAATACTGTTGTCTAGGTACCATACGTCTCCTGCCATACTCATCAACAACATAATGAGTCATAAATTTTTCATCAGTCCAGGTATAACCTAAAGTACCTGTCCTAGCAACACCATCAGGGGGGCACCAATTACTCCTTCTTGCATCCCACGGACGAGCCCACCACTCATTAAAGTTTAATTCAGCAATTTGAAAATTTGAAATAGTATCTGCACCCTCATTTGCCAAACAAACAAACATATCATTAATGTCTTGAGCCTGAACCTCTTCCATTTCAGAATAAGGTACATAATGCTCCGGATAACACAAAAAGTGTTCTGGGTCATAAGTTACGCAGATGCCTCCATTTAAATAATTTCTTTGTGCTTCTGCTAAAGGAACAAATTCATCCCTAAGAGCTGCAAAAGGACAACCATTAGTTTTCGTCTCCCCCGGAAAATAAGTACCTCCATCTCCACCAACATTAATAGATGTTATGTACAAAGGTGTATCTTGATGACCATATTCATCCATTTTCTCTCTTGTAAATCTAACTACATTCATTTGAGTTTCTACAGTAGGATCTACAAACATATGAAACGAGAACGCATCAAAAAAACCTCTTCCTTCTTCAAGAACCCTAAAAAAGAAATTATGAATTCTCCAATGTTTTGAAGTGTTATCTGGATAAGTATAATAATTATCTATCATAAAGGATCCTAAATTTGTATTTGAAGCTAAAACAACTGCATTTTTACCATCGCCATCAGCATCCTCATCATCAATTTCATGTATTATGGGATAAGAGGTTGTTAAAAGTTCTAGATATTTATCTCCCCTTTGTTCATTAGTATCATTATGATTCACCTTAAGACAACCCCTATTATTTGGTTCTGCCCAAACCCCCCAACTGTCTACTCTATCCTTATACCTGTCAACAACAAATTTAACATAGTTATTCCAATCTTCTATGTCTCTTGGGAAATAATTTGTATCTTTATCGCAATTATCAAAATTATCATCATCACCATCACAAAGAGATGCCCAAGGTGGGACTCCATGAAGTTCTAATTCAACTCCAACACCTGCCGAAGTAAAACTATTCACTATCGCATCATAATGGGCTAACTTAGCTTCATCAAAATTTTCCTCACTTAATGGATCAGAATTTGTTGGTGCATTAGGTTGAATATCAAACCATTGTATGGTTTGTTTTATCTTACCGACATTCCCTTTAGCCATAAGATCAATTTGATCTAGATACTGTTGATAATCATATCTCTCAGGATCTACCCACTTCATCGTATAAATATCAACAGAAACAAAATCAACTGGAAGGCCATCCCTCAAAGGTTCAGATGTTATTGAGCAAACGGGCCTCTCAGGAATTAAACCAATTAGGGTTACTTCAGTCAACACATCTTCAACTGGATTTTCAACATTACAATCATCAACTGGAAACATTTTAAGTGTTGATCCTTCTTCTTTTACATGATTAAAATCTTTAGAATCTTCAACATTTGAAGGACGACAAGCCCAAAGATAGGAATTTCCTTGTGCATCCTCATAGTTAATTTGAACGTTTGGTTTGTCAATACCTAAGGTTTTCCATTTAACATTAGCTGTGCACTTATCTTCCCCAGTTTTTAAAACACAATCTTTAGCATCTATTTCAGCTATAAATTCTCTCTTAACAAAAGTAACTTCATCAAGCAATCTACCCCAACCTTCAGCAGTACAATCAGAGGCCTCATGTAATTTTAAAGTAGGTGAACCACCAATATCCCAAGTTTGTATTGTAGCAGAACCCTTGTAACGGTTATTGTTCTCGGTATATTCACCTTCTATACAAGCAAATACATTATCTCTTACCCTAACTTGAACATAAGGAGACTGAAGAGCCATCCAATTTAAATGAACATCAGTAGTACATTTAGGATCCCACACACAAGGATCATACCATATATCTCCCATACCTGTTTCTTCTGGATCATAATCCCCTTTTACAATAACGCTAGCCATAGCAGGACCTAATTTACCATCTTTGCACTCATCTCCCCCAGTCCCACTTGAAGGATACATTTTGAATTCAACTCCTTCTTCTGTAATGGAGGGATAATAATAAGAAGTTCTTGTCTCCCATCTACTTGGATCTCCACGAAGTTTATTACCTGCCTTACCACAAACAAAGTCTTCCTCGACACCATCTCTATTTACAGTGATTAAAACAGACCCGCTACCAACTTCTTCAGCAGATGATTGCCAATAGATTTTTGCCTTACACTTATCTTCCCAAGGCCTAAGCCTACAACCAACAGACCAAACATCATTATCTAATCTTCCAAATCCAGGTTTAATAGTAACTTCATCTAAAACATTTTCAACAGGATTGTTTGTATTACAATCATCAACTGCAAACATTCTAAGTGTTGATCCCTCTTCTTTTACATGACTAAAATTCTTAGAAAACATAGCATTAGAATCTCGACAAGCCCACACATAAGGATCCTCTCCAGAGACTACATAAGCAATCTGAATAAATGGCTTGACTATATTTTCTGATTTCCAAACCACAGGAGTTGTACATTTTTCTTCTCCCGTTTCAAGATCACAACCACCAACCCATATTTTTCCAGAAGGAGGAATCCCATCCCCACCATCACAATCATTATCTATTCCATCATTTGGAATTTCATCGGCTCCTGGATTAACATCTGGATTATCATCATCACAATCATACAGAGGACCAAATTCTTCACAAGCTTCTGGTGCTCCAGGATCAACTATGTATCCATCACCATCATAATCAGTACATATGACACAACCTGTTAATCCAATTATACAAATAATTATTATAAGAAAACTAAGTGATATTTTTTTCATTGTGGCACCTCTTGATCAAGATAATTGGTTCTTGGAGAATTGTTTATATAAATCTATTGGGAAAGGGATTAGTCATTAATTGCCTTAGCATATTCAGAAATCCCCTTCACTGCATAATATGATTGTCTAGGAACGAAACGCAAACTACCATATTTATCAACAGATTCTCCTAAAATACCTATCCTACCAATACCATCAGGAGGACACCAACCAATTCTGAAATCCCAAGAGGTGGCCCACCACGCATTAAAGTTTGTTTCAGAAAATTGATACCACGATATAGTATCAGCACCTTCATTAGCTAAACAAACAAACATATCATTCAAAATATCTGCTTGATCCTCTTCAGAGTAATGTATATAACTTGCTGGATCACACATAAAATCACCAGGACCGGATTCTCTCATACATATCCCTTGAGTAATATATTCTTGATTTTCTTCCCACAAAGGAATGAATTCTGGCTTAAGATCCACATAGGGGCAAAAGATTCCGCCGCCAGGAATATACTCTTCAATCCCGCTGATCTGGGTAGAAGTCACATACAAGGGAGTATTTTCAAAACCATACTCATCTAATGTATCTCTAACAAACCTAACTACATTCATTTGAGTCTCTACATCTTCATCTACTAATACATGAATTGAGAAAGCATCAAAATTACCTCTTGCTTCTTGAAGAACTTTTATTAAAAAATTATTTATCCTCCAGTCCCCTCCTGGATCTGCTCGATGTTGTTCTATCATAAAACCCGCAACATTTGTATTTGATGCTAAAACAACTGCATTTTCTCCATCTCCATTAAAATCTATATTGTCCACCTCATGTATCACACTATATGCAGCATTTAATATCTCCAAATAATTATCAGCTCTCTGTTCATTTGTATCACTCACATCTTTTTTTAGGAAACCTTTATTATTTGGTTCTGCCCAAACTCCCCAGCTATCTACACGATCTTTATATCTATCAACAACAAATCCTACATAATTTTTCCAATCTTCGATATTTCTAGGAGCATATCCAGTTAACTTTGCACAATTCACCCCCTCATCATCATCACATGATGAAGCCCAAGGTGGCACACCATGCAATTCCAATTCAACATCAACACCACGTTTAGTAAAATCATCAACCATGGCATCATAATGAGCTAATTTATCTTCATCAAAATCACCTTGATTTGGTTGAATGTCAAACCACTGGATTGTCTGTTTTACCTTACCAATATTACCTATAGAGATATAATCAACCGCATCCTCATATTGCAGGTAGTTATATTTACCAGGTTCCTTCTCTTTTAGGGTGTATATATCCACAGAAACAAAATCTTCAGGAATATCTTCTCTAATAGGTTCTCCAGTTATAGTACAAATTGGTCTTTCAAGATCTTTTGCTTTAACAGTAATTTCAGCTAAAACATTTTCAACAGGATTAGATTGATCACAATCATCAACAGGAAATAATTTGAAAGTAGTTCCTTCTTTCCTTATCCATTTATTTTCTTTGCTGGTAGCAAGAAACCTATCCTCGTTATAAGGATCATCACGATTTGATCCACTACATGCCCAAGCATACGAGTTTCCTAAATGATCTATCATATTAATTTGCACAATGCCTTCATCTAAGTTTTGTGATTTCCAAAACACTCGCGTCGTACAAAAATCTTCTCCTGAAGGAACAACACAGTCACTGCCCATTATTTCAGCCTTAGGAGTTGGTGACTCCCTTATAACATCAACTTCATCAAGCAGGTCACCTAAGCTAGAGCTATGTTCATCACAATCATATGCTTTATACAATTTAAAATTAACAGAATCAGTTATTCCCCATTTTGCTAATTTGGAAAAGGTTCCAGAATACAATCCATTAACTTCATTGAGTGTCCCAGGTCTACATGTAAAGATATACTGATCATCCACTCTAACCTGGACATAAGGAGTTTCAATATTTTTCCAATCCCATGATACTGTGGAGTTACAGGTCGGATTACCTATACATGGCTCAACCCACAAATCACCAAAACCATTTTTCTCTGATTCTTTTACCCCTTTAACAACTAAATTATCTAGAGCGCCACCGATAGGATTATTACAGTCTTGACTCGCGAATATTTTAAATTCTATACCTTCTTCAGTTATAAAATCATAATCCCAAGAACTTCTGGTATCCCACCCACTAGCATCGCTAAATGGTTGATTTCCCGCCTTTCCACATTTAAATCTTTCACCATCCCTCATAATTAAAACAGAACCACCCGGAGCATCAGTAGAGGATTTCCAATATATTCTAGCCTTACATGTATTTTCCCAATACCTGATATTACAACCATCAGACCATATTTCTGCTGAAGGAATCTCATCAATATTTCCATCGCAATCATTATCTATTTTATCATTAGGTTTTTCTACAGCCTCTGGGTTAACATCTGGATTGAAATCATCACAGTCACCAGGTGGAGGGAAACTATCCCCATCGTTGTCAGTAATACAACTTGTAATAAATAGAAGACTGATTAAAATCAACACACTTTTTTTATTCATTTATCAATCCTATTAGAAATGACGTTTAAATATCTTTCTTTGATTGTTACTTAATCATACCGCAATTCAATAATATTTATTGAGAATGTTTAAAAAGGTAAAAATTTTTGTTTGTATTATGAAATGCACATTTTGCGATTTGGTTAATGGGAAGAAGAAGTCTCATTTGGAAGGGTATCCGTATATTCCTTTGAAGTCTACAAAATATTCTGTGTCTTTCTTGGCTGCAGATATTCCTGCGCATGAAGAAGGGCATTTACTTGTTATTCCTAAAAAACACTTCAGAAGTTTAGAAGATATGCCTCCAAGAATATTGCATGATGTCATTGAACACGTTTCTTTAGCTTCAAAGGTTACAAGGAAAAGACATTCTGGGTGTAATATTCTTTTGAACAATGGTAAAGCTGCTGGACAACACGAGATGCATGTTCACTTTCATGTTATTCCACGAGATCCTAAGGATAGGATTAAAGTTGATGTTTGGAAAACAAGAAGGATTTCTAATAAAAAGTATGAAAGGGTTTCTGAGAAGTTGAAAAAGGATTTCAAAAATTTATCAGCTTTTTCATAACTTGCAATTAAAATTAGTTTAAATATCTTACTACTTAAAATCTACTCAGAATTAATTAACTCAACGTAATCTGAGACATCCATTAAGTCATAATATGCTTTTACAGTACCATGACGCCGGTTCTCTTCTTCATCTTTATATTGAGATAACACACCCATTTTGTGAATTCCATCTGGAGGGCACCAATCTGCCGAAAAATCCCAAGGAGTAGCCCAATAATTAGCATTAATTTGGCCCATTTCAAACCACGAAACACCATCGGCACCAGCATTAGCCAGACAGGCATACATATTAACTAATTCCGCACCAATCTCTTCATCAGTATACCCATTATAAGATTCTGGTTGGCATACTATATCATCTGGATCAGACAAACAAATATCTGGGGGGGATAATGGATCAGGTAATTCGATCTCTGGTTTGATATCAACAAAAGGACAATTAATGTTCATTTTAACCCAGCCCCTTTCAGTATTAAGTTGAACCGATGTTACAAGGAGGGGGGTGTCTTCAAAACCATATTCATCCAATAAAACTCTAGCATCATTAACTGTTTCAATTAAGTCTTCCATATTGTCATCTGCGAAACAATGAACAGACCAAGCATCAAATTTATCTCCTGCTTGATCAAGAACTTTTACAAAAAATTGCTTTATCCTCCATTCTTCTGGATCTGTTTCATATTCATCAAACCATTCATTATTTATGTTCATATTAGATGCCAAAACAACCGCACTCTCACCATCTCCATCTGCATCTACATCATCAACTTCTTTTATTACATCATAAGCAGCCCTTAGCACACGGATATACTGATCTGATCTTACTTCCGGATTACAATAATCATCTGGATGCGTCATGAGCATTTTTTTATTAGTTGGCTCGGCCCATACTCCCCAACTATCTACTTTATCTTTATATCTGTCAACAACTTTTCTAACATATTCCTTCCATGCTTCGATATTTTTTGGAGCATAGACATTTCCTGCCACTTTATTTCCATCCCTTTTAGAACAACCTCCCCAATCTATTTTGTCACAATATTCGACCACCATTGAATCATCACAGTAGGATTCCCATAAAGGAACTCCATGTAATTCTAATTCTATAGGTACACCTCTTGATGCAAGATCATTAACTATTCCGTCATATCTACTCCAATCCCAAACTCCTGGTTCTTTTTCAAGATTAAACCATTGAATAGTACTCTTAACTTTTCCAAGATTAAGATCACCTAAGTAATTAATTGCATCAATATATCTATGTATATGGTTACCTGGATTGAGTGTGTAAATATCTAAAGAAACGAAATCTTTCGGAACATTTCTCATAGGTTCTCCAGTTACAGAACAAACAGGTCTTTTTACACCTTTAACTTTAACACTGTCAAGAGCAGGACCTTTTGGAGTAATGCAATCTTCGGTAGCATAAATCGTAAACTCTTGTTCTTCTTCAGATATCCATTCATAAGGCCAATGGGTCCTTGTTGCTAACTTATTAGGATTAGATGGCGGTAGATTTCCTGCTTTACCACATTTAAAACGTTCGCCATTGGGCTTTAATACTAGAACATTTCCTTCTTCAATTTCTGTTGAGGAACTCCATGTTATATTTGAAGTACAGTAAGTTTCTCCAGGATTAATTAGGCAGGGACCTGGATCTGCCCAAATTTTTGCTTTTATTTTTTCTCCTTTAACGAAATGTTCAGCTAAAACATCATCTTCATTCATTGGATTATCTCCAATGCAATCATCAACAGGAAACATTTTGAAAGTATTACCCTCTTCTTTTATCCAATTAACATCTTTACTTGTTCTAAGTTGATTTTCGGAATGATAAAGATTATTTAAATTTGAAGGTCTACATTTCCACATGAAAACACTACCGTTAGAATCAATCATGTTGATTTGAATATAATCTTTTTCGATGTTTTCCGATCTCCAGTATATTCTAGAGGTACATTCGGCCTCTCCATATTCAATAGTACAAGGATTAGGATGCGATAGGATTACTGCCGAAGGTTGGACTTTTTCTCCTTTGACATAATGTTCAGCTATAACATTCTCCATTGGATTTTCAATTTTGCAATCATCAACAGGAAACATTTTGAAAGTATTACCCTCCTCAACTATCCATGTTACTTCCTTACTTGTTCTAAGCTGGGGATCTTCATTGTAAGGATCATCCCTATTTGAAGGTCTACATTTCCACATGAAAACACTACTGTTAGAATCAACCATATTAATTTGAACGTAGGGTTTGTTAATGTTATTTGATTTCCAAAAAACAGTTGATGTACATTGCGTTTCTCCAGGTTGGATAATACAAGGATTGGGATCAGACCATATGTCTGCAGAGGGTCCACTATCAATTATACCATCACAGTTATTATCAAATCCATCTTCAGGTATTTCTACTGTTCCAGGATTAATGTCTGGATTAAGATCATCACAATCAGCAGGAGGAAGAAATCCATCTTTGTCATTATCAGTTACACAACCTACGATAAATAGAATGCAAAAAATAATCAACACACTTTTTTTGATCATTTATTAGATTACTATACTTTGTTTATATTTCTTGTTATTACAAATGCAATAAATTTTATATATGATGAATTATTCTAGTGATTTATGGAAACAAAAGTCTCTGTCTCGATATTGACTTTATTGAAGGAAGATAAGAAAGTAATAGAAGAGATGATAAAGAAAATAGAGACTTGTGCTGACTATGTTCATTTTGATGTTATGGATGGAAAGTTTGTTCCTCCGAAAACAATTGGGCCGAAGGAAGTTAAGTTAATTCAAACAAAGTTACCAAAAGATGTTCATTTAATGGTTGAAAACCCATTGCAATATATAGATGAATATGTTTATGCTGGTTCTGATATTATCACTATTCATGTTGAGGCAACAGTTGATCCAAGATATTGTCTTGAATATATTAGGAAGAAGGGCGCTAAACCAGCAATTTCTATTAAACCAAAAACTCCTCTTTCTGCCATTGAGCCTTATTTAGATATGGTTGATATGGTATTGTTTATGAGTGTTGAACCTGGTTATCCAAGACAAAAGTTTATTCCTTCTGTGTTACCCAAGATTAAGAAGTTGAGAAAAATGAAGCCTTACTTGGATATTCAGATTGATGGTGGAATTAATGAAGAGACTGTTAAACTTGCAGTTGATGCTGGAGCAAATATTATAGTTTCTGGATCGTTTATATTTGATGCTGAGGATCCTGAAAAGATGATTTCTACGTTAAAGAAATGTAAATAGTTAAATATAGCATTTGTTTTTTCTATGGTATGGCAAATATAGATCCCTGGTCAAGTGCTCAAATTGAAGATTATGAGCATATTTTCAAAGAATTTGGATTAGAGAAGATTCCTGATGAATGGAGAAAAAAATTAGATCACCATTTGTTTAGGAGGGGTTTGGTTGTTGCACATAGGGATTTTGGTAAGGTCTTCCAAAGGATTGTTGGAAAAAAATCTTTCATAAATATGACAGGGATTGCAACTTCTGGTAGATTACATTTAGGCCATAAAGTTGATATTGATTTATTTCTGTTTTTTAAGAAAAAAGGTGGAAAAAATTATTTTGCAGTTTCTGATATTGATGCTTATGTTTCTAGGCCCAAGATTGAGCAGTTATCTGATGCTAAGAAAATGGCAAAAGATAACGTGGCACATTTGCTTGCATTAGGTTTGGATAAAAAAGATCTTTATCATCAATCTAAGAAAAAACCAAGATATTACGAGTTTTCTTTTGAGATTTCAAAGAAAATAACTGAGAATATGTATCGTGCTATTTATGGTCATACTGATTTGGGTAAAATATCTGCTGTTTTGTTACAGATAGCTGATATCTTACATCCCCAACTTAAAGAGTATGAAGGAGTAATGCCATCTGTGACAGGAATTGGATTAGAACAAGATCCACATGCTAAGATTACTAGGGATGTTGCGAAAAGATTGCCCTATAAGATTGAAGCACCTTCTTTTATATATTTCAAACATCAGTCAGGATTAAAAGAAGGGAAGAAAATGTCCTCTTCAGAACCAGATACTGCTATATTTTTAGATGATAAACCTGAAGATATTAAGAGAAAGATTTCTCGTTCTTTTACTGGTGGTAAGGACACAGTTGATGAACAAAAAAAACATGGCGGAAATCCAGAAATATGTAAAATTTTTGAACTATACAAATTCCATCATCCAGATGATGATTTTGTGAAGAAAGTGCATACACAATGTCTGAAAGGTAAATTGATGTGTGGTGAAGATAAGCAACAATGTATTGAATTCTTAACAAAGATGTTGAAAGATCATCAGAAGAAATTAAAATAGAAAGTATTAAATATTCTAAGATATTACTTGATATCAAGAGATATCATGCGTATAGTGGATTATGAGATAGTGATTAGGAGGCATGCTTTTATTCGAGCAATGCAAAGGGGAATTACCCCCGACATGATTGAAGCAACTATCTTTGGAGGATCAATCCGGAAAATCGGCAAAAATATCGTAAAGATATCAAGTAAATACAAACAATTTACGGTTATTTGCGTTGGCCGTATTGAAGGATACAAATTGAAGATATTGACTGTGGAAACAAAATGGTGAGCAGATATGAAAAAATGTTCAGAATGTAGTTCGAAAATGAGAGAAATGAAATCAAAAACACCTGAGGGGGTTGAATATAAGTATTTCAAATGTCATAAATGTGGGGATGAAATATTGAATATGGAACAATTACATGAAGTGGCTCAGGAATACAGAGAAATGAAAAAGTATAATGCTAAGATATCCAAATGGGGGTTAAGTCTCGGTTTGAGAATTCCAAAAGAGCTTGTTGAGAGATATAAGTTGAAAGATGACGAAGAAGTTACCATTATTCCTGAAGAAAATGGAATTAAGATCATTCCAGCTTGATATTCTAAACCTTTAAATATCTCTACTTTAGTATTTATATAAAAAGAGGTAATAAAATGAATCGAAAAAACATTGTACCTTTATCTGGAACTTTTATGATTGCTGGTTTACTAGGAGCTGCTATTTCAATTTATTTAACAAATTCTGGGGGATCCCTGAGTTTACCCTTGTCTTGGGGTATGGCATTTACAATAGTGTTTGTTATGATGATTATTGCTTCCTTGATATCTATGACGTACGCTCCAACTGAATTTGTTGGTAAAAGGAAGAAGTTATTTTGAGAATTTTTCCTTTGCTTTATTTTCTTTCCAGTAGATAGTGTGGGATGCTCTTTTTTCAAATAATGAGATTGCTATGTCAACCATGTTAGTTTGGAATTTCTTAAGGTTTTGAGATTCCATGATTCCTTTGGCATCTTCAATACATTCCTTCATTAATGAAATATTTTCAACTCTAGAAATCCTTTCAACATCTCTTTCTTCTTCGGGTGAAAGTGTCACTTCTTCCCATTTCGGATAAGAAGATCCTTTTATTGTCCTTGGGAAGTTTTTACTGAATGGCATGAAGAAAGGTAATGGAATATTGTTTATATGTTTTTCTTATCATTAAGTTTTTAAAGGAATTTGACCTTCGTCTTCTTAGAAAAAGGGTGTGTTGATGAAGGGGGCTAAGATAGCGGTTTTTATTGGGATCTTATTGGTTATGGTACTACCTTATTGGTACTATACTTCTGTGAATGATTATTATTCTTTTTCAAATGGGAAATTTATTGTTCATACTTTAGAAAAGGATTTGATTGAAGAGAAAGTGGAGGATGGTAAAGAGTATCTTTTTAGGGTTTTAGATGATGATTATCATGGTGTGCATAAGTATTATTATGCTACTACAGATACTTTTGAGAATAGATTGCATTCTATTTATACTGCTTCTACTGCCTTTACACTTTTTAAGATATATGGTTATAATAATGATAAAGAAGTGATGGATCAAATTCTGAAAAGTGGTGAATTCATTCTTTCAATGCAGAATAAAAAGAAGGATAAGGGTTATGGTGCTTTCCACTACTCTGTTTTTTTAGAGGGATATGAAAAAGAAGAAAGATATGTTGTTGGAACGACTTCTAAGACGATTTTTACGCTGCTTCTTCTCTATGATGAAACTGGAGATGATAAGTATTTGGAAGCAGCGAAATTAGGAGCTGATTGGCTCCTCACAATGCAGTTAGAGAATGGAAATTTGAAATCTTCCATCAGTCTTAGAGATGGAAAATGGTATGGTACTTCAAAACAATCTTATTTATACAATGGTCAAGTTTTATCAGCATTGTCTAGGATTTATAGAGCAACAGGGAAGGAAGAATATTTTTTTGCTGCTGACAGAATAGCATCAAATTTTCTTTCAGAGGTTGAATCCGTTGGATGTTATGTGGGGGATGATTATAGAGCAAATAATCCAATTTCAAGTTCTTGGTTAATTTTGGCTTTGTATGATTATTATTTAGCTAGTGGAGATGAACAAGTTAAGGATATTGTGTTTAGATGTAGTGAAGAATTGCTTGGAAGGCAAAAAGTAGATCCAACCGATTTGGAAAATTATGGTAGATGGCGAGGTTCTTTGTCTACTAGTGGAGCCGGTTGGTTAGCAGAGGTTTTTGTTGAAATTTACAAGTTTTGTTTAGAAGAAGAAAAGGAAAATTGTGATAAGTATAAAGATTCCATTGTTAAAGCATTAAGATGGACAATACAACAGACTTATTCAAAAGAAAACTCTAAACAAGCGGAGAATATTAAATTTGCAAATGGAGGAATATATTGGAATGAAGAGACTAGGTACGTTAGAACAGATGCAGTTTGTCATGGGTTGAATGCTTATGTGGGGATTTTACCTTATTTAGAAGAGGGTGTATTAATATCAGAGAATAGTGAAGATTTGGAAACTAATGAAAAGGAGCCAGTGCCCTTTTCTTCTAAAATTGGAATTTGCATCTTGTTAGTTTTGATA
>JBHPEA010000025.1:0-20918 GCA_042577505.1 Nanobdellota archaeon
AAATTACAGAAAGGTGATATCATGGGTATGATTGATGACGACCTTGAACAAGCGATCGAATTAGCAGAACTTAAAGTTTTATTAGATACTAAAGAAAAAGAACAGAAACAAAAAATTGATCAAATTATAAATGATTCTTTTGTCAATATTAATAACGAAATCAAAGAGACAAGAGAAGCAACTGAAGTTCTTAGAAAAGCCCAGCTCCAAAATAAAAATGTTCCCAGTAGGGTGTTAACCATTATGGAGGGTAACAGGGAAGCCTACATAAAAAAGGTCGAATTATTCCTTTCTTTCCTAGAATCAGAAAAATCCATTGTAATTGAGAAATATGATGAAGAACTAAAAACATTAGGAAAATCAACAGCGAAATCTTTCAGCATATTACAAGAATTCTTTGCTCATGAATCCGGAAATATTGCTCAACATATAAAAAAAATTGACTTATCTTTCTCAAATATTAAAAAAAACGTTAATGTCGATAAAACAATAAAGCAAATCAAAGAAAAAATTACAGAGCTAGAAAACTATTATAACCATAAAAAAGAACTTGAAACCACTCATGATGAAACTACAGGAAAAGCCGAATCAAAATCTAAGAGAATAGACGAGATTAAGAATGAAATAATTAAATTGAAACAAAGTGATAATTATAAGATATTTCTTGATTTAGAAAAATCATTAAAACAGTACGAGGAAAACAGAAGAATAAAAGAATCCGAATTAATACAACATTTCATGGTTTTAGATAAAGCACTTAAGAAATATTCCAAAGTTGCATTAGAAAACCAAGAATTAATTATTGCTTATATTAACAATCCTTTAAAAGCACTAAAAACAGATTCAGAATTTAAGATCTGTGAAGTACTCCTACGTTTAAATGTAGGAAACCTAGATCTTAAAGAAAAGAAGATTGAAAAAACAAAGAAAGAAATTGAATTCTTAACAAAAGAATATTTTTTCGAATATCTCAAAGATATTAGAAGAATTGAAGAAAAAATAAATGATATAAATGAACCTTTGACACAGAATGAAACTAATAATAGTATTATTAAACTAGAAGAAGAAACTGACCAAATTAGATACGATCTTAATGATTTAAAATCAAATCTTTCTAAAATAAAAGAGGAATTAAGTGTCAACAAAGAACCAATTCTTAAACAAGAGATCAATATCCTACTAAAAAAAATTGATGAAAACCTAACTTTTAAATAATAAAATATAAATACCAATTTTCTCCAACTCAAATGGAGGGGTGAAAAAATGACCGATTTTAAAAGAACTGTAAAAGATGTAGATCTTTCTGGAAAAACTGTTTTTTTAAGGGTAGCATACGACCTACCACTTGACTCTTCAAAAGAACTTCTAGATCCTTCAAGGATCGCTGACGATTCCCGAATCCTCGATTCGTTACCCACCATCAAGAGTATTTTAGATCAAAAACCATCAAAATTCCTCATTGCTGCTGGATGGATGGGACGTCCAAAAGGAGAAGATAAAGAATTCACAATGGCTCCTGCAGTATTAAGATTAAAACAGCTATTGAAAGAGGCAAATTACGACGTTGAAGTTCTATTAACTCCAAATTGTCTTGATGGCGCAGCACCAAGAAGTGTTTATAGAAATCAAGAAGAAGTTAAGAAGGCAGTTGAGGATCTCCAACCAAACCAAATCTTAATGTTTGAAAATGTTAGATATGATAAAGAAGCAAATAAAGGAGATCCAGGTTTTGGAGAATTTATGGGATCTCTAGCCGGTCAAAATGCGATTTACGTTAATGAGGCAGAACCGCAAAACCACCGTCCTGAGGCAACAATAAAACTCGTGCCAGGGATCATTATTAAAAACGGCGGAGATGCTGTGTTTGGATTCAAATATATTGATGTTATGGATAAAATTGGTGGAATGGGAGCTAAATTGAAAGATGATGGTAGAGGACCTTTTGTATTTTATCTCTCAGGAAAGAAAATTGAAGTCCAACCAGGAATTACCTCAAAAATTTCAGTTACAAATTCACTGTTAGACAGCATGAAAGAAGGGGATAAATTAATCGTTCAAGGAGCTGTAACATACACATTTTTAGCATCAAGCGAATATTATTCAGATATCGATTCAAAAAAATCTGAAATCCAAGCTAAGCTAGACGAACTTCGACAGAGAATATCATCTGAAACAGAGGGCTTAGACAGCGAAGCAGCTACTAACAAAGAACAAGATATCAGAAAAGAAGTAACAAATGAGATTCTTGGACTTATTGGCATTACTTTAGATGATGTAAAGAAACTAATTGGTTCATCATATATGAAAAAAGGTCAAGAAGGTGAACAATTATTTTTCGCTTACCAAGTTTTGGCAAAAGCAAAAGAAAAGCACGTAGAAGTTTTAATAAATGAAGACCATATTATTACAAACGCAAAACCAAACAAGCAAGGAATACTACCCGAAGAAGCCGAAATTAAAATTCATGAACAACCTACTGGAATTCCAGAAGGATGGATGGGAATTGCTCCTGGACCTAATACTTTATCTAAAATTGAATCTGCTTATGGAGCTGATAATGGAATTTCACTCCAAGCAGGCCCTGTTCAAATAGAGGATCTTAGAGTTGAAGAAATTTCTAAAGCAAATCAAAGGATTGGTCAGGCCACTCGAGACGCAAAAGCAAAAGGATGGATTACAATTGCAGCAGGTGGAGATACAGCGGCAGAAACAGCCCGTTTCAATAACAAAGACGCATATACAGTAATTTCAAACGCAGGTGGAGCGACTTTAGAATTAATTGAGTCAGGAACCTCTGTTGGTGCAGAAGCGATAAAAGAAGCTTTGAAATAAATCCGGAAATCTTCGGGTTAAATTAATTAAGCACTATTACTTACACTTTTTTATGATTAATAGAAATGATATTGAAGTTTTAAACTCATTAAGACAAGATTCCAGATCTAAGTTTATTGATATTGCAAAAACACTACATATGCCGCCTTCTTCAGTCTTAGGAAGACATCTTAAACTTAAAAGAAAAATTATTGAAAAACATTCAATTCATTTAAAATATGGTCGACTAGGTTTTCCAATTCGTATCTTCTATCTTTTTTCTGCAAAAAATAAAAATCAAATATGTGAATTTATTCATGAACAACAAAATATAAACTCTGCATATAGAGCCACCCCAAAAAGTGATTTTTTCTTAGAATGTTACTTTAAAAATCTTAAAGAATGCAATGAGTTCTCAGAAAAATTAGATAAAATATGCACGAGAAAACTAGAAAGTTATTTTGTTGTTGAAGAATTAAAATTCGAATCACAAATCATATAATGGTCCCGAAAATTCACACCCTTTCTTTAATAATCTTGAAGATTCTCATGAGGACATCGGAAATTAAACTTTAGTAACCATAATTTTTTCACTTTCACATAATTAGTACATTTTAATGTCGAATCCTTTCTATTTTATATGAAGAGAAGTACAAAAATTGGAATAGGGATTGCAGCATATGTCGCATCATTATTTATTGCAGAAAATGTAGGTATAACTTCAAAGGTGAGGTATGCGACAGAAGAAGTCAAATCACAATATTCTCAAACAAAACAAAAAGCAAAAGAATCATTATATCTTCTAGTAAACGACAACGTTGAAGAAGCATCCAATAATTTATTTCAAACTCTTGATCATTTTAAAGCCTCACTCCCCCCAGAATCTATAGATAAAATTTTTTTTGAACTAGATAAATATAGATCCCAAGAAAAAAAAGAAAGCGATGCTTTATTACTTGTTTCATCAAATCCAGATTTGAAAAGTAAAATTGTTGACGAATATGTCCAAGATATCGGTAAAAATGGACCTACCTTAATCATGGATATATATGAGCAATTAGATGAACGAGAAAAAATAATCTTTCTTGAATATGGAATTGCAGAATTAGTTAATTCAGATTCATTTCTTTTTGAAAAATACGATCAACTTTCTGAAGAGTCAAAAAATGCTCTATTAAACCGCCTACACAAAGAACTTTTCGACGAGCTAAAAGAGGAAGGTAAACAATATTTCATTAAAATGTTAAGAGAGTTGATGCAAGAATGAAATTGGAACATATTATAGTCACCCTGGCAGCAACTTTAATCCCCACCATAACACATGCAGACCAACAAACAGTTATAGAAATGGAAACAAAAATTAGAAACAGAAATGTTTACGAATTCTTTCAAGAATTTCCGAGAGGGATAGAATCTTATAAACCTCCATTCGATCCAGATGCAGAAAATTTGTTTTCAGAAGATATTCCAGACATCTATCATGAAATAATTAACGAAGTAAAAGTTAACACCTCTTTTACCCAAGAAGAAAAATCAAAGATAATTGGCTACTCAGAAAGATTAATATCTTCCCTAAAAGATGTAGAAAAGAAAGAAGTCGAATATTACCAAAGAATTGCCAACTCCCTAGCAGATAATATTTCATCACCACCATCATATAGAAAAGTGGTAACTAATATCTTACCTAAAGAAGACCTTTTAGGACTATTCCAATCCCAACATGAATCGTTTCAATTAGCTCTTGAATTATTTAATTACGTAAGGAATACACCTTTCTATCAAAATGAACTAACAAAAGGAGATAAGGAGACTCTTATCGAAGCAATAAACCCTAACGTCTCTTCAGATAAACAACTGATTGGTTATATTAAAACACAAATGGAATTAGTGAAAATTAGACAAAAATACTGGATTCAGGCATATAAATAATACACCCCCATAACATTTAAAAAGGGGCCTAACCCACTCTCAATGGGGTGTAAAGAGGTGTATAATAATGATATTAGTCCTAAATCGCTTTTAGATACTATTGATTCTCCTTCAGACTTGAAAAAGATTCCAATCGAGAAGTTAGACTCATTAGCTCAAGAGATTCGTGATAAAATAATCAAAACAGTATCTGAAAATGGAGGACATTTGGGTAGCCCATTAGGTTGTGTAGAGCTTGCAATTGCATTGCACTATGTATTCAATTCCCCCATTGATAAAATTGTGTGGGATGTAGGCCATCAAGCTTATGCTCACAAAATCCTAACTGGTAGAAATAAGAATTTTCACACTTTACGGAAATACAAGGGAATATCTGGTTTTATCAAACCGAATGAAAGCGAACACGATTCTTTTGGGGTAGGGCATTCTTCAACCTCAATCTCAGCCGCTTTAGGTATGGCAGTTGCAAGAGACCATAAAAACGAAAATTCGAATATTATTGCTGTAATTGGCGATGGTGCATTGACTGGGGGTATTTCATTCGAAGCACTAAATCATGCAGGTCAACTACAAAAAAAGATGATTGTAATTCTTAATGATAATAAAATGTCAATAAATCCAAATGTGGGAGCTATTTCTAAATATCTACAAAAACTAGTCGTTTATCCTCAATATCAATCTTTTAGAAAAAAGACAAAATCTCTTATTGAAAAAATACCTGCAATTAAAGAAGAAGCTTCTAGATTTGAAAAAACTATTAAAAAAGTTGTAATTCCAGTTACAATATTTGAAGAACTTGGTTTTACATACCACGGACCAATAGATGGACATAATGTTAATGACTTAATCAATGCATTACACAACATTAAAGAAGAAAATGGACCTCAACTTCTCCATATTATTACTAAAAAAGGCAAGGGATACAATCCAGCAGAAATCGATGAAACTCGTCTTCATGGAGTATCTCCAAAAAAATTCGATATTGAAAAAAAATTAACATTTACAGAAGCTTTCTCTGAAGCAATCGTAAAACTTTCTGAGATGGACGAACAAGTTGTTGCCATTACTCCGGCAATGAAATCAGGATCTGGGCTCACAGAGTTTGCAAAAAGATATCCAAAAAGATTTTTCGATGTAGGAATTGCTGAACAACATGCCGTAGCTCTAGCAGGAGGTATGGCAATCCAAGGTTTAAAACCAATTTGTTCTCTGTATTCAACATTCTTTCAAAGAGCATACGATCAATTCATCCATGATATCTGTCTCCAAAACCTAAATGTAACTTTCGCAATTGATCGAGCAGGATTAGTCGGAGAAGATGGACCGACTCACCATGGTCCATATGATATTGCTTTTATGCGTTCAATTCCAAATATCACAATAATGGCACCAAAAGATTCATACGAATTGCAAGATATGTTAATAACTTCTGTAAATATTGAAAGTCCTACAGCAATAAGGTTCCCAAGAGGTTCAACTCAAGAATATTGCCTAGATAAAAATCCAAAAAAAGTAAAGATAGGGCAGGCAGAATTATTAAAAAATGGGAATGACGTAACATTAATTGCCCTTGGCCCAGTTGTTCAAGAAGCATTAGACGCATCAGAGATTTTACAAAAGAAAAAAATTGATGCTGCAGTAATTAGTGCCCGTTTTGCCAAACCGTTGGATACAGATTTGATAGTAAAATATGCAAAAAAAACTAAAAACATTATCACAATCGAAGAAGGAACAATCAATGGCGGATTCGGAGCTTCTGTTTTAGAGTTACTCGAAGAATACAACTCAGGAATCAAGGTAAAAAGAATGGGAATCCCTGATAAATTCATCGAACATGGCAGTACTTCTATTTTAAAACAAAAAATTGGTCTAAGTTCTTCAAATATTGCAAAAGAGGCACAAAAACTATGAAAAGAATATCGATTTTAGGATCGACAGGATCGATTGGAACACAAACCCTTGATGTTGTCGAGAAAAATCAAGATAAATTCAAAGTAGTTGGTTTAACTTGTAATTCTAATATCGCATTGCTTAAACAACAAATAGAGAAATTTTCACCAGAAGCAGTCGCTATTATGAATGAAGAAGTTGCTGACGACACAATTCTAGATATCCCCGTCTACAAGGGAATCGAAGGTCTTAAAAAAATTGCTACACTCCAAAATGCTGATTTGGTTGTAAATTCATTAGTAGGAAGCATTGGAATTCTACCAACCTCCCACGCAATTGAGAATGACAAGGATATCGCATTGGCAAACAAAGAAACGTTAGTTAGTGCTGGAAAGCATATAATGGAGCTTGCAAATAGAAAAGGAGTAAATATTTTTCCAGTAGACTCCGAACATTCTGGTATATTCCAATGTATTAATGGTGAAAGAAAAGAGGATATAAAAAAAATAATTTTAACATGTTCAGGAGGACCTTTCCATAATTCCACTAGTTTGCAAGATGTAACTAGAGAAGACGCTTTAAATCATCCAACTTGGAAGATGGGTAATAAAATTACAATCGATTCAGCTACATTAATGAATAAAGGTTTTGAAGTTATAGAAGCGCATTGGTTATACGGAATTGACTATGATAATATTGAAGTGGTAGTGCACCCCCAAAGTATTGTACATTCTTTAGTTGAATTCAATGACGGAAGTTTAATTGCACAATTATCGGATCCAGATATGAGGAGGCCAATTCAATACGCATTAAGTTATCCTAACAGACTCCCCCATAGAAATACTCTTAATCTAACAAACTTAGAATTTAAAGAACCGAATAGAACATTATTCCCCTCTCTAGATATGGCTTATATTGCAGGTAAAACAGGAGGCTCCCTCCCAGCAGTATTAAATGCCTCCAATGAAGTCGCTGTTGCCAAATTCCTTAAGGGAGAAATAAAATTTACTGATATTTTCGAAATTATAAGGGAGCAAATTGAATCTCATGAAGTCATTAATGATCCATCAATTGATGAAATTCTAAAAATCGATAGCAACATTAAAAATGAACATAGCAATAATTACAGCAGCAGGTAAAGGAACGAGATTGAATAAATTTGTAAATAAGATATTCTTAGATATAAATAACAAACCGATAATCTGTAGAACAATTGAGGCATTTGAGAAATGTAGCCAAATTGATGAGATAATATTAGTCGCTAATCAAGAAGATCTCGACCAACTAAAAAATCTTGTTAAAGAATATGAGAAAATTAAGAATATTGTAATCGGAGGCCAACAAAGACAAGATTCAGTCCATAATGGAATAATGTCAATTACTAACGCTAATGATGAAGATATACTTTTAATCCATAATGGAGCAAATCCTTTTGTAAGTGAAGAAACTATTTCAAAATGCATTGAAGCTGGTAAAGAATATGGTGTTGCTGTTGCAGGAATTAAATCTATTAATACAATGAAATTAGCAAACCCAGAGAATGAAGTCGTTTCTACTTTGGATCGTTCAAACATATACAATATTCAAACCCCCCAAGTGCTAAAGTATGGAATAGCTAAGAAAGTATTTGAAAAAGCTAAAGAAGATGGATTTTATTCTACAGATGATGTTTCATTAACGGAACGTTTGGGGTATAAAGTTAAAATTGTAGAATCAAACCAAGATAATGTAAAAATTACTTACCCAAATGATATTTTCACAGCAGAGAACTCACTAAAACACTCCCGAATTGGATTTGGTCAGGATTCCCACAAATTTACGGATGAAACTAAAGATTTGATTCTGGGCGGCGTTAAATTTGAAGACCATAAGGGCTTGAAAGCGAACTCAGATGGCGATGTTATTATTCATTCTTTATGTAATGCAATATCTCAAGCAATTGGTGGAAAATCATTAGGTTCTTTTGCAGATGAAATGGCTGCTGCAGGTATTTTGGATAGTAGAGAATACTTAAAAAAAGCTATCGAAATGCTTAAAAGCAATAACTATTCCATTAACAATATTGGCTTAATGATCGAGTGTAAAACACCAAAAATCGATCCAAAATCAGAAGATATAAAAAGCTCTATAGCCAAAATATGCAATATACCTAATCAAGTTATAGGTTTAACTGCAACTACTGGAGAAAGTTTATCTGACTTCGGAAAAGGACTCGGAATACAGGTTTTTTCCGTAATATCTATCAAAAAAAATGATTGAACTAAAATCATACGCAAAGGTCAACCTAACATTAAATATAGGTAACAAACTTGAAAATGGTTATCACACTCTCAATTCTATAATGCATTTAATTGATTTCTATGATGATATTACAATTGAGCGAATTCCTTCTGACAAAATAGAAGTTGATGTTAATATGGATATCCCGCTAAAGCAAAATCTTTGCTATAAAGCTGCAAAACTAATGAGAAGTAAATTTAATTTAAATGAAGGTGTAAAAATCACCTTGAATAAAAAAATCCCTATAGGGGCAGGATTAGGCGGAGGATCAAGTAACGCAGCTTCTGTAATGGTGGGAATGAATAAATTATTTAAGCTTAATTTAGATAAAAACCAATTAATAGATGTTGCTAAAGAAATAGGAAGTGACGTTCCTTTCTTCATAATTGGTGGGGGTGCCCATGTTTCGGGAACTGGAGAACTTGTAAATCCAATAAACGATCTTCCAGAATTAAATATTGTATTAGTTTACCCTGAATTTGAAATCTCAACTGCGCTTGCATATGATCTTTGGGATAAAAAAGGCAGTTGTTCTATTCCAATTGATGTTGGAAATTTAAACAGTGTTCAAAGAATAGCATCTAATATCTCAAACGACATGCAAGAAGTCATATTTAGTTCATATGAAGGATTACAAGATATAAAAGAAAAACTAATTCAATATGGCGCTTTGAACGCTTCATTATCTGGCTCTGGCCCTTCAATATTTGGTATATTTCCTGATGAACAAAGTGCTAATTCAGCAGCAGAAAAAATGAAAGAAGAAAATGTGACAGTTGTTGTCACAAAAACAATTTTACTCTAAAAACAATCCAGCCTTTTCAGGATCGTATTTCCATCCTTCTGGAAGCCTATTGTTTAGTTTGTAATATTTGATTAATCTCTTAATCTTAGATTCTGTTAACAACAGACCCCTCTTAGCAGTTTGATCTTTTGTGTTAACTAACATGTGTTTTCTTAATTGAACGCTTCTTTTAATTAAAGCCATCAAATCTTCAGGAATTTCCTTTTGAAGATCCTTTTCTTTTAGAATTGCTGTAATGCTCTTTTCACATACAGTTTTTGCATCTGGAATACCATAAACATCTCTTAGATATAAACCAATCTGTGAAGGATTCTTACCTTCTTTAGCTAGCTTTACAACCAATAATTCAACTTCCTTTCCTTTGTATCTTGACCATGAAGGGGTTTGTTTTTTATCAGGCTTTTTAGAACCTGCTTTACCTTTCTTCCTTGAATACATTCGTGCCATTTTATTCCTCCGGAGAACAAGTTATGTTCCCAGCATAAGCAAGCTTTCACCGGCTTATCTATCGTTACTCATAGAGGCCTAAGTCCATTTATAAATGTTCTTATTATTGAGAATTAATAGATAAAACAATGAGGTGTATAATGTTACCCAAAACAGGAATTGCGTCCACATTTATCCTAAGTAGGTTTAGATCGCTTTTTAATCCACCCAATTAAAAAGAGTGTTCCTATTAGGAAAGCAGGTCCTGAAATTATTAAAATTGGAATAAGTATGTCCGGCCCAAAGTTAGGATTCATCGAGACCATCGCTATGTAAAAAATACCTGCTAGAATAAATACAATCCCGCCAACAATCTCATACTTCCACGAAATTAATAAAACAACTAATAAGATCAGTGCAGGAATATTATGCATAAACAAACCTAATAAAGTCCCCCAAAAGTCAAGATCCATATCAAAGATATCAAGTGAAAACATCATTAAAAATAATATAAATAAAATCGATAAAATCCTCGGTATCCAAATTATATATTTGTTCCTCATTTTAAAATCATTCTCAAAAAGTAATTTAGATCATATATATTTAAACCTTTCTTGATAATCAAAAACAATTTAAACTAGTGAGAAAAATCTTAGTAAATGTTCAGAAAAAAGATTTACGGTCAGTCGAGAGTTGAGAAATGCCCTTTCTGTGATAAAATTGGAACTTTGAAAAATAAACAAGGTCTACCTGTGTGTCAGGCACATAAAAATAAGATGCTGATGGACATCAAATGTGTTTGTGGAGAATATCTTGATATTAGAACTGGAAAATGGGGCCCATATTTCTATTGCAATACTTGTGGCAATATTAATTTGAAAAAGGGACTTGAAATGAATCCACCCAAAAAAGACACACCGAAAGAGATTACTGTTAGGTCAGATCAGCTTGATTCGATGTTTTAGCTTATTTCTTATGTGTTAAATAAGCACCAATCCCAAATACCACAATAGCAATCAGATTGATATCAGCATGCATAGTTATATGTTCAGGAGGCATTCCCATTAATCTTACCCATACATGTGTACCTAACCAAACAAACAACCCAATCCCTACTAGAACCTTTCCTACTATCTTAATATTTTTACTCATTATTTCACCACCATTCATCTATTTAGAAATTCATTCCATTTTTCTTCATTTAATACACATTTTTCATCAATACAATCCTTAAATTGATCGCACATGTTGATTCTACCACATAAACAAAAACCGGTTAATCCCTTATCTGGACAATCTGGAACAAATTCCTTAGCAACCCAGACATTATTTACACCCCTACCATCTTCGGTTTTTACACAAATTACATTATCGTCGGTAGGTAATGGTGTATAATCTGAACCTTGATTAGTAGTGCACTTACACAATTCGCAATTTTCATGACACCCTTCAATTGGCATTTCTCCAAGATCTGCTATACAGTCACCCTTTTCTACATCAGGGGGAGGTGTAACAACCTCTTCATCACAACCAACAATAAAAACCGCTGCAATCATTAGCAATACAAGAACTTTCTTTTTCATTTATTTAACCACTACATATAAACTATATAAATGTTGCTCTGCTAGATACTAATACGATACTTTAATAAATCCATATCTTAGGATTGTTATTATGAAAAAAATATTGTTTCTACTTTTAGTCATTTTGTTAGTCTCTTGTAGCGAGGAAGAGATTATTTGTAAAAACAAACAAAATTTTTAAAAGGAAGTTTTATGAATATAATTTTAGAACGGTTAGTATATACCCTTGATAGAAAACATGAGGCTCCCTTCTTTTTTTCGCCCCTAAAAATTATTGAATCTAATTACATTAGGTTCCCTTGCCTCGAGAGCGACCTCCAAATTACGGAGTAATTTGAGAGTGGAGCGAACAGAGATGCAAGGTTCGAACGAACGTAGTGAGTGAGAAAGTTCCGAGACCCGCCTTTTAATTATATACGCTTGGTCTTTTATCTATTTTGGAGATAAGAATAACTTTTTCATTGTATTTAATCTTATATAGGACTCTATAATTACCAATTCTTATTCTAAATGTTGACTCTTCATTTACTACTCTTTTAGAATCATGAGGAACTGGATCTTTTTCTAGTTGTTGGATTTTATCAATTATTCTTTTGGAAAGAACATTATCACATTTCTTCAAGAATTTCTCGGTTTTTGAAGAAAATTGTAACTTTAGCATTATAAACCAAGTTCTTTCTTAATTGTATCTAAAGATTTAGTCTTACCTTCCTTCAATTCTTTCTCAGCTTGTTTTATATCTAGTTTATCTTCTTGTGATAGAAATGAATCTATGTCAATCATGTGTTTTTTGATAAAATCCAACTCCGTTTTGATTTCATCCAATCTGCTCATGATCTTTGTTTCAGTTTCCATAGCCTATATGTAGGCGTCAGCCCTTTATAAATATTTTGATGGCGGGTCTTGGAATTGAATCTAATTGCATTAGGCGTATCCGAGTTGTTACGAGGGGAAAAATTTATGTTGAGTAGGAGCTTTAGCTCCGCCACGAAACAATAAATTTTTGGTTATGACGGAAGAAAAAATTGGGCCTATTTAGATTTACAAATGTTTTTATCACAATAACAACCTAATGAAGGGGTACAATCAATCTCAGCTTTCAATGGATCAAATTCTTCATTAATATTGATGCAACCAGCTCCACAAATAGATTTACAATCTTCATCATTTATACATGATCTATCACACCCACCTGTATTTTCCCTTTCACAGACTGAAGATTCACAACCCATTACACTCACAGCAAGTAAGATCAAAAGAAAAATTGGGGTTTTCATATACTATCACTTTTTGTTCTAATTTTTAAACTTTTCTATGGCCCAATTTTTTCTGAGTAATAATTACGCCTAATTACTTATAGGCGCAATTGCGCATATTTTGGGATTAGGGGTATCTGAAAGGGCAGAATTTTAAATCTCGTGAAGATGTTTTTTGTAGTAATTTTAGAAAAATGAATAATGGGACCGATGAGACTTTCAAAGACGCTCTGAAAGAGCTTTCTTTTTGAACTCACGACCTCTCGATTATCAGTCGAGCGCTATAGCCAGGCTAAGCCACGGTCCCATATTAACTGTTGTGTTCAACACCTATTTATAAATGTTTTTGGATAAATCTTTTATATACTCTATACACTCTATCTACTTATGCTTTTGGGGGATTATAAGGTTAGAAAAAGAGAAATTGAGGAAAGACTCAAATATTTCCAGAATCTTGATCAAAACGATATATTCTACGAACTTTGCTTCTGTTTATGCACTCCTCAGTCTAGCGCAAAGAAGTGCGATGGTGCTATAAAAGATCTAATTAAGAAGGATTTCAGACATAAAAAATTCAATCCATCCATCATTCTTAGAAAGAACGGAGTTAGGTTTCATAACAATAAATCTAAACACCTTCTTGAAATGAAAAGTTCTTTTGGCTCTATTCAGAATAATATCGACTGCGACGCTTCCTTAACCAGGGATTATTTAGTAGATCATGTTAAAGGCCTTGGACTTAAGGAATCTTCACACTTTCTTCGTAATATTGGATATGAAAACCTAGCGATTCTTGATAGACATATTCTCAAGAATCTAGTAAAATATAGGGTAATTAATGAAATACCTAAAACTTTATCAAGGAAAAACTATCTGGAAATTGAAGAAAAATTCAGAAGATACTCAGAAAAAGTCAAAATTCCAATGGATCATCTTGATCTATTATTCTGGTCTTTTGAAACTGGTGAAATTTTCAAATGAAAAACTTATTTGTAGTGTTAGATGGACTTGATGGATGCGGAAAGGGGGAGATGATTGAAAGACTCCACAATTATCTTTACAAGAAATCAAGAAAATACCGTGTTCTAACAACAAGAGAACCAACTTACGGTAAATATGGTAGGGAAATTAGAAAGCTCTTAAGAGAAGAAAAAGATCCAAAAGCAAATTCAAAGAAATTCTTAGAACTCTTCACCTTAGATAGAAGAAATCATTTGGAAAAAACTATAATTCCATTCTTAGAACAAGATGATGGCACATTAAACATTGTTCTATGCGACAGATATTACTATTCAACTATTGCATTTCAACAAACTCAAGGCATATCTGAAAAAGAAGTCATTGACGCAAACAAAGACTTCAGAAAACCCGATGTTACTTTCATCCTAGATGTTCCGGCTGAAATCTCTTTAGATAGAGTATCAAATAGGGGAACTAAAGAAAAATTCGAAGAACTTGAGTTTCAAAAAGAGCTAAGAGAAAACTATCTTAAGATCCAAGACTCTCTTGATGACAACATTATTATTATCGACGCATCAAAGTCAATAAAAGAAGTTTTTGAAAGTATCAAGAAAGAAATTGATAAATATCTATAATCCTACTTGTACATATGCATAGGTGTGTATCTAACTCCACCCCTATTAACGAATGCCCTTTCTTTAACCATACCGGCAATTTGCCTAATAACTTCTGGGTTTTCAAATAAACCACCATGACTAGCACCTTCTAAAGTTACCAAAGGAGCATTTCCTGGTGATCCATGATAATCTTTCTCCATTGAAGCCAAACAATCTATTCCACCATTTATATATGTCACCTTACCTTTCGAAGCAACCTTGTGAACATTTTTATCAGATCCAATTCCATAACTATGAAGAATAGCGTCGTCGCCATGCTTTTTGATATATGAACACAATCTCTTCTCTCCATCACTGAAACCAATAACTATTGGTTTGTGTCCTGTCTCGGCATAAACGTGACCCAAGAATTCATGAATAGCATCAGGATCCCTATCATCAAATCTAATAACGTCCATCCCAGACTCTTTCTCAAAAGTTTCAACTGAGATAGGCCAATGAAGTAACCCTGGTAAAACAACTGTAACTGTACCTTCCATTTCTTTTACAGCTTCATAAGGATCTTCATTATCACCAATTTTCAAAAATCCCTTAATAACATGATAAAGCTCATCCTTCCAATCTGAAAGTGTTCTTCCCTCTTTTTTCTCTTCTTCAGAATGTTCTGCTGATGAATATTCAAGATCTCCTTTCTCTTCATTATCCTTTCCTTCTATCTTGTATTCTATATCTTCAGTTTCCTTATTTCCAGAACTATCTTGAATAATCTCTTCTAGTTTTCTACCTACATCTCCATCATTTTTTACAAGCCCACCCTCTTCTTCAACATATTCTCCTTCTTCCTGAGCTTCATACTCTACTTCAGAATTCTCATAGTCTTCTGACTGATCAAAATCTTCAACATCCGCATCACAGTCATCAGACATTTTGCCTTTCCTCCATTAATTTTTTAACAGAGTATTCAACAGCATGGCTTCTATTCCTAAAAGTACCAGCTTGTATAAGCCCTTCTATATGCCCTACAGTCTCCTCATCTAGAGTGATACTTAGCTTAAGTTTCATACTACTTAGTAGTATTTTGGGGTATATAAACTTATCTAAAATCACTACTAAGAAATGGCGAAAAAAGGAAATTTGCTTAAAATTAATTATTTTCTATATAGAAAATAAATAAAAACCTCAATTATACTTTAAAATAGAAGGATTATGTAGTAATAGGCCTTGCCTGAAGAATATGAATTTCTCCATCTTTGATTGCAAACTCTATGTCTTGTGGATTACCATAGTGCTTCTCAATTTCCAAACCAATCTTTCCAATCTTCTCTAAGAAAGCTTCATCAAATCTTTCATTCTCATTCTTCTTTTCAATTGCAAACGTTTCTTTGTGAAGAAAATATGTATTTGGAGTTACCTGACCTGAAACTAATTTTTCACCTAAGCCAGCAGTAACCTCAATCAGAATATGTTTTTTCTCAATTGGATCTAAAGTAAACATCACACCAGCAAAATCTGCATCAATCATTTCTTGCACAACAACTGCAATACCTACATCATGTTTTATTCCTTGTTGCTCTCTATAGAATATTGCTCTAGAAGTAAAAAGGGAAGCCCAACAATTCATAATGTTCTTTTCAATCGCCTCTTTACTCACATTCAGATATGTATCTTGTTGTCCAGCAAAAGAAGCACTCTCTAAATCTTCTGCTTGGGATGAAGATCTAACAGCAAACTTACTTCCTTGTAAATTCTTCAAAGCCCCAGTAATCTCTTTCTGTAATTGTTCCTTACTCTTTCCATTAAGAATCAAACTTTTTATTTCCTGGGAAGCTTTTTCAATCTTCTCATGATCTTCCTTATCAGTTTTTTCTACTATTTCCAATATTTTCTCCTTAATATCATTCTCTGAAATAAAATCAAAGAACGCTTTCGTAGAAACCACAAATCCTTTTGGAACATTAAATTCATTACAATGTAAATTAATTAAATTATGACCTTTCCCACCTACTAAATCATGTTTATTGTTCTCTGAATCATGAAAATGGACTATGTTCATACTTTCCTCACTATCCCTTCCTTAGGATCAACTTCTATAACATCATTATCCTTAAAAACTTTTGTAGCAATTCGCGTTCCTACTAAACAAGGAATCCCTAATTCTCTTGAAACAATTGCAGCATGACTAGTCATCCCACCTTCATCCGTTATTATTGCAGATGCTCTCCTCATCGCAATAATAAAATCAGGACTAGTCATTGGAGCAATTAATATATCACCCTCTTTCATTTTCCCCATATTTCTAGGAGAAGTAAGTATTTTTACATTACCTGTAACTTTCTCTCCAGAACTTACTACCATCCCCTTAATTTCTTTTTGTTTTGGATCAATTTTAATACTAATATAAGGATCAATAAATTTATTCACATCCTCTCCTGACAAGTAATCCATTTTCCCTCTTTCAGTATAATATTCAATATAACCCCCATACCTTTCCTTAGCATTCACTCTTTTATTATTCTTGAAAAGATCCAACATTTCGGGTATATTATAATAACACAACTCCTTGAAATCTATTTCCTTCCTTTTAGAAATTTCTTCCAAAAACTTAGTTATTACATGATTGCATTTGAAAATGAAACTCTTTCTGTAATCCTGCCACCATACGCAATATGCAAGTTTACTTGAAATATTCTTCACATCTTCACTAATTTCATATTTCTGAAAGACTTTCTCTTTTTCCTTCTTTATCTTACTTGGAAAATCTTCAATCTCATTTATTTTTTCCTTAGCTTCTTGTACTGTAAATTTATTCATTTCTTTCTTAAAAAAATCTACATCAAGAACTTTAGTGAAAGCATAGCTATTTCTTAACCAATAATATTTTTGCTGATGTTTTTTTAATTCTTCATCACCAACTTTCAACCTTATCTTTAGAAGTTCTAACTCTTCCTTTTGAAAAAATGATAGATCTTCCGGGGCGCTTATCTTCTCGAAGATTTCAACAAACTCCAATGGATTTTTCTTCTGAATCTCCATCTTAAGTATTTCTTCTCCACCCCAATTGCTTAACTCAGGTAAAAATCCCCAAATCCAGAATTTAGTGTAAACATCGAACCATTCTATAAACAGATTTGATAGCTCTTGATCGCTTAGACTAGATAATCCTTTATTGATTCTTATTTCATACTCATCTAACTCCTTAGTATATCCACTCCAAATATCATAATTCTTTTTCAACTCTTTTTCATCAAGTATGTACTTTCTAAATATCTCAGACCCATTCTTCCTAAGGTTTTCATAATCAACTACAAAAAGAATCCTATCTTCTTTTATGTAATATATAATATCTGGCCACGAGCCCTCAAAATAATCAGGAAACAAGACAAAAGGATAAGTAAATGTATCAATGTAGATTGTCCTACCATCAATAGGGCCCCATTTGAAAAGTTCTCTATTTGGATCAATTCTTGACTTCATGATTCACTTGCTGCCATTATTGTCTGGTTCTTAATCAATTCTGCATCAGAACTTCTTCCATATATAGTCAATGCCTTCCCTATTCCCTGCATGGATGAAAACAACCATTTAAACCTTGAAATTTGAGCCCATGAATGCGCTGCGATGTTTGACGAATTCAAATCAGGAAACACTAAAACATTTGCGTCCCCTTTTAATGGACTATCTGGACATTTCCTTTTAGCAGAGTCTGGATTAATGGCAGCATCAAACTGCAATTCTCCATCAATTATTAACGAAGGTTCTCGCTCCTTCACGATCTTTAACGCTTCCAATATCAAATCTACAAACGGACATTTTCCACCAGAACCTTTTGTAGAGAATGAAAGCAGTGCAACTTTTGGTTCAACTCCAAAGTTTTTAGCACAATGTGAGGCATTAATGGCCATTTGAGCCAAACCTTCTTCATCGGGAGATATATTCAGACTTGAATCAGTTGTAAAATAGACCTTCTTAGTCTCAGTATCTTCCCAAACCATTACTTCATTTACTAATTTACTTCCTTCCGCAGTTTTGAAAATCTGAAGTGCAGGTCTCATTAGATTTGCAGTAGGACATATACAAGAGCCACATAAAGCATCAGCATCTCCCAACTTAACCATCATTGCCCCAAAGTAGTTTTCATCTTCAATTAATTTTAATGCATCTTCTTCAGTCATTCCTTTATGTTTTCTCAACTCATAAAGTTGCTTAGCATATTCTTCCTTATTATCAGAATTCTTCCAATCAATAATTGTAACCTTACTAATATCCAAACCAATCTTTTCAGCTTTCTCTTTAATTTCGTCTTCTTTTCCCAATAATGTTATTTGACAAATATTCCCATCAACAATTTCCTTCGTTGCCTGTAAAACTCTCTCATCCCAACCTTCTGCTATTACTACCCTCTTACCTTTTGCTTTTGGTATAATTTTTTCGATTAATTCATTCATTTTATTATCCTCACCCAGCTATGGTTAGCATTCACTTCTACTTTCATATTATCTTTTAGCACTTTTGTTGCAATTTTTGTTCCAATTATACAAGGAATTCCTAATTCCCTTGATACAATTGCTGCATGACAGGTTACACCACCCTCATCGGTAACAATTGCTGCAGCTTTTTTCATCGCAGGTATATAATCAGGTCTTGTCATAACACTAACTAATATATCGCCCTTTTCAAATTTATTTATTTCTTTAACACTCCTCAATATCTTTACATTTCCAACTGCCTTTCCCATACAAGCAGTTAATCCTCTAAAATCATCAACATCTGATAAATCATGTTTTCCAAGTATTTTTTCTTTTACTTCATCGGCTTCATTACCATGCACGCAATCATGACCTTCTTTATCCCAGTAAAACACACAATTCTTTCTCCTCTCTTCTAATGCTTTTTTATCAATCTCTTTTGAAAAAATCTCACTGACTTCTCTAGGGGACATGTATTTTATTAAGTCTAAGGGAATATTTTTTCTTTTACTAATTTCAGATAAAATCAAACTAAAATAATGGGTTGTCCAGAATGTAGATTTTTTTCTTTCATCCTGCCAATAAGTAAAATCCTCACTAACTTCAATTAAAAATTTTAATTCAGAAGGAACATTCAATCTTTTCATTAATTCTTCTTTCTCCTTTTTATTCCTTGAAGGAGTTCCCTCTATTTTCTTAATATAATCATCTATATCCAGATCCAAACTCAATATATTTTCAACTTCCTTCCCAAAATGTTCAACAGAAAGAATATTGTCATCTACATAGTTATTTGAAGTCCAGAAATATTGTTTTTGATGATTAGATAATAATTGATCTTTTTTACTTGGATCTTGCTTAATCTCGTTTGCAACCTTCAATAGGGCAATCTCGGCCTCATTAATGAAAGATAAATGATTAGGAGCAGTCAATTTTGAAAAAACATCTGTACACCTCAATTCACCTTTGATATCTGAATCATCGCAAAGTTTTTTAATTTCTTCGGCAATCAACTCATCTGTACCCAAAGCAAATCCATCGATTATTGAGCTAGAACTGTTTTTATTAATTGCAATTTGAAGAAAATCGTCATGGAGTTTCATTAGTCCTTCATCTTTTAACTTTGACAAATCATTCTTTCCAACTTCAGCACATTTCTTATAAAACAAATCCTGGTCTTTATCCCATTTTTTTATAATTGTTTTGCTGAAGTGAATATCATTCTTTCCTTCATCAATAATCCAAGAATATATATCTTTAATCTCTACCATATCTATATACCAATCAGCAGTCCCTTCCTTGAAAAAACAATAATGTACGTTAAAACTCCCTTTCTTCTTCCTATCCATGTGCGTAACAATCTCAGCTTCCGCAATAAAATGAATAAAATAAGGACATCCATCAAATCTCTGATGATACCATTTTTTATTAGTCCACTGTGAAACCTTCTTGTTGAGCAACCCTTTCACGAATTTCACTCTAACTTCCTCACTTCACCTTTAGTGGCATCAACTTCAACTAAATCTCCATTTTTCAACTTATTTGTTAGATTCTTTACACCCACTATACAAGGTTTCTTCATCTCCCGACTTATAACGGCAGCATGACTAGTTACTCCACCTTCCTCAGTAATTATTGCGATAGAATTTTTCATCAAAGGAACGAAATCAGGTCTTGTCATAAACGTAACCAACACTTCGTCATTAATTTTTGCACCGATTGGATTTAAAATAACTCTAACTTTACCCTTAACTTTTCCTGGACATGCACACATTCCTTTTATCTCTGCATCTCGATATTTTTCACCTTCAAGTAAATCTTTAATTTTTTTATATTGAGATCCAACATAAACCGTTATCCTACCATTATTAATCACATATGCATAACCATTATTT
>JBHPEA010000026.1:0-20620 GCA_042577505.1 Nanobdellota archaeon
CTATAAAAAAGGAAGATGTTGACCTTTTTACTCTTAAGAATTCGCAGTCAATAGTTCCGTTTTATGATTTTGGTTGTAGGTATTACCGGGTTGGAAACTCTGGTGGCATTGAAAAAGAAGAGTTTAGAAATATTATAGAAGTGTTAAGAAATGAGTGAAGAAATACAGAAACTAGAGAAAGAAGAGAATTTTCTAAAAGAAAGTTATGATGCTGGAATTATTTCTGAAGATGAATATGAGACTAAGCTAAGGGAAATTGAAGAAAGGAAAAGCGAAGTCCAAGAACCAACTGATATTCCTGAACCTAAAGAAGAACCTGTTGAAGAAAGTAAAGATGAAGCAATTGATGAAGAACCTGAGGAAGAAAGTAAGGATGAAGCAATTGATGAAGAACCAGTTGATGATAAAAAAGAGGAAGTTGTTGAGGAAAAACCAGTAGAAGAGAAGGAAGACGAAGTTGTTGAGGAAAAACCAGTAGAAGAGGAACCACCAGAAGTTAAGGAAGTTATTGCTGAGGTTCCTAAAGAAGAAGATATCCCAATTAAAATCAACATTGATAAAAAGGAAGAGCAACAAAAACTAGAAGAAGCACCTAAAGAAGAAGTTCCAAAAGAAGAAGAAAAGTCGGAGTCTTGGAAATGGGCAGTAGCGGCACTTCTTGTTGTGTTATTGTTATTTGTTCTATTCTCAGAAGACAACGCAACTAATGATACCAAAGATTCTACAGGAGATGTAATTGCAGATATAAACGATTCTGAAGATAATTTAGAAGATGATATTAAAGATGTACCAAAAGAAGAAGATCCAAATAAAGTCGATTCTGTGATCAAGATCATTAATGATGAATCTTGTGAGTTTTGTGATACGGCTAGGATGAAAAAAGTACTTGATCATTTGTTTCCAGGAGTTGAATTCGAAGAGATGGACATTTCTGAAGCTGGTACATTAGGGTCTAGTTTGAAATCATTGCCTGCTTATGTTTTTGAAGAAAATATTGTTGATGCTGATAACTTTGGTGACTTTAAGAGGACTTTAGAAGAAAATGGGGATGTGCTAATTATGAAATCTTCAGCTTCAGGATCCCCTTATTATTTTAAAAGAGATGCGAAAGAGGCAACACTAGAGGTTTTTGTAAATCTTAGAGATCCATCGATCGGTAAAGTTGAAAAGTTATTGGAAGAAATCGATTTGATCTTTGGAGACGAACTGAATGCTACATTAAATACATATAGTCAGGGATCAAGAATTGCTGATCAGTTGGATTTGACTGCTTCACCTACTTTCTTTGTTAATAATCAAATGAAGTTTACAGGTATTAGTACAGCCTCATTACTTAAAGAGAATATTTGTTCTTTAAATGATTTGGAAAGTTGTTAAAAAGAGATAATTATGAGAATTGTTAGAAAAAATCCTGCTATTGTAAATTCTACATAAGAAGGGATGGGAAGAGTTCCTTTAAATTCTATTTTTAGAGGGAAAAGCAAATATTGTACATCTTTATCGAATAAGTCAATAATTAGGTGTGTTAAATAACCTATTGCCCAGTAAACTGCTCCAGTTGGTGAGAAAAATAGCCAAACTAAAAGGCTGGTAACAATTAATCCAAAGAATGAATGGAGATAGGGGCTTCTGTAATGCTCTCCATATTTTTCTTCGTTTTTTAAGACATCAACTGCTTCTCTTAAGTTGAAATGTTTGTTTTTAATAAGTAAAAAAAGATGATCGATATCTACAATCATTGACCCTACCATAAGAAACCAAAAATTACCAAAGAGTTTCCATAAAATCAATGGTAAAATAATATGAGTAAAAAACATAAGAAGAGGGTTATCCCCTCATTTTAAAGATTTTCTAAATGTTTCCTGCAGTTAGAATGTTAATTCTGGTTTCGTTTCCTTTGACCTTGCTATCCATCCCTATAAGGAATTGAACTTGTCCTTTTTCACAAGCGTCAACCAAATCTCGTTCTATTGTTCCATCTAGAATCACTGCATAAACACCACTACCTAAACCTGAGATAGTATTGTTTAGCTCACTGATTGGAACTTTTCCCATGACACTCAATTTGTTGTCTAAAAGTTGAGCTCCTCTCGTACCAATCATGCTTTCTAACATTTCTTTGAAAGCTTTTGATTCTTGAGGATTAGCTTGAGACCTCCTCACAGGTGGCCTTTGAAGAGTTGGTGGCCTTTGAGGTGCTGTAGGTCTTGGTGTTGAAGCTTGTCTTGGAGGTGCTGAAGGTCTCCTTTGGAATGTTGACCTTCTTGGTTCTTCCATTCTTTCTAATTCTTTGCCGAGTTCAAGTTTGGCTTGTTCGGAAGAAATTCTACTTCTAATTGCTTTGTGAATTTCTTTTTTTGTTATCTCCTCGACTTCCTTACCTGCCGGAGCTCTTGTTACATAGTCAATATCTGCAACGTTGAAAAGCTCTTTTATGATAAGATTTCCACCTCTATCGCCGTCAACAAAGACTGTAACTACTTTCTTCTTTGTTAATTCAACAATAGTTTGAGGTACTGATGTTCCATTAACTGCAATAGCGTTTTTGAACCCATGTTTCAGTAAGTTTAAAACGTCTGCTCGTCCTTCTACAACGATTATTTCATCGCTTTCATCAATACCAGGACCTGCTGATAATCTATCATTACCATATTCGGTAATTTCCATGACTCTAACAGAATATGCCACTTCGTCTGCCATTTCTTGAGAATCTGGCATGGTATCTTCCATCATAGTCTTTAGAAGTTCCTTAGCTCTGTCAATAACAAAGCTTCTTTTACTGACTCTAACGTCTTCAATTTTTTGGACTTTTATGATAGCATTACATGGTCCAATTCTTTGGATTATCTCTAATGCTGCACCAACAATTGAGGTTTCAGCTTTATCTAGACTAGAAGGAACGATAATTGTACCCTTTGTTTTACCTGTTTTTGTGTCAACATTTACTTCAATTCTACCTATTCTTCCACTTCTTTGAAGCTCTCTTAACTCTAGTTCTGAGCCTAAAAGGCCTTCTGTTTGGCCAAAAATAGCACCAATAACGTCTGGTCTGTCTACGACTCCATCGATATCAATCGATGTGTGAACTATATATTTTGATGATACTGGACTAATCTTTCCCATCTTCTTCTACCCCCGTAGTTTTCTCAGAAGGAGTTATCTATCATAGATTCTTACAATGTGATAATTGTGAATGCATGATGATACTCCCCGTCTTAGAACAAGTTACTTCACTATGTACTATCTACCTATGAATCTTTTAAATGAAATGAAATTGTGATAGTAAACTTGTCCTTTATGTTTTCTTTTTTTAAATATGATGAATATGATGCCCGAAACACTAACTCCCAAGCTCATTGCTTGCATTAAGCGTACTCCATTGGGTACTCTCGTGACGGGCAGCCAACACAAGTGCTGACCCTTGTAATAATAATGTAAATTGGTTTAAAAAGTTTTTGGTTTGTATTATTTTCTATATAGAAAATAATTCTAATAACGCTTCACTCTTCAAAAGAAAAAATAAGCTTGTTTAAGCCTTGTAGAAGCATGAAACCCCGCAGATAGCTCCGTGAGGAAATATCCGCGGGGAAAAGAGGTGTTTATATAAGCATGAAAGATGTATGACCTCTAAACGTTATTTTGGAATATGTACCCCCAACTTCACTAATTACTATTATATAGTCATAACTAATATTTAAACTTTTCGATCTGTAGCTATTTTAAAGTAGTTAAACTAGGTCCACTCTCGTATGTTATTGAGACATCATTTAATCCATTACCTGTAACGTCACACATCATTTCATCTAATTTATCGATTTTTAGACGGGACAGAGATGCGCCAAGATTTCTTTTATCGGGTTTTCCTCTTAAGAAATAAGTAATTCCGTTTGCATTTGGAAAATCTTCAAAAAAGCTAATTCTGTCATCAGTATTATGCATTTGGCGATGAAGTTCTGGTGAGCATACGTAGGCTGAAATCTCACCCCTAGATAAGCTAATATGGAGAACTCTGTTAGTAGGAAGTGTATCCATAGGGATGAAACCGTCTGTATTTGCTACAGCGTCTTCTACTTCTGGATTTCCCACTACATAATCAACTTTACCATTGTCTGGCGAAATTGGTACTCTTATGGGGATTCTATAAGGTTGCCTTGAATAACCAATAACTAGGTAGTCAGTTTCTGGTTGTGTTGTTTCGGTCCCAACGTCTGTTTTTTCTACAGTAGGTGTTACTTCTAATCTTGCTTGATATTCAGGAGATGTTTTATAATCAGAAGTTGTTAGGACAGAAATGGTCACAATGTCTCCTATTGTACATTCTACAGGAGGATTTGTTACCCAACCAACACTTTCTCCATTTTCATCTTTAGTATTATACCCCATTTTAACATTAATTAGTCCTGAAACATGAAAGAATCTTGCTCCAACATTCAAAATAGGATTCATTGTGTAAAGTGTTTTCCTGTATCCTTCGTCTTCCCATTTTTTTGATCTAGGGCTTTTTGAGAATAATAAATGGCTACCATCTCTTGAAATAATTTTTAGATTCTCGCCTTCTTTTTTAAGAACTGTAGAATATTTCTCCCCCTCTATTTGTTCATCGATAGAGTATAAGCCATCTTCTTCAAGAAATATATTGTCTGTTTCTCCAGTTCTTGGGTTATTACGTTTTACTTTATATACAACAGGATCAGGTTCTTGAGTCTCAGATTCTTTACTACGATTCATTATCTCTCGAATTCTATCTATAAGGCCTTTCATAACGGATATTTGTTTTTTACGCTTTATAAATCTTTCTATTATTAACTACTATATAGTAAATACATTAAATATGTGAATGCTTTTAAAGCTCTTTTAATAACATTATAATATGGTCAAGAAAACGAGAGAAAAGTTCAAAACAATGCATAATGTGTTCGACCAGTTTACAGATAGGAATATCTTCAAGTTGATTTCTGAGGGGCATTTTGAGGGATTGATCGGTCAACTGACGCTTGGAAAGGAATCTAATGTATTTTTAGCAAAAAAAGGGACAGGAAGAGTAATAGTGAAAATTTATCGGTTACACACATGCGATTTCAATAGAATGTATGACTACATTAAGTATGATCCTAGATATCATCATCTAAAAAAGAGGAAAAGGGAAATCATATTTGCTTGGGCTCAGAGGGAGTTTAGAAATATCTTGAAAGCAAGGGAAGCGGGAGTCAATGTTCCAAAACCAATATCCTTCAAGTTTAACATACTTGTATTGGAATTGATAGGTGATCCTGCACCACAACTTAAGGATGCTATTCCGAAGAATCCAAAGATTTTCTTAAATAAAATTGTAGATATGATGAGAAAAATGTATAATGCAGGTCTAGTTCACGCTGATCTATCGCATTTTAACATTCTTAATGATAACGAAATACCTTATGTCATAGACTGGTCACAATGTACGCCTTTAGAAAATCCAAGAGCAATAGAATTCCTAAAAAGAGATGTAAAAAATATTGTGGCATTTTTTAGGAAGATAGGTGTTGATGCAAATGAAGGGGATACTTATAAAAAAATTGTAAAGTAATAAAAAATAATGGAGAATTTCGATTACTATGGCAGAGTTTCAATATGAATTGAGGATTCCGAAAGATAGAATTGCCGTTTTGATAGGTAAGAAAGGCGATGTTAAAAGGCAGGTAGAGGAATCGACAAAAACAAAATTAGAAATCGATTCAAAGGAAGGAGACGTTTTCATTAAAGGAGAAGATGCATTAGGTTTGTTTACTGCAAGAGAAGTTATCAAATCAATTGGTCGTGGTTTTAATCCAGAAGTTGCATTATTATTACTAAAACCTGATTATGCTTACGAAGCTATTTCATTAAATGATTTTATAAAAGGATCAAAAAATTCTTTAGTAAGAATTAAAGGAAGGATTATTGGTAAGGAAGGAAAAGCTAGAGCAGTTATTGAAGAATTGACGGAAACATATATCACAGTTTATGGAAAAACTATTGGTATAATTGGATTAGCTGAAAATGCAACAATGGCTCGTCGAGCTGTCGAGTCATTAATCTCCGGATCGAAGCATGCAAATGTTTATAAATGGCTTGAAAAGAAGAGGAGAGATTTAAAAGAGGCGGAGATGACTAATTTATGACTGAACCAATTGCATTAGAATTAGCAAAGAAACAACAACAAATTGGTGTTGCAGAATTTTTCTCTAGGAATAGACATCTTCTAGGTTTTGATAATAAGAAAAAAGCTTTAATGACTACCATAAAAGAAGCTGTTGATAATTCTTTAGATGCCTGTGAGGAAGGGGAGTTTTTACCTGAACTTAGTGTTGAATTAATTGATATGGGTAATGATAGATTCAGAGTTATTGTTGAAGATAATGGTCCAGGTATTGTTAAGAAACAAATTCCACATATTTTTGCAAGATTACTTTATGGTTCCAAATTCTTTAAATTATCCCAATCAAGAGGTCAACAAGGTATTGGAATTTCTGCATCGGTTCTTTATGCTCAATTGACAACAGGAAAACCTGCAAAAATTAAATCAAGGATTGATAAGAAACATCCAGCACATTATTATGAATTGAAAATTGATATTCAGAACAACAAACCAGATATTGTTAATGAGACAATTATTGATTGGGATAAGGACCATGGAACAAGGATTGAATTGGATTTGGAAGGAAGTTATGCATCAGGATCACAATCTGTTGATCAGTATCTTAAGCAAACTGCAATCACTAATCCCCATGTTACAATAATATATACAAATCCTAAAGCCGAGCAGATTGTTTTTCCTAAAGCTACTAACAAGATGCCAAGTAAGGTTAAGGAGATTAAGCCGCACCCATACGGAGTTGAGCTTGGTGTTCTTCTTGATATGATTAAGATAACTGAATCTAGGACGCTACAAAGTTTTCTTATGAACGATTTTTCAAGAGTAGGAGGTAATACTGCAAAACAAATTTGTGAAAATGCAGCTTTACTTCCAAATACAAAACCGAAAGATTTTAACAGAGAGATGGGGGAGAAGTTAATTCAAGGAATTAAGGATACAAAAATTATTGCTCCTCCAACTGATTGTATTTCCCCAATTGGATCAGATCTTCTTGAAAAGGGTTTAAAGAAGGAAGTTAATGCAGAGTTTTATTGTGCAGCAACTCGCCCCCCTTCAGTTTATAGGGGAAATCCATTTATTATTGAAGCTGGAATTGCATATGGTGGACAGCAAGAGGGTGATTCTCAAATAAGGTTGCTTAGATATGCAAATAGAGTTCCTTTATTATATCAGCAAGGTGCTTGTGCTGTTACAAAATCAACTGTTCAAACTGCTTGGAGAAATTATGGTTTATCACAATCTCAAAATTCATTACCTATAGGGGCTTGTACTGTTGTAGTCCACATCTGTTCTGTATGGGTTCCATTCACATCAGAAAGTAAGGAAGCAATTGCACATTATCCTGAAATTATTAAAGAGGTTAAGTTGGCTTTGCAGGAATGTGGAAGGCAGCTTGGAATTTACATTAGGAAGAAGAAAAAAGTTCAATACGAATCAAAGAAGAGGGGTTATATAGAAACTTATATTCCCTATATCGGAGAGGCATTGCAAGAGTTGCTTAAAATTAAAGATTCTGATAGGAAAAACGCTCAAAATTTATTGCAAGAGGTTTTAGAGAAAAGTAGGGGTACTCTTGCGAAAGTTGAAATGGAAAATCTTGAGTATGATGAAGAATTTGCAAAAATAGGGAAGGGCGAAGATGAAGAAAGTTGATGTTTTAGAAGAAATTAAGAGAGTAGCTTTAAGTGTGTATAATTCAATTAAGAAGAAAAAACAACCTGAATTGAAGATGCCTCTTAGAGCATTGTCTAATGTTAAGTACGATCCAAAAGATGGTTACTTTGAATTGTTAGGGAAGACAAAAGAAAGAACATTGACTGCAGGAACAGTAAAAACTTTTGCTCAAACATTGAAGATGATGTCTTTGTCTAAGAATTTAGTCGAAACTGACGATATTGCATCGAAAAGAGAAGCGTATTATATTTCTAAGAACTGGGGTCCTGCGAGATTTGCAGAACAACCTGAATCAGATACTGTGATGGATGATATTGAGGCTATGGTTATGGTTAATAGGGAGCAGATTGGTTTTATTCCTGAAGAAAAAGGTGGAGAAATTGCAGGGAAATTAGTCGTTGTTGATAAGGACAGGGATACAGGAAAAGAAATCAAAATAGACTGTACTAAGTTTGGATCAGGTGCTTATTCAATTCCAATTTCAGTTGAACAACTTAAGTTTGAAACTGATGCAAAGTTTATACTTGCTATTGAAACTGCTGGTATGTTTCAAAGATTGGTTAAACATAATTATTGGAAAAAGGCAAATTGTATATTAATTTCGATGGGGGGAGTTCCCACCAGAGCTTGTAGGCGTTTTATTAGGAGATTAAGTGATACAAAGAAATTACCTGTTTATGTTTTTACTGACGGAGATCCATATGGTTTCGGTTCAATTTATAGAACATTAAAAGTCGGATCTGGAAATGCTGCACATATTAATGAGTTTTTTTGTGTACCTCAAGCACAATTTATTGGAATTACACCACAAGATATTGTTGACTATCAATTACCCTCACATCCTTTGAAAGATGTTGATATTAAGAAAATTAAAGACCTTATTAAGAATGATCCTTTTATACAACATCATAAGCCCTGGCAGAAAGCGCTAACTCAAATGGCTAAGTTAAAAGTCAGAGCAGAACAGCAAGCATTGGCTAAGCATGGATTGAATTTCGTTATTTCTGATTATTTACCTAAGAAATTAAAGAATCCTAAGAGTTGGTTACCTTAGATTTTTAAATCAACTTCTATTCTCTAATAGATGTGTTTCTATAAGGGAAATTTATGTTTAAAAAAGCAATAGCTAAAATTGGTTTTGATCCAGGAATTAGTTTAACTCTTCTACCTGGGCCACATTCTTTCATTTATTTAGAAAACACTGACGAACCAACTCGGGTGATTAAGGGTTATTTTGATTGGCCACCCAGTGCTCCTAAAAGTGCAAAATCACGTTTTGAACGGGAAGTAGCTAGTTTAGAATTCTTAGCAGATCATCCTAATACACCAAAATTACTAGATAAAGGGGTAATAGGAAATACTGCAAGATCCATGGGGTACTTTCAAGAAATGATAACCCCTAATCCAGAAGAAATACCTTATATGATAATTGATTATTACAAAGGAGATAATTTATTCTCCAATTTACCTATTTGGTGTAATAATTTGCATGAATCTTCTTTCCAATTTAGAACGGGCAATTTTAATCCATTTATCTTTGTTGATCCAGAGGTTAGTCCACATTCTTACTTTCAAGCAGCAATACAATTAATTGATTTAGTCGGAATTGTAGCTTCATTCCATGATGTAGGGGTTACACAGGGTGATTTGAAACCCCAAAACCTATTACATCGCAGTTTAGATTTAAGAGTTCTAGATTTTGAATTGTCAGAAATTGAGGGGCATAATTATGATACAGGACCCCATCCTCACGGAACTCTTGCATATAGGGACCCATCCCTAAGAGAACTTCCAAGAAATCAAACTTACGATTTATTTTCTTTAGGTTGTTTAATACAAGATTTATTTCCTTTTAGGATCACTACTGCACCAAAAGAGGAATTTGTTTTGGAGTGTTATTTAACCGTAGATCCTATGTCATGGCAGGCAGAATTTAATCATGTCAGTCATAATGGTGTAAAGGCTATGTCTGACCCAGATAAATTCTACCAAGAAATGAAAGAAGATCCAAAAATTGCAGATAGATTGTTGAGAGAATTTATAGAATATACTCATTCCAGAGTTCATGTAATACAACCTCGTCCTTATAATACAACTTTTATGAGGGAATTGAGGGCTTATGAATTCGAATTTCTACAAGGCAATCCCTATCTAACATCTTTATTTGAGGTGTTACCCTTACGACAAGTAGCTGAAATGCAAGAACTTGGAAGAGCACTTTTACACCAAAATCCAGACAAGAGACCATCAGCATCTGAAGTTTATGAAAGACTAAAACCATTAAGATACCAATTCCAACAAATGCTAAAGAATTAAACTTACAACCTTTAGCAAGAAGAAAACTTTTTATATCATTAGATTAATTCTATGAATATGGTAAAAGAATTCATACCACCAAGTTGTGAAGGATGTCATAATTGGGGTAGGTTTAAACATGAATGTTGGGTGTTTTGGGATGGTAAGAAGGACTGTACTCAACATACCTCAGTTGTACAAGAATCTATGTCTGCTATAACAAACTTTAAATAGAGTTTTTAAACCTAAATTCTCGATGGGCCTGTAGCCTAGCCTGGATAAGGCGACAGCCTTCTAAGCTGTAGATCCGGGGTTCGAATATCCCATAGGGAGACATCAAATCCCTGGGGATTTGAAAGTCCTCGCAGGCCCATATTTTTCTTATTGAAGCTTTAGATACACTTCTCCAAATAGATGGAATGAGAATATTCCAATTAAAAAGTAGTGGATTGCTCCACCTATAAATGGAATTAATCCAAGAATCATTCCTGCCACGATTGATATTATGAGTATTACAAGCCAAACTAGGAAATACTGACCTGTAAATGCTTTTTTGAATATTTCTTTGAATCTGAATGCAGCACTAAATGTATCTGTTTTTATGTAATTTAATACTGCGATAGGAAGTAAATACCAAGCGAGGATTCCAATAATAATTGCGATAATTACAGCAGGGGCAGCTTCAATAATTGCTGGAACAGCTTCTATCCAATTATTTTCCATAACACTCGCTAAAGCAACTGCATCTTCTGAGCCTGCAGCAACAGATTCGCCTGCACCTGGAACATTATTTTGTATGTAAACACCAGCCATAGCAGAGATAGCGGAGCTAGCCCCGATGAAAAGGATCAATATTGCTGGAATAATATATATGAATGATATTAGTACATATACAAAACCCTTAACAAATAAATTGCCCCAGTTTTTCCAGTCGGGCATGTAAGGGGACGAGTTTGTTTTCACTCCGGAACTTTCTAGAATATATCCAGCGGCAAGCCATCTTACAATGGGAAGTATACTTAATAATAATCCTATTACTAATTTACTAAAATCAGAAAATGGTTTTTTAATTGCGGTTTCAAGGTCCATTTTATCACCAAATACCCCCATAATAATTACATTATAAAAAATTAACTAAACCTTTTTATAAACTAAAGTAAGAGAGTTTTTTAGAAAAAAGAGGTAAAATGAAAATTTTGTTTATGAAGAACGGGAATAAATTCTTTGTTAAGGATTCAACTAAAGATTATCATACTAAATATGGTTATATTAAATCAGGGGATTTTAAGAAATCTAAAGTAGAAACAAATAAAGGGGTTGAGATGTATCCGGTCGATCCATCATTCATCGACCTGTATAGGAAAATTAAGAGAGGACCTCAAATTATTCCAATGAAGGATGTGGGATTGATTATTAGTGAAACAGGCATTAATAAAAACTCAAAGGTTGTCGATGCTGGAACAGGATCTGGTGCTTTAGCATTTATTTTAGCAAATATTGTAAAAAATGTTGTTTCTTATGAAGTAAGGGAAGATTTTTTCAAAATTGCAGAGGATAATAAAAAATTCTTAAAACTTAGAAATTTGAAATTGAAAAATAAAGATATCTATAATGGAATCGAGGAGAAGAGTGTTGATTTGGTTACTTTAGATTTACCTGAGCCTTGGAGAGCAATTCCACCAGCAGAAAAAGCGCTAAAAAAAGGTGGATTTTTAGTTTCGTATTCACCAACAATTCCTCAGGTAATGGATTTTGTTGAAGCTTTAAGCGATAGTTTTATTTATTTGAAAACTTCGGAGATAATCGAAAGGCATTGGGAGATTGATCAAAGGAAAGTAAGACCAATGTCACAACAGATTGGACATTCAGGTTTTGTTTCGTTTGCGAGGAAGATATAATGGTTTTAGAACAATATTTCAAAGTAGGATGGATGGAGTCAAAAGTCCATGCACTTTACATTGCAGTTATTTATACGCTAATTGGAGTAATTAGTGCAAGATTGATATTCCCGCATGACGTTGGATTAATGAGTTTAGCTTTCATCTCAATTTTATTGATCCCTTCTCTTGGTATGTTATTACAACTAGAAGAAAATATTGAGATTAGGGAGAAGAAGTTTTCTGTTAAGATGCTGTTTAAAGATCATTATGATATTATTAAAGTCTATTTCCTTGTGTTTTTTGGATCTTTTCTAGTTTTTCTATTAATTGGACTTCTTTTTCCAAATGCGTTAAGTGGAACTCTATTTTTTCCACAATTCAGGGCAGCGAATATTGTTGGATCTTCAATTACTTTAGGCATATTTAAGGATATATTCATTAATAATTCAATAGTGTTTATTGTAGCTTTTTTACTTTCATTCATATATGGTGCCGGTGGAATATTGTTTCTTGTTTGGAATGCTTCGGTATGGGGCATTGTGTTTGGATTCCATGCACGTGATTTGATTTATTCAGGTCTCTTTGAAGGATTTGGACCGTATTTTTTATTTTATCCTCATTTGATTATTGAGGGTACTGCGTATCTGTTTGCGGCTGTTGTTGGAGGTGTTGTTTCAAAAGCTGTTTTAAGGGAAGAACTTTTTTCTAAGAAGTTTAATCATCTAATTACTGACGCATTATTACTTTTAGCGATTGGGATCGTTTTAGTAGTTATTGCTGGAGTTGTTGAAGCCCATTTATTTGGAATTTAATTAGAAAAATTTATATATAAAACACTCAAAGAAGGTAATATGGATCCCGACAGGTCGAGAAATAGTATATATATTTTAGTTGTTCTAGTTGCCCTTATTATTTTAGTTGTTGTAGTATCCTATTATCCAAGGGGTGATGGGAGTAATACAATCGAGATTCCTGATAATGGTCCATCCATTCAAAAACCAGTTGCTAGTAATGAATCAGTAAAGATTTCAGGAGATATCAGGGGCTCTGCTGTGAAGCCCCTTTCTGACTGCAATGAAGATGATGATGGTAAAGATTTTTTCACAAGGGGGGAGACCTACCTAGGAACAGATTTGGTATTTGATAGGTGTATAGGTGGTAAACTTCTTGAATATTATTGTGCCGTTGTGGATGGTCAGGAAAAAATTCTACAGGAACTTACTACATGTTCTAATGGATGTACGAATGGTGCTTGTAGGTATTATTGTGTTGAATCTGATAAAGGAGCAGATATTTTAAAGAGAGGTATTATTATTGGATCAACTGAAAATGGTCAGTATGCTTTCTTAGAAAGATGTAAGGATGCTAATACCTTAATAGAATATTTTTGTTCTGAAAGGGAATACGTTATGAGAGAGATCGATTGCGTCTGTAAAGAGGGAGCATGTGAAGATACTTCAACTAATTGATCCAAGGATGGATAATTTTTCTTACGTTTTATATGATGATAGTAAAGAAGCTGTGATAATCGATCCCAGTTTTGATTCTAAGAAAATTACTGACGCTATTTCTGAGAATAACTTGAAACCTAAGTTCATAATTTTAACACATGAGCATTTTGATCATACCCATTCTGCTTCAAAATTGAAAGAGGAAATTAATGTTAAGATTGTTGCTGATGAAGTCTATAGTGATTCAGATATTAAAGTTGGAGGTGGGGATGAAATTAAGTTTGGTGAATCTGTAATTAAGATAATTTCTACACCAGGACATTCACCTGGTTCAATTTGTTTATTAATTGATGGAAATTTGTTTACTGGCGATACTGTTTTTGTTGGCGGATGTGGAAGAACTGATTTAGAAGGAAGTGATCCAGAAGAGATGAGAAAAAGTATCGAGAAAATTAAAGAATTACCCGATGACACAGTAATATATCCAGGACATGATTATGGTGGTACTAAGACAACGACTGTTGGTAAGGAGAAAGAGAATAATCGATTCTTTAAATGATATAATTATACCCTATAAATCTTTAAAAGAGGAATTATATTTCTGCGAATAATGGGTCCTTATAAAACAGCTGGAGAAACTTTATCTCATTTAAATATGGAAGATAAGGGGCGTGATTATGCAAATCCTTTCGTTTCCCCATTAGTCAATTTAATCAGTCGTTTAGTGGGATTCGGATATGCTTCTAACTCCTCAAGGAATTTTTATTTAACTTTAAAGGATAAGAAAGTTACTGATAGACCCACTCGTGTTCAAATGAGGCTTGATAGGGATGTAGCTCCATTGGATTCTGTAAGGGATCTTAGAAAGTTTGAGGGATCCATTGTAATAGTAAATGGTTATGAAGTTAGTGATGATATGCGAAGTTGGGTGGGAGTACCAGAACCCTTTGTATTTTCTAATCCTGCGATGGTTTCTTTAGATGGAAAACTTGATGGTGAAGAGCTAAGAGTTTTTTCTGATAGATATCATTCTAGTGAATCAGCAAAAGAAACTGAAGAAAGAATGAAAAAGTTTTCTCCTTTGTATGTAATTGGGCGTGTAGTTGATGAAGAGATTGAGATTATGCGTTGGGGTAGAGCTAGGAGATCTTAATAATGTATTTCTATTAGGATTGGTAGTTAAAAAAACATAGAATAGACACATTCATCTTTTCCATGATAATAATGATCTTTTAATGTTGTTTCGTGTTTTAGACCTAATTTTTCATAGAATTTGTGTGCTCTAAAGTTGTCCGAGTGTGTTAAAATGATCAATTTTCTAAGTTTTTGTCCTTTTTCTTCGAAATGTTTTTTTGCTTCTTCGATTAAAGCTTTGAATAAATCATGGGCTACACCTTTGCCTCTGAATTCTTCACAAACTGCAATTCTATCTAGTTCACACAAGCCATGTTTAGGTAATCCATGAAGTTTTAAAGTTGTTAAACCAATGATTTTGCCGTCTTGTTCATCAATAATGTAAAGCAGTCCTTTATTTAATTCATTTAGGAATGTTTCTTTTCCTTCTTCAACAGTATCAATATTGTAGCACTCTTTCAATACATTACCGATTCCTTCTGCATCGTTTTTTGTAGCAAGTCTTATCATTCTACAACCACCGCTTTTGCTAGATTTCTTGGTTTGTCTACATCACAACCCCTCAATACTGCGATATGGTAAGCAAATAATTGTAAAGGTATTACTGATAAAATTGGTGTTAGAATATATGAGTTTTCTGGGATATAGATATTATGGTCAACTAGGTTTTTTAGCTCAGTATTACCTTTTGTTTCGATAGCAATGACGATACCACCACGTGATTTAACTTCCTCAATATTACTAACTACTTTTTTGTAAGTTATATTGTCCTTTGTAGCAACACAGATAACTGGCATCTCTTTGTCAATAAGTGCAATTGGACCGTGTTTCATTTCTGCAGCAGGGTAACCTTCAGCGTGAATATAGCTCACTTCCTTTAGTTTTAGAGCTCCTTCAAGTGCGATAGGATAATTTATTCCTCTTCCTAAGTATAATGCATTATTTTTTTTATAGAATTTTTCAGCATGCTTTTTTATGTAATCATTATCATCAAGAGCACTCTGGATCTGTAAGGGGATTTTTCTCAAATCCCTAATTCGATTCTTAACTTGGTCTTCAGGTAATTTCCCTTTTATCTTTCCAAAGTAAACAGTGATAAGATAAAGGACAATTAATTGAGAGGTAAAAGCCTTTGTTGAAGCTACCCCAATCTCTGGTCCTGCTTTTGTATAGATAACACTGTGAGACTCTCTTGCTATTGAACTTCCTTTTACATTGACTATTGATACAATGTAAGCTCCTTTGTTCTTAGCTTCCCTTAGGGCAGCTAGGGTATCTGCAGTTTCTCCACTTTGTGAAATTGAGATAATAAGAGAATTTTTGTCAACTATTGGATCCCTATATCTGAATTCAGATGCGTATTCAACTTCGACTGGAATTCTAGTGAGTTCTTCGAGCATAAACTCACCAATTAATGAAGCATGCCAACTCGTTCCACATGCGACGATAATTATTCTGTCAATTTTCTTTATTTGATCAGCAGTTAACCCTATCTCATCTTTAATTAGAATTTCTGAGTTGCTTAGTCTACCGTTGATGGTTTCTGTAATAGCTCTTGGTTGTTCAAATATCTCTTTTAACATGAAATGCTTATATCCTTGTTTTTCAGCTAGTTCAGAATTCCATTCAATTTTGTGGGTTTTAAGCTCTTGGTTCTTTCCATCCAAATCAAAAATTTCTACTTTATCTTTTGTAATTACCCCTATTTGTTCATTGTCCAAATATGCAACATTTTTTGTATAATCTAGAATGGCAGGAACATCAGATGCGATGAAATTCTCGTTCTTACCAATACCAATTATCAGGGGGCTTTCATTTCTAGCAGCAATAAGTTCTTCATGGTTTGAATGGATAACTCCTAAGGCATAAGAACCATCGACTTTATTTAAAGAATCTAGTACTGCTTTCTTTAGATCGCCTTTATAATTCTCTTCAATTAAGTGTGCAATAACTTCAGTGTCGGTCTGGGAAGCGAATTTGTGACCTTTTTTTATCAATTCATCCTTTAATTCATTATAATTTTCTATTATTCCATTGTGTACTAATGCAATCTTACCACTACAATCAGAATGAGGGTGGGCATTTTCTTTTGTTGTTGCCCCATGAGTGCTCCATCTAGAATGGCCCAAACCAATATTGCCTTTCAGACTTTTAAAGTTGACTTTCTTGTCGACTTCATCAATTTTTCCCACATCTTTCTTAATTAGTAAATTTTTTTCATTAATACAGACCATCCCAACAGAATCATAACCCCTATACTCGAGTTTCCTAAGTGAATCTAGTAAAATGTTGCTTACTTCTCTGCTGCTCACAATTCCTATAATACCACACATAGGATTCTGCTAAGTTTTGGGCATTTATAAGGTTTAGCCCGAGTAAAGCTATAAAAATGGACTTAATTTACCACCATGTAATGTATAAGAAAGAAGTAAGAGTAATGGGAATTGATGATTCTCCCTTTGATAAGAAGAAGAAAGGAGACGTATTAGTTATAGGTACAGTATATAGGGGTGGCTCCTCACTTGATGGTGTTGCAACATCAAAGGTAAGAGTTGATGGGAGAAATTCTACTGATAAAATTATTAAGATGATTAATAACTCAAAGTGGAAGTCTCAGTTACAATGTATTTTTCTTGATGGGATTGCTTTTGGGGGATTTAATGTTATGAATATCAATAAATTACATAAGAGAACAAAGCTACCGATCATTGTTATTATAAGAAGGATGCCAGATGTTGAAAAAATCATTAAAACTCTTAATAAAATTGGTATGGAAGATAAAGTGAAATTAATTGAGAAAGCTGGTGAAGTTAGAAAAGTTGGAAGGATTTATATACAGTTTGTGGGTATTTCAATAACTAGGGCAAAGGAATTGTTGAAAATATGTTGTACTAATTCTAACGTTCCAGAACCTTTGAGAATATCTCATATTATCGCTTCTGGTGTTAAGTTAGGAGAAAGTAAAGGTAGAGTGTGAGTTTTATGTCCCAAGTTAGTTTTCCAAAGGATTTTCTACAACATTTGAGGGAAAGTAGGGGGGCCCAGGATCTATTATATGATCTTTTATTATTTGGAGAGGGAACAGTGGATGACATTGGCCTTTATGAAAGATTAGAAGAATTGGGGGTTGTGCGGGTAAAAGATCGAAGTAATGGTTCTTATGGGGTAAAAATTGATTCTTTTTATTTTTCATCTGTTGTTAAATCCCACTTAGCTGAAGCTGTAGTATTTGCTCAACTAGGTTCGCCTGAAGCTAGATTGTTACATGAGAGTTTGGGAAAGCAGGTTAGAATTAATGATTCTGATGGTGTATTGGTAGTACAGAATGGTCTTTATCACATTTCTGAGAATTTTGGTCATAACTTCGGAGATGGGGATGACACTCTGAGTAGGATGATAGTGAAAACGAGATTAAGACCTTCAGGATTAAGAGCTGAAGGGGACCAGCTGTCTTATGAGGGTGATATGTCTCATAGCTATTTCTTTAAAGGTCAGGAAGGATATATGAGATTGACTAATTTATTGAGAGAAAGCAAAAGAGCAAATTAATCCTCTTCAAATACATATGCTTGGTAAACTGAAACTTCTGTTTTTGTATCTTTCCAGCAATCGTTGTCCATATTGCCTTTTATGCAAAGACTTGAAAGAAATTCTTCTGGGTCTGCAAGCTGTTCCCAAACTTGAGGAAGATATGTGGATTGGTAGGGACCTTGTTTTAATATTACGCCGTCTTTTGTTGTTAGCTTCTTTTTTAGGTCTTCTCCTGATTTGAAGTCTATCTTCTTTGGGATAGTTAGAACAGAAATTTCAATCTTAATATCTTTTAGTTCATCTAATTCAACTTCAGGAAATCTTCCATCATTAACGGCAGCATTAATTGCGTTATTTATTACACATTTGTATAATTCTTCTTGTGGGATTATTGTTCCAATACATCCTCTTAGGTCCTGCTTTATATTTAATGTGACAAAACAACCCTGTACTTTCTTTAGCGCAGGGGTTAGTTTACTCTTATCAACTTTGGGTTTGTTGCCTGTTTTCAAATATTCCTGAATTGTGTCTCTTGCAAGTTTTAGTAAGAATTTTCTTTCATCTAATGTTAGCAATTCACTTTTCTCAGAAAATGCCATTGTTACATAACTGACTGAGTTTGTATGGTCTCCTGTCAACTCTCCCGATGTTGTGTAGTAAATAATATGGGATTTTATCTCTTTTTCTTTAACTATGTTCATCAAAATTGTAATAGGCTGTCTACCACAGATAGTGCAACCTGTTTTTTCAATAAATTCAAGGAAAGCATCCGGATTTTTATCTGAGATTAATTTTACGGCTGTCAAATCAAGATTCTTTAAGCTTTCTTCAATATCTTTACTAAAAGGAACATAACCATAGTTAGGCCCGTAGTGGGTGAAGTCTGAGCTTATTACTATTAGAGTTTTATCGTCTACATATTCTTTTAATGTGTTGGCAATTTGTTCAAGTTGTGAAGTGTTGGTAGAAGCTCCTATAAGGATAGGGATTATTTCTGCTTTTGGGAGGATGGTTTGAATAAATGGTATTTGCATTTCCAAAGAGTGTTCTTGATCATGGGCCCCTGGATGAAGTTGAAAGAACTTTTCTTTTGATAACTTGTTTACTTTATCAGATATTTTAACTTCACCTAGCGGTGTTTCATAATGTGTGTAGTTTGGTAAAGAAGCCCCAATAAAATCTTCATAGTGAGAAGGTCCTATAATAATTACAGTCTTGTAATCTTCCTTTTCTACTTGTTTGTAAGCTGTTGCAGCAACTTGCCCAGAGAATGCATAACCGGCGTGAGGTACTATAATCGCTTTAATTCTTCCCAAATCTACTTTTTTTGTGTTGTTTAGGAACCCTTTAATTGTTTTTTTTAGTTCTGTTTCAGATCCGGGATACCAAGTTCCACTTACAGCAGATGCTCTTACTTTCTTTTTATCATTGTCAGTTTTCATTGTGAATATTATAAGGAAAATAATCAACAGGACAATCATGAATACAATATGCCTCTTTCTTATTTCCATCTTCCAGCTATTTTTTCTCCACACGAGTTACATTTACCTGCCTTTAAGTTGTTTTCAGTGATCATATAACCACTCCTTCCTATTACTACCTCATTACATTTTGGACAATAAGTACTCTCTGCATCTGTTCCGTGAACATTCCCAATATAAACAAATTTTATTCCTTCTTTCATTGCAATGTTCCTTGCTTTGATTAAAGTGGATTCGGGTGTTGGTGATAGGTGAGCTAATTTGTATAAAGGTTGGAATCTTGAGAAATGTAAAGGAGTGTCATCAAATCCATTATTATGTAACCATTTACACATCTCTTTTATCTTCTTTAAATCGTCAGAATATCTAGGTATTATCAAATTTGTAATTTCGAGCCAAATCCCTTCTTCTTTTGCTACTTTTAATGTGTTTAAGACTGGTTCAAGATGGATACCATTTAGTTTGTTGTATATTTTCTCATTGAATCCTTTAAGATCTATATTTGCCGCGTCAATGACCTTACATAAATCTCTCATAGGTTTTTCATTAATGTAACCAGCAGATACCATGACATTCTTCATACCTTCTTTTTTTGCTAGTTTGGCTGTATCATACATGTATTCATAGTAAATTATTGGTTCAGTGTAGGTGTAGGCTATAGATTTGCTGTTGTGTTTTTTTGCTTCTTTAATTACTGCTGGAGGCATTAGGTCATAGTTCATCAACTCTTCAGGTTTTGATTGTGAAATGTCAGAGTTTTGGCAATTCAGGCATCTAAGATTACAACCTGCTGTTGCAATTGAGAATATATTTGAACCTGGCAAGAAATGGAAAAGCGGTTTCTTTTCTATGGGATCAACATTCATTGCACATGGATTTCCATAAACTAAGGAATATAATTTATTATCTTTGTTAACTCTGACTCTGCAAATTCCCCTATCGTCCTTGGATAAATTACAAGAATGAGGACAAAGTTGACATAGAACGCTTTTTTTCAACTTCTTATAATGCATTGCTTCCTTTGACCACTTCCATAGTGTTTTTGGGGCAGATTTAGGG